>NZ_QTMZ01000082.1:0-11023 GCF_003602935.1 Bacteroides sp. AM54-2NS
CTTCCTTTGCGGATAAGATGAGGACTGCTCCATCAAGCATTTTGAATGTCCGCTCCACTTCCGCAATAAAATCCATGTGTCCCGGAGTGTCAATGATATTGCATTTCACCCCGTTCCAGATAATAGATGTCGTAGAAGCCCGGACAGTAATTCCTCTACGTTTCTCTATATCCATAGAGTCTGTTATGGTGTCACCATTATCCACACGGCCGCACTTTTCCGTTGCTCCACTGGCAAACAGCAGATTCTCGGTTACGGAAGTTTTTCCTGCATCAATGTGAGCAAGAATTCCTAAATTTATAATATTCATTTGGATTAAGCAATAATATACTACATTAGATGCGTTGTCGAAACGCACCTTTTAATACCTCCTCGTAGCATGTGAGAACTACAGGATTACTAACTCGTATTAATATGTATATTATTACTGCCGCATAATGATTACAAAATTACACAAAAAAAATATATCTAACAAAAGTTGGAGGATTTTTTAACTTTCCTTAATTCCGCAACACTATAATTTAACTTTATTTATAAGTTCCTGAGCAACAAAAAAGTTGCCCAGGATTTTGCATGTCAGAATTTTCACTTATCTTAGTGTTGCAAAAAGAAAACAAGCAAAACTCTAATATGACATGGCAAAAATACAAATTAAATCTGAGAAACTCACACCTTTTGGAGGAATTTTTTCAATCATGGAGAAATTTGACTCCATGCTTTCACCCGTTATCGACTCAACACTGGGTCAGAGATGCAGCAGTATCTTCGGATATCAGTTCAGCGAGATAGTCCGTTCGCTGATGAGCGTTTATTTCTGTGGCGGCTCATGCGTGGAAGATGTAACGTCACAACTGATGCGCCATCTCTCGTATCATCCTACCCTTCGTACATGCAGCTCTGATACCATCCTCAGAGCCATCAAGGAACTGACACAGGAAAACATCTCCTATACTTCCGACCAAGGCAAGACCTATGATTTCAATACTGCAGACAAACTCAACACATTGCTTATAAACGCTTTGGTTTCTACAGGCGAGTTGAAGGAAATTGAGGAATACGATGTTGACTTTGACCATCAGTTCCTTGAAACGGAGAAGTATGATGCAAAACCGACCTACAAAAAGTTCCTCGGCTACAGGCCTGGCGTATATGTTATCGGTGACAAGATAGTCTATATCGAGAACAGCGATGGTAACACGAATGTGCGTTTTCATCAGGCAGACACCCATAAGAGATTCTTCGCTCTTCTGGAATCCCAGAACATCCGTGTAAATCGCTTCAGGGCAGACTGCGGTTCCTGCTCGAAGGAAATCGTCAGTGAGATAGAGAAGCATTGCAAACATTTCTACATCCGTGCCAACCGATGCAGTTCGCTCTACAATGACATCTTTGCTCTGAGAGGATGGAAGACGGAGGAGATTAACGGCATCCAGTTCGAACTCAATTCCATTCTCGTTGAGAAATGGGAAGGCAAGTGCTATCGTCTTGTCATCCAGAGACAAAGACGCAACAGTGGCGACCTTGACCTGTGGGAAGGCGAATACACTTACCGTTGTATTCTGACCAACGATTACAAGTCATCGACAAGGGACATTGTTGAATTCTACAATCTGCGTGGCGGCAAGGAACGTATCTTTGACGACATGAACAACGGATTCGGTTGGAGCAGGCTCCCCAAGTCATTCATGGCGGAGAATACTGTCTTTCTTCTGCTTACTGCATTGATACACAATTTCTACAAGACCATCATGAGCAGGCTTGACACCAAGGCTTTTGGGCTCAAGAAAACGAGTCGCATAAAGGCTTTTGTCTTCAGATTCATCTCCGTACCTGCCAAGTGGATCATGACAGCAAGGCAATACGTGCTGAATATCTATACTGAAAACCGCGCTTATGCAAAACCCTTCAAAACAGAATTCGGATAAGAATCCTTTCTTTCCGGTTAGAATCTGCGTATTACCTCAAGTCGCATCGTGGGGTAAGGGGATGGTGGCTACATATTGATGTTGTGCTGTTGCTTTTTACTGAAAGCTGCTACTAACGATTCATAAATCTACCCTTAATCGTGTATTGAATGATAGTTGCGGATTTTAGGGTCATCTTTTTTCAGACTCACCGCATAGCGCAGCATGTCTTTCGGGGAATACTGCATATATGCCCATGCCGCCTCTCTGGAACAAAGGCGGTCTCCGGCAAAGCAATTCACACGCGGATGGGAAAGATACTCCAACAACCCTTCGGCATCCTTCTGTTTGAAATTTCGAATGATAATTCGTTCGGTTTCGATATATATTTCCTTGAAAAAGACTTTCTTGCCCTTGACAGTGCGAAGGACTTTCTGCTTGGGTATGAAATACTCTAAGCCATACGTTTCATTAGAGAGCCGATCTTCGGCAGTATTCTCGTTCTTGTAGGCCCGCATGACATACCACAGTATCTTATCCTTGTCCAATACATTCACCATACTGTTTTGACATGTGTTTTTCGAGAAAAGAACGTACTCATGGTTCATCCCGATATGCGTATCGGTCTGTATATCAGCAACTTTCTATGTGTTTCAACTACAATAGTCATCTATTCTCATCTTTCTGAGTCCACCCCCTGCAAAGCCCCTCTTTACGACATAAAAATTCGGTCGGAAAAGGTATGCAAAAGATGTTTCTCTCTTTAAGAGAAATATCGTTTTGCTAAACAGTTGATATTGAGGTATCATTTTATCGTAAAAGACATATTTGCTCAACAATTGCTTGACGGAAATCAACAAATTTTAGCATTTTTGTAAAAAAGTCGCTATATAATTTGGTGAATTGGAGTTATTTTCATATTTTTGCATCCCGAAGAGTTTCTCTTAAAGAGAGAAACACCTTTTTGCTCAACAATCCCCGACTTTTTTATTATAGTTGCGGTATCACACCGCAATACAATAGTTATAAATATTGAAATAAAGGTGCAGTGAGACGCTGCACCTCCTAAAGAGAATTGATGATGAGATTGTTGGCGTTGTCAACGACAGAGGTGTCCAATGAGGAGAGGTATATCTGTGTGGTTTTCTCGGAGTCATGCCCCAATGCCTCGCTGATAGTAGATACGGGCACGTTCTTGCTCTTGGCTATGCTTGCCCAGGAGTGGCGGGCTACGTAGGTGGTCAGGGGTACGGACAGGCCTATCATTTCTCCGATTTTCTTCAACTGCTTGGTGATACGGCTATAGGCATTCTTGTACTGTCTCCAGAATATGGCTCCCTCTCCTTTTGCTATAGGGAGCAGGTAGGGAGAATCATCTGTTTTGTACTTCGCCACTATCTCCTGCATGGCAGGTTCCCATTTGATGTGCAACTGTTGTGAGGTCTTCTGACGGCGGTAAATGAGCGTACTGCCATGCAGATTGCTTGGTGTAAGTTGTGCCATATCGATGAACGACATCCCACGGGTATAGAAACTGAACAGGAACATATCCCTTGCAAGCTCCAAACGGGGGTTCAGACTCAAGTCCAGCTCTTTCAGTTGCTTGATGATTTCCAAGGGGAGTGCCCGCTTGACGGTCTTGTCGATGCCGGTATATACATGCTTGAACGGTGAGGAAGAGATGACCAGTCCGTCATCTACGGCATGATTGTAGATGGTGCGCAGGTTGCGGATGTAGAAAGAGGTGGTGTTGCGGCACAGTCCGCTGTCTTTCAGCCACTGTTCATAGCCTTGTATCGTTGTCCCATCGACTTCCTCCAATGGCACATCGCCTCCTTTCAGGTAACGCTGGAGGCTGTTGAGGGTGGTTTTGTACCTTGCTACCATCCGCTTCTTGCCGATGCGTCTCAGTTTTTCGTTCAACTCCAGCGTATAGCCGATAATGCCATGTAATTCTTTTCCCTCATGGAAGTTGTCAACGACGGTGTCTGCTGTATATGACTGCCCTTCCTTGTCCAACCGTGCAATGACCAACAGCAGTTTCTTCCTGTCAGCATCCAATGTATCTTTCAAGGAAAGAAGATAGGCTTGACGTTGTGGAGTGACGGAAGTTGGCAAAATGATGTTTGAATGGTCCGCATCCCACTCTGAGGAATAGATTCTGTACTCTGTATGGATCTGACGTGCCACACGATTGTGTATCACCTGATAATACAGGCGACCCTCTTTCTCTTGAACAGATGATGTTCTGAACTTTAATTTGATGGATGCCATAATGCTCTGACTTTAACATTGAAATTGCAATTATTACCTTTATATATAATATAAGTGACAGACAAACAGGTATAGGAGGGATGGTGCCTCACCGCTCGGCATACAACAGCTGATATTCCACCCACCTCCGTTTCCTAATGGATGCCACTGCTTTTCCCCTCCATTTGCAATAGCTCAGATAGAGTGGCAGGATGTCCCTGTCGCCACGTTCCAATCGGGTGAGCAGGGACGCTTTCGGGTATCGTCCATTGCCTAACAACTTGGCTGGTCCAATCTGGTACGAGAGGGTGGCAAGCAGATAAGCATCCCTGCCATAACGGGCATATAGGCGCAGGTGCCGGAGGAGGTCTGTCCGTAACAGCAAATCTGCACGCTGACGTGTCAGTGTTTTCGGGAAACGCTCTCCCTTCTGTAGCTGGTGACCATAGCCCACATAGCCCGGTGTGGTCTTTGGGTCGTGCCAACCCTCGAAGTGTTTGGTAATGGCTACCATCCGTTCAAACAGTGCCCTGTCAATGGTTTGGCTTTGACAGGGCACGCTACAGATGGCCAACATGCTCAATAGTACGATGATGTATCTTCTCATTACATTATTTTATATAGGAGGTGCGATGTCTCACCGCACTCTAATCAATATCACTACATCATAGTGCGGAACTGCTGAATCTCTTTAATCATGGCTTTCACGTCCTCCCCAACCTGAACGAAGTTCTTGTAGAGGATGCGCTCTCGCTCTTCTTTCGACTTGAACTTATAGAACTTAGGGAGAGGGACATACTCCGATTCCTCCTTCTTTATTTCCGTCATATCGAAGTCGGTCTTGCAGTAGAACTTGGATGTCTTGAACTCCTCGCTCTCCTGGATGTTCATGCTTCCGTTCATCCCGGTCTTGGTGACTACGAAGTCACGGGCGGTCTGTCCACATATCCAACCTGTGGGCATATCGGAGATTTTGCTTGCAGGCACCAGGCTGTCCATATTCTCATTGAGGTTGATGGAGGTCTTGTCACGGTCGATGGTCACGCCCTTTTTGAGTTGCACTACTTTACCGAAGATGTCACTCGACAGCCATTCGAGGGTTTCCTTGGCTCTTGCCGAACCGCTCACCACATTGCCCACGGTGGTGATGATTTTCTGCATACCCACCTTGCCATAATCGGCTTCCAACTGCGGAAGTTCCTGAAAGCCAAGTGCCACGCTCACCTTGTTGCTTCGGGCTGTGCCTATCAGTCGGTCTATCTTGTGGAAATACAAGGTCGGCAACTCATCGACGATGATGCTGACAGGAACGTTCTTGCCCTGTCCTGTATTCACCCTCGTTACAAGGCGGTTGAGAATCAAGGCATTCAGTGCACCGATGATGCTCTCCATCTCGGGGTCGTTGGCAATGAGCAGATAACTTGGATTCTTCGGGTCACTGACCTTCAGGTCGAAGTCATCGCCGTCCTTGTGGAATATCCAGTAAGATTCCTTGGTGGCGAGACGGGAGGTATAGACACGTAGCGTGCCAATCATACCTTCCAACTGCTCCATGGCTTTGTTGGCAAAGGCAGTCTGGAACGGGCCAAGCAAGGGGGCTACCTCGTTGTCGGTCTGAAGTACCTCGAAGATGGTCTGATAACTCTCATTGAGGAACGATAGGATATGTGGCATGTCGCTGTACTTGCCCAACCAATAAGCGGGCTGCACCTCCGCGCCCGAATGGTCGAACACCCGTCCTGTGGGTATCAGCCTTTTCGTCTTTGGGTCTTCACGCCGCTCGGCAATCAGCATCTTTCCGTCCTTGTCGTAGGGCTCCTTGCCGTAGTTGCAGAAGAAATAGATGCAGGCGGCAAGGAAGTTGACGGCAGAGGTCTGGAAGAACTGGTCGCTGCCACCGCCGCCTTCCTTCTTGCCTTTTTGCAGGGATTCAAGCAGGGTCTCGGCGGTCTCGCTCGCTGCGGCAAGGTTGTTGATGTACTTCAACTGGATGGGGTTCACACGGCGCGAATACTCCACATCCACAAAGTTGATGATGTTGAACTTCATGCCATGGGGCATCTTGCTGTCCTTGGCATTCTTGTTCTTCAAGTAATGATAGTAGAGTTTGGTGGCGAGAGTGGGAAACTTATAGTCGTACACCACCATGGCAAAGCCCTTCTCGCTGTGCTGCCTGATAAACGGCTCGATGATGGAGAAGGTCTTACCAGAACCAGGAGTACCCACAACCCATGTGCCACGGAACGGATTGACGATGTTCACCCATCCCTTGCGGAACTTGCCCTTGTAATAATAGCGCATAGGGATGTTCACGCTGTACTTGTTCTCCTGCAACTCCCTGCATTGCTCAAAGCTCTCATTCTCGAAGTTGAAGCGGTCTTTCAGCAGCCCTTCCTTCAGGAACTTAGAGATATTGTCGAGGGCGATATGCACCAATACGACACCGACGATGGAAGTGAGCATATAGAGCCAAGTGTTCAAACGGAGGGTATAGAAACAGGGCATTATCGAATGACCGAACAGCCATACGGACTGCACAATCAGCAGCACTCCCGACAGCAGCGGATAGAGCACCTGCCTGCGAGCGTCAAACTCCAGATGCTTCTTGTTGCGCGTTCCCACACAGGTGATACATATCAGCAGGAACGTAGCCACCTTGCTATACACGAGGTTGCCGTCATGGTAAATCATCCACCGCTTGATGCGAGTGTGGATATCCGTCACTACGCCGCCCAAGAAGTCCAACTGCTCCGGCTCCAGTGCGTAGGCGAAGAACTCCATCAGGATGGAGACATAAATCACCGCCCTGAATATCTTGTAAAAACCCTGTAACTCTTTGCTTTCTTCCATTTACTTTACGATGATGTTGGGTGATAATGAGAAAAGATGAAGGATGCCACGGTGGACACCCTCCAATCCTCTTATGAGTTTTATTCGTAGCCGTTGATGGTCTTCTCAGACTCTACTGTCCACGGAGAAATAGTTGCAGATATGACCTCCAAGGTGTTGCGTACAGGCTTCAATGAATAGCTGTAGGAATGACCCGCTTTCCACGTGTCGTTTGTGAGGAATACGAAGTTCTCCCCATTGCTGAGTTGCAATGTCATGTCTGGCATAACCTGTGCAGGAACATAAAGCGTATATTCCATGTGGTCACTTTGTGGGTCGCCGAAATAATAGGTCGTCACCGACTCGTCACTGCATTCTACCTTTCCGGTCTTGATGTTGAAAGTACCGCTGTCAAAATAACCGACGAACGTGAGTAGGCTTCCTGCAAAATCATTGGTGGTGAAACCGTATTCTGGTGAGGTATAGACCTTGATGATGACACGCACCATCTGATGGGTGAAGTTCAATGTAAGGCTCGGATTGGCGTATGATGCCGCTCCACTGGCAAACAGAAAATCATTGACCTTCTGCTCACTCTGTACAGCTGCCTCCGGCACTTGGAACTCTATGAGGTCGTTGGTAGGATTTGCCGTATAGGGATAGTAGGCATTGAAGGTGTGAGTGTCTGTGTCCGTGAAAAACACCTTGTTGGCTGACACAAACTGATTCGTGCCGCCGCTTCGGGTGAACTTCATATTGTTGATCATCCCTGTGGAAGAGATGCCAATCATATCATTGAGTTCCCACTGGTTGTCAACGGCTCGTGTGGAAACGGCAGGTTGCAGCATCTCCAGATTGGTGAATACCTGAAGCTGCTTGGTTGATGTGCTGTCGGTCACGACCACAGAACCTCCGCCACCGGGCAGGTAAATCTCATTGACGATGTCTTGGTCACAGGACGTGAGGAGCATGGCTCCAAGTCCCAACATTAGAAACAAATTCTTTTTCATGCTTTTTCTTTTTTAATTGTTGTACTTTGATGATGATACGGGTGATACTCGATGTCTGTATATGGGCTAATCCATAATCGTGATGATGGGTCTCGCCTTATGCGGCTGCCACTTGGGAGTCTCCTGTATGGCACCGCTTCCCAGTGAGTAAAGCCATGCCTTGGCGGTCGCTTGTCCTTCTACCTCCGTTGAAGTCCAATACCAACAGTCATCATCCTCATCGGGGATAGGTGTGCCGCCGCATTTCAGGATGTATGGGTTGATGATGTCCTTGGCATGATAGAGCAGACGCATCTGTGCCACACTGGGGATATAGGCACTTTGCCCGTAACGCCACATGTCGAAGACACGCTCAGCCAAAGGCGACTTCACATCGGTCGTGCCATAAAGGGCAAAAGTGTTCTTGTTGCCGTCGTAGGCGGTGAGGTCACAGGATGTGTCCTGTTCCACACCGATACTGTCAGCAAAGGCTTCGGGAGCGATGTCCCACAGATAGACGGCATATCCGTTTCCCTCCATTTCTTCCCTCTGATTGACGTTGAACACCACTGCAATGGCTTGCTTGCACGATTGCTCGTAGGTTTCGTAGGGCATCACCTTGCCGTCAGTGGTCAAGATATGGGTGACCTTCATGGCTGTGTCGGGAAAGTCCTGATGCTCGTCACAGGCAGTCAGCAACACCGTTGCCGCAACTGCCAAGATTGAAAACAGTTTCTTCATACGCATAGTCATTTTACAGGAAGTTTCACACCCAGGACAATACCCGTTCTGAACAGGTCTTCACCCTTGATCATCACATCGGTCTTCACCTGCCAGAAGAGCTTCCAGCCGTGTCTGAGTGTATAGTTTTGCTCATAGCCGAGGTGGATGCCACCCAAGAACCTGTCAGTATCGCTACCTGCCGATGCTCCTATGCGCATGTTGCCATGGTGGTTGCGTCCTCTTGCCACACAGGCTTATAGCAAAGCCGAAACCATAACTGCGGTAGTTGTTCCAAAAACTCTCAGGACAGACATGACCGCACGATGCGCACTCGTTCCACTTGATATATCCGTTTGCAAAATACTCCCACGCATTGTGGTACTTCGTCTCATACTCGTAGGACAGCGTCACGTCCAGTCCTCGCTCATACAGGCATCCGAACCCCAAGGATATGCGGTCGCTATTCTGCTGCGCCATTGCCGGAGTCATGCTTGCCATAAAACAGATGACAACGAGTAAGGTATGCACAAGCCAATTCCTCACTCCTAATTCCTCATTCCTAATTCTCATTATTCCTCCTCCAACAGTATATGGTTAAACGAATCGGCAGACAGCACATCCTCATAGTCGATGCTGAGCGAGATGGTGCGTCCACTTATCTGTTTTTCCGACAGCTCGATGGTCAGCACCTTGTCGTTGGGGAAGGTCATCTTCTTCACCACAATCACGTTGCGATAGCCATACTTGAAGGTCTTCGCATCGTCCAACACAAGAGATGGGGTCAGTTCCACTATCTGCGCATTGGTAGCCTTGCTCTGCTTCTTGTCCGATAGTTTGATGCGCATCTCGTCGATGTCGAAGCGGATGTTGGTCTTGTTCTCCACGGAGAAGTCGATGAAGAAATATTCGCCCACGCTGTAGATGTTGTTCAGGCGCATTACCATGCGGTGCATCTTCGTCGCCACGTTGCGGTATTTGGCAGACGATGACCATATCTGACGTGCATACTTGGTCATGTCGGCAGTGGACAGGCTTACAGCGGGATTGTTGTAGGCATTGCGCTCCGAGCATTCTATTTCCTTATCGGTTACTGCCTCCTGCATCCTCGTGGTATAGAGCAGTGCATACTGCGTGCGGTAGCGTTCCGTCACGATTGTCACTATCGCCAACACCTCACCGTCGGCATACACGTTGTCCTTCGGCTTCAGGCGGATGGTGTTGTTGATGGGTTGGTCGCCCACCACCTTGTCTGTGGATATATCGACAAAGCGGATGGGTTCGGAGGCGGTGATGACGGTGGTCACTTGGTCGTTGACCGTCAGCTGCTCCATCTCCATGTAGGTGGTCTGCGCCTTGGCTGAAAGCACGCTCAGCGAAAGCAATGCACAGACATTCATTTTCTGAAAACAATTCATATTAGTTGATTTTTTGATGTTTATACTCTATGAGCCACCGTTCCCGACAATTCCGTTGTCGGGCAGTGTCTATTTCCTTTTCTCTTTCCCATTTACAAGGTAAACAAACGTCCCATACTTCAGCTTCACTTTGTTCTTCTTGATAGCCTTGCTGATGGCATTGCTTGTCTTCTGGTAGGCATTGGTCACGGCTTGCATTCCCCATTGCGAGAAACTGTTGTTCGCTCCACTCTGGTCGATGTTCATGTTGCTCTGCATAGCACCGCTCGCCACATCTTTCGTGGTCTCACGGAACTGGCTGCCGGGGACATACAGTCCCTCCAGTCCGTCCGTGTCATAAAGCGAAAGCGAAACCTTTATCAGCTCGTCATCCACAAGGATGGAGTTGATGCTACCCTTCACTCGCT
Organism: Bacteroides sp. AM54-2NS; assembly: GCF_003602935.1. Classification (NCBI taxonomy): domain Bacteria; kingdom Pseudomonadati; phylum Bacteroidota; class Bacteroidia; order Bacteroidales; family Bacteroidaceae; genus Bacteroides; species Bacteroides sp. AM54-2NS. Next base: position 10,521 of record NZ_QTMZ01000082.1, read on the forward strand.
GCGAACCGAAACCGCTCATGGTGGCATAGAGGTACGACCCTTTCTTCACCATGGTCTCACCAATCTCAATATCGTCCACAGTCTCAGCCGCACCCTCGACCCGTCCGTAGCCTTCACGTCCTCGTCAATGATGGCCTTGATGAGCTTTGGCTCATGCTCGTTCTGCGTCAGGGTGTTGAAATAGTCCGAAGTCACCTTCACCTTCTTCACCACCTCCTGTGCCTTGTCCTCCTCGTCCAGTGCCTTCACCGCCTTGCTGTCCTCGGCAATCTGACCTTTCACCTCAATCTGCTCCTTGGGAGGCCCAGCCTGTGTGGTATCCTGGGCCACGGGGGCAACTGCCGCCTGTCCTCTCAGCCTCGCTTCGGCGAGTGCCTTGTTGAGTGCTTCGAGTGCTTCCGCTTCTCGCGCCTTGGCATCGGCCACTTCGGCTGCATCGTCCTTCTCTTCTGCCTGACGGACGAGTTCCGCAAGGTCTTCTTCTGTGTACTTGGATTCATACG
>NZ_QTMZ01000083.1:0-10954 GCF_003602935.1 Bacteroides sp. AM54-2NS
TCGTCAGTGCCATATTCCGTGTTGCCTTCGCTTTTTCAATCCACTTTCTAATATCCTTATCATAAGTGTTCCCATTAATCATATCTCTGAAATTCTGACACACGCTTAAAAGTTCTTTAATCTGCGGTGAGGACTTATACAGTTCCGCTAGTTTAGGATTATCCGATTCTCCCTTTAGAATGTATTTGCGTATCTGATTCTGTGAAACTCTCTGTATTTTACTTCTGTTTTCAATGCTCTCATTATGCTCCTTGACTTCCTTCCTCTTTTGTTGATACCTTTTTCGCAAGCTGGATGTTATCCTTCCAATAAGTGCGCCACTGATTTTACTCCCCATTTTTTGTGCCAATATTTTTCGAGTAATACAGCCCGCACTAATGATTGTAGCCAGTTCGGATACATATTTAAGAGCTGTCTTCTGTTGCTCATTCAAGTATGCCCCTATTCTTCTGTTGTGAATAATCTTATAAATGTAGCGACTTTTCTTACCCAAATGTGTGGCTGTCTGCTCAATGGTCATCCCCTGCATTTTTAAGTTCAGGCTTTCCCTGTATATCTTCAATTTTTCTCTGTGTCGGACATCTCCCATGTTAAATATGTCCTGAAGAATTAACGAAGAAGCCGTGTCTCTGTCAGGATATTCGTATTTGAGCTTTTTCTTGGTCTGACGGATTATTTTCTCTATTTCCGGTATCATCGTGTCCGTCATATTCTTGATTAGATGGAACCGGTCGCAGATTTGTGTAACACCAGGAATTATTCTGTTTATAGCCTCTGTGAAACATCTTCCACGGTCTCTCGTTATATATTGTATTTGAGGATTCCGGATGAGCCAGTTATCAAGTGCTTCTCCGTTTCTATCCTCTAACAAAGCAATAGGTATGTGTGTCATCTGGTCTACGACCACACTCATATAATCCTTACCTTTTTTATAGGCAAAATCATCAATACCTACATAAATACTTTTATTATGCATAGGATTGTGTTGTCCGCACTGTTGTAGGATGCGTAAGCAGGAAGAACTACTGGCTGTTATATGGAACAGTTGCAAAAGAGAAGAGGCCTTTCGGGAAGTAAGTTCCAAACTTATCGATCTGATGCGTTCCTCAACAAGATAGCTCCGTCTACCATACCGACGAGCCAGAAAAGACAACGGTTCGCAGAATATTTTTTGTGGACAAGAAACATTGTCACAATAATATTTGCCAACCTTGATGACTAACTCCAAAGTATGACCGTAAACTTCAAGATCCTCAATATGACGGGAGTAGTAACTGTGCAATCGGTGACTGAAATGTCCGCAATAAGGACAGGAAGCCCCTTTGCCAGCCGTATGTAGAAAGACCGTCAATGAGCCAACAGCTTCAGAGATACCATCTTGTTGCAGATTATCGTAGCCAAGACTGAATCTGAAATCATGGAATAATCCCCTATTTGTAGGAGCATTTTCTTTTTTTGATGTATATTTGTACGTTGTAGATATGACTTGTTGCATTGTAACTCTTAATGATGTGGTGTCTTTAAAGTTACTAAAAAGCAAACATATCTACAACTTTTAATAGGATTAAGAAAGAAGAAGACAGTTGAAATAAAAAAGAGATTACCACCAAATTTGACGAAGAACCAGATTTCTTCATTTCATTTCTCATATTCTCATTGTTTTTCGATAAACGAAAGCTAATCAAATAGATATCTTATGAGAAACACTTTTTCGAAACGGTATTTCTCATAAGTTCTCCCATATTTTGGCTCAAAAGCCGCCTTATTCTCATAGTATTTCAGGGTATTTCTCATAGTCAAAAGCCATTTGTTCTTCCTTTTTTCTTTCAGCCTGCCTTATTTTTATCAGGAAATGAAGCTACTATTTAGATAAAATAGTGGCTTTTTGCTTGAAGATGCTCATTGGTCTCGATTGTCCCATATATTGTGGGAAAGTTTTCCTTCAATATACGGGAATACTTTCCCAAGCCTTAGGGAATCTTTTCCCACAATATGTGGAACTAAGACACTGTGTATGGAAGCAAGCAAAAGGAATACATAGTTTTATTTATTCAATGTCAGCTTCCGGCACACTACACTATGAGAAATGAAGCAAAATCCGGGTTATTTTGCGAAGAAACTATGAGAAATACCTGTTTTAAAATCATTTCTCATAGCCTATCTTATTAGTTTACTGCCACTTGTTTCTTATTTATGAGAATATGAGAAATGAAAAATCTTTTTCTGTAGAGGCGCGGATGGAAATTGTGTTTAGTTTATCGCCATACCTTCTTAAACAAATTTTTAATGCGGTTCCCCTTATTAAGCCTTTGATTATTTGCCGTTTCCGATAAAAATGTTATCTTTGGAGATAGATAATGTGCATCACATCATTTTCCAGTGCTCACAATGAAAATGAATTAAAATCTAAATAACGGATTGTTTAATCTTCTAAAGTTTGCATGATGGAAAAGACAAAAATTGGCTTGAATGCCGGGAAAGTATGGCGCATCTTAAATGAAAAAGGTGAACTTTCAATGTTCGATTTGTGCCGTGAATTAAGTTTGACGTTTGAAGACGTAGCTCTCGCTATTGGTTGGCTGGCCCGAGAAGACAAAATCTTTTTGAGGAAAAGAGAAGGAATGCTTTTTGCCAGTATCGAAAATGTCGAATTTACTTTTGGCTAAGGTGGTAGCTAACCTACATTTAAGATGGATCTCCACTTTATTATTTACACTGCTAAAAAAGTAATGAAGTGGATCAGTAGGATTTTTTATGCTCGTTTTTACTATTCCCCCTATTATTCTGTTTGATAAGAGAAGCATCTAATCTACTTTTTCTGTACCTTTGCACCCCATAAACTACTAAACACATAAATTCATGAGTGCATTGAAAGGGCATCCGAAAGGCCTTTATCTGATTTTCGCGACAAGCACGGCAGAACGTTTCAGTTACTACGGTATGCGTGCGATCTTTATTCTTTTCCTGACGCAGGCATTATTGTTTGACAAAGAAGCGGCAGCATCCATCTACGGCAGCTATACCGGACTAGTTTATTTAACCCCGTTGATTGGCGGATACATTGCCGATAAATATTGGGGAATCCGTCGTTCCGTGTTTGGGGGAGCGGTGATGATGGCAGTCGGGCAATTCCTGATGTTTATGAGTGCCTCCACTTTAGATAATACAAACCTTGCCCATTGGATGATGTATGGCGGACTAGGCTTCCTGATCTTGGGCAATGGTTGCTTCAAACCCACTGTCTCTTCTCTGGTAGGTCAGCTCTACGAACCCGGAGACAGGCGGCTGGATGCTGCATACACCATTTTTTATATGGGAGTGAATGTAGGCTCTTTTGCTGCTCCTTTGATTTGTGGTTATCTGGGTGATACCGGTGATCCGCATGACTTTAAATGGGGATTTCTTGCAGCCGGAATCATGACACTGTTCACCGTTGTTCTTTTCGAGACTCAAAAGAATAAATATCTTTTTTCTCCTTCCGGAGAACCGATTGGTATTATCCCCGATGCTAAACGTGAAAAGAAAGAAGACAAGGTCGACCATATCTCACACCCAAAGATGGACAAACGTACCAAAGTACGTAATACCCTTGTAATCACAATTCTTACCATTGCTTTAATAGCCTTCTTTAACTATGCATTTGAAGGCGATTGGGTGAGTATCGGCATTTTTACCGCTTGCATTGTTTTCCCTGTTCTGATCTTGTTAGACGGTTCATTGACCAAAATAGAACGCAGCCGTATTTTCGTTATCTATATAGTAGCCTTCTTTGTCATCTTCTTCTGGGCAGCCTACGAACAGGCGGGAGCTTCTTTAACTCTCTTCGCATCCGAACAGACGAATCGTGACATTTTCGGTTGGGAAATGCCGGCTTCATGGTTTCAATCCTTCAATCCACTGTTTGTAGTTGTTCTGGCATATATCATGCCGGGTGTATGGGGGTTCCTGAACAAGCGAAAGATGGAACCTGCTTCTCCTACCAAACAAGCGATTGGTCTGTTACTCCTTTCTTTAGGTTATCTTTTCATCTGTTTCGGAGTGAAAGATGCTGTTCCCGGAGTGAAAGTGAGCATGATTTGGCTGACAGGACTTTACTTTATTCATACCATGGGTGAAATAGCTTTGTCGCCTATCGGACTTTCAATGGTAAATAAATTGAGTCCGCTGCGTTTCGCCTCCCTGATGATGGGAATCTGGTATCTGTCTACTGCCACAGCCAATAAATTTGCGGGAATGTTGAGCGGACTCTATCCGGAAGCCGGAAAAGTGAAGTCAATCTTTGGTTATCAGATTGCTACCATGTATGATTTCTTTATGGTATTCGTCGTGATGTCCGGTGTTGCTTCGTTGATTCTGTTCCTTCTCTCGAAGAAATTACAGAAGATGATGCACGGGGTAGAATAAAAAATCGTATTTTTGCAAGGTTATTTTTAAATTACCGGTTATGGATACCATTCAGATAAAAGACAAATTGTTTACCGTTTCCATTAAGGAACAAGAAATTCAGAAAGAAGTGATTCGCGTAGCGAACGAAATCAACCGCGATTTGGCAGGTAAGAATCCGCTTTTTCTTAGTGTGTTGAACGGTTCGTTCATGTTTACCGCTGATTTATTGAAGCATATCACCATCCCTTGTGAAATCTCATTTGTGAAGTTGGCGTCTTATCAGGGCATCACTTCCACCGGAGTGATTAAAGAGGTAATCGGCCTGAATGAAGACATTGCCGGACGTACCATTGTGATCGTAGAAGATATCGTAGACACAGGACTGACGATGCAGCGACTGCTCGAAACATTAGGTACACGCAATCCCGAAGCTATTCATATCGCTTCTCTGTTGGTGAAACCTGAAAAGCTCAAGGTAAACCTCAACATTGAATATGTAGCGATGGAAATCCCGAACGACTTTATCGTAGGTTACGGACTGGATTATGATGGTTTCGGACGTAATTATCCCGATATTTATACAGTAGTAGATTAATATTAAATAGGTACCAGTTTAAATGGTAAATAGTAAATCGTTAAATTGTAAATAACAAAATGTTGAACATCGTAATTTTCGGTGCTCCGGGTTCAGGAAAAGGAACACAGAGCGAACGTATCGTAGAAAAGTATGGAATCAATCACATCTCGACAGGAGATGTATTGCGTGCTGAAATCAAGAATGGCACAGAACTGGGTAAAACAGCTAAAGGTTACATCGACCAAGGTCAATTGATTCCTGATGAATTAATGATTGATATTCTGGCAAGCGTATTCGACAGCTTCAAAGATAGCAAAGGTGTAATTTTCGACGGTTTCCCAAGAACAATTGCACAAGCAGAAGCATTAAAGAAAATGTTGGCAGAAAGAGGACAGGACGTTTCTGTAATGGTTGACTTGGATGTTCCGGAAGAAGAACTGATGGTACGTCTCATTAAACGTGGCAAGGATTCCGGTCGTGCTGATGATAACGAAGAAACAATCAAGAAACGTCTGCATGTATATCATTCACAGACTGCTCCACTGATCGACTGGTACAAGAACGAAAAGAAATACCAACACATCAACGGCTTGGGTACTATGGAAGGTATCTTCGCTGAAATCTGCGAAGCAATAGATAAATTGTAATAATACAATATTATAAATAAATAAGTCAGTAGCCGGAGTGTTCTAATTAACTGCTCTAACTACTGACTACTTTAACTCTTTAAAAAAATATGGCTGAATCGAATTTTGTTGATTACGTAAAGATATACTGTCGCTCGGGTAAGGGCGGAAGAGGCTCTACGCACATGAGGCGCGAGAAATATTGTCCTAACGGAGGTCCTGATGGGGGCGATGGTGGAAGAGGAGGTCATATCATCTTGCGCGGTAACCGTAATTACTGGACATTGCTGCACTTGAAGTATGACCGTCATGCAATGGCCGGTCATGGTGAATCGGGGAGCAAAGGACGTAGTTTCGGAAAAGACGGTGCGGATAAAATAATAGAAGTACCCTGCGGAACGGTAGTTTATAATGCCGAGACAGGGGAGTATCTTTGTGACGTAACAGAAGACGGACAGGAAGTGGTCTTGCTCAAAGGCGGCCGCGGCGGTCAGGGTAACTGGCATTTCAAGACGGCCACCCGTCAGGCTCCGCGTTTTGCGCAGCCAGGAGAACCGATGCAGGAAATGACCGTTATCATGGAGCTGAAACTGCTTGCCGATGTTGGTCTGGTAGGTTTCCCGAATGCGGGAAAGTCAACTTTGCTTTCTTCCATTTCGGCTGCCAAACCGAAAATTGCCGATTACCCGTTTACTACACTCGAACCCAACTTGGGCATCGTTTCCTATCACGGTGGAAAATCCTTTGTGATGGCGGACATACCGGGTATTATCGAAGGTGCTAGCCAGGGGAAAGGTTTGGGACTGCGTTTCTTGCGTCATATCGAGCGTAATTCATTACTGCTGTTTATGGTTCCGGCAGACAGCGACGACATTCGTAAAGAATATGAAGTCTTGCTGAACGAACTGCGTACCTTCAATCCTGAAATGTTGGACAAGCAACGTGTGTTGGCTGTCACCAAGAGTGATATGCTCGATCAGGAGTTGATGGACGAGATTGAACCTACATTGCCGGAAGGCATTCCACATGTATTCATATCTTCTGTTTCCGGTTTGGGTATCTCGGTGTTGAAAGACATCCTTTGGGAAGAACTGAACAAGGAAAGCAATAAAATAGAGGACATCGTTCACCGTCCGAAAGACGTGACCCGTCTGCAACAGGAACTCAAAGACATGGGCGAAGATGAAGACATCGTTTATGAATATGAGGAAGATGGCGACGATGATATCGATTATGAGTACGAAGAAGATTGGGAAGAAGAATGATTTCTCTTACAAAACATAACGAGTTGAAGGGATATAAGTCATTAGATGCATATCCCGAAGTAGCTCATTTCGTAACTACACGTCACGGAGGTATAAGCACCGGAGCTTACGGCTCTTTCAACTGTTCGCCTTATACCAACGACTCATGTGTGAACGTCAATCGCAATCAGAACTGGTTGTTTCAGTGCATGAATCATCAGATAAAGGAATTATTTATTCCTGAACAGAGTCATGGTTGCGCCAGTCTGATTATCAATGAATCATTTTTTAAAGAATCATTGGAAATGAGACGGCTACTTCTGCGAGGAATGGATGCCTTGATAACTAATGTGCCGGGATATTGCGTTTGTGTCACGACGGCGGATTGTGTTCCTGTATTGCTGTACGACAAAAAACAACACGTTGTGGCTGCCGTTCATGCCGGATGGAAGGGAACGGTGAAGCATATTGTCAGTAATGTGATGGACCACTTGAATAAGATGTTCGGGACGCAAGGCGAAGATGTGATAGCTTGCATCGGGCCGAGCATTTCGCTCGAATCATTTGAAGTAGGTGATGAGGTGTATGATGCTTTTGAAGAAAGCGGCTTCGATATGTCTCTCATTTCTATGAAGAAGAAAGAAACAGGCAAATATCATATTGATTTGTGGGAAGCCAACCGGATTGAATTACTGAATCTCGGAGTGCCTGCAGAACAGATAGAAGTGGCCGGAATCTGTACCTATATTCATCATGATGAATTCTTCTCTGCACGTAGACTGGGAATAGATTCCGGTCGTACATTGTCGGGAATAATGATTAGAAAGTAATAATTGGTGTCTGTTATTGCAGGACGCTGATGATTGGTTTATGATAAGTTATGTTTGAAATAAAAGTATCTAAAGAAATAAAAGACGCATGTCCGGTTTTTGCCGGAGCCGCTGTGTATGCTGTTGTGAAAAATACAGCTTACAGCGAAGGGCTTTGGCAGGAAATCGACGCTTTTACCAAGCAACTGACTTCCACAACACAGATGGAAGACATCAAACATCAACCCGTTATCTTTGCTACCCGTGAGGCTTATAAACGTTGTGGCAAAGACCCCGGACGTTACCGCCCGTCAGCCGAAGCTCTACGCCGCCGCCTGATGCGTGGAATTCCTTTATATCAGATTGATACGTTGGTAGACCTTATCAACCTTGTGTCTCTTCGTACGGGACATTCGATCGGTGGTTTTGACGCGGACAAAATACAAGGTACGCATCTTGAACTCGGTATCGGCAAAGCAGGAGAACCGTTTGAAGGTATCGGACGCGGGGTATTGAATATCGAAGGATTACCTGTATATCGTGATTCTTTCGGCGGAATCGGAACCCCGACAAGCGACCATGAACGTACGAAGATGGACCTCGAAACTACTCATATCCTAGCCATAGTCAACGGTTATAACGGAAAAGAAGGTTTGCAAGAAGCTGTTGAAATGATACAGACCTTATTAAGAAACTATACAGAATCGGATGGAGGCGAAATCGTATTCTTCGAATAATTAGAATGAGTGCTCTAAGAAAAAAGACATGAAAAACATACTTATCTTACTGACAGTTTTATTATTATTGCCACTGACTGCGACGGGCAGGATAAACCTTCCTTCTCTGCCCGCGAAATGGCTGATGTACGGGTAGCTACTCCCGGATTATTTGCTAAAAGCAATCATATCTATCTGCATTTGGATTCTCTGAAAGATCACGAATATGCTTTCCCATTACCCGGAGGAAAAGTAATCTCTGCCTATGGAACTCGCGGAGGACATTCGGGAACAGACATTAAGACCTGTGCAAAAGATACGATTCGTGCTGCTTTTGATGGAGTGGTGCGTATGTCGAAACCCTATTATGCCTACGGAAATATCGTTGTAATCCGCCACGCTAACGGATTGGAAACACTTTATAGCCACAATTTCAAGAATCTGGTTAAAGCTGGTGATGTCGTAAAAGCCGGACAAGCTATCGGGCTGACAGGACGTACCGGTCGTGCCACTACCGAACATGTACACTTCGAAACCCGTATTAACGGGCAACATTTTAATCCGAATCTCATTTTTGACTTAAAAGAGAGGACATTGCGGAAAGAATGTATCAAGTGTACCAAGAACGGGAGTAAAATCGTTGTGAAGACTCAAATTCCTGACAATCGGATTGCTCAAAATAAAAAGTAAAGGGCTATCAGTAGTTGATGAATAGCCGGGAGATTATGACAAATTATGGCACAAATTTTATGCAGACCGGCTTGTCTACTTTAATATCCTGCTGTACATCTGTTAATAGTCCTGTATCTGTATCTCTTTCATAAACTTGTATCACATTGCTATCTCTGCAAGCAACCAACAAGTATTTCCCATTAGGTGTGATGATGAAATTGCGTGGATGAATCCCTGTCAGTTGGTAGCCTGCTTTCGCCAACATTCCGTTATCCGGGTGAATACTGAATATGGCAATACCATCTGCTTTCAAACGATTGCTGGCGTACAGGAATTTACCATCCGGGCTGATATGAATATCGGCGCTTCCTTGTGCGTTTACCGTATCGGCAGCGATTGTCTGGATCTCTTTTAAATCTCCGTCTTTATATTCAAAAGCGATTACTGTGCCCGATAACTCATTAATCAGATAGGCGTAATGGCCGTTTGGCGAGAAAGTCAGATGACGGGGACCCGAACCGGCTTTCACTTTAAAGGCAGCAGGCGATCCTTCTTTCAGAAATGCTTCCTTATTTTCTGCATTTGCAGCTGGGTTAATGATAAACTTATGTATTTGATCTGTACCCAAGTCATCGGCAAACAAGTATTTACCATCCGGAGTGATACGGACACAATGCAGATGCGGTTTCTCTTGTCGTTCCTCGTCTATTCCCGTACCTTTGAATTGTATAATATCGGAAACGGGTAGGAGCGAGCCATCTTTTGCAATAGGGAAAACGGAGATACTGCTGCCGCTGTAGTTGGCAGTTATCACATTGTTTCCACTGGCAATGATATAGCAAGGATCTTCACCTCCCGTTTGCTGTGAATTTAATAGTTGTAAAGTACCTTTTTCTTTATTGAAGGCAAATGCATTGGCGGCAGCTTGTGTATTGTTGAATTCACTGACTGCATAGACGAATTTTCCGTCGGCAGATGGAACAAGATAAGAAGGATTTTCAACTTCCGTTTCACTTAACGGAGTAGCTGTCCCGTCTTCTTCGTTGAAGCGGTAGCTATATATCCCTTTACTGGTTCCTGATGTGTAAGTACCCACCAACATGGTTAGTTCGTTTTCCGTTGTATCGGTTGTTTCCATAGGAGTCTTTTTTTTAGAAGTACAGCCACTGATACTGATTCCGAATATGCAAACAGCGGCAAATGCTTTGAATATAGATGTTTTAGATAGATATGTCTTAATCATAAGTAGCTTATTATTGGTTGATTTTTCATGATGCTTTTTCACCTTAAATATAAAATAGCTCCGTAAAGATAGTGCTTTGATATAATATTTGCTAACGTCTTCTCGTAAATTAGAAAACATTTCCTATCTTTGCACCCTTGGAAAGAGTTCTAAACAATCGCTATTCTGTACGAATAAAAATTTGGGCTTGACTGGATTTGACAGCGGGCAGAAATGGTAGGTAAGCATGCAGTGGGTCGGTAATTTCCACTTAAATATCAGTTATCAAAATTTTATCTGGCGAAACTAATTACGCTCTTGCTGCTTAATCGAATCACAGTAGATTAGCTTAATCCAGGCACTAGGTGCCAGGACGAGACATCACTCGGAAGCTGTTGCTCCGAAGCATTCCGGTTCAGTGGTGCAGTTACATCGGGGATAGTCAAAGGCGGCCTCGCACTTTTGATGAAACTTTAGAGGATAAGGCAGGAATTGATGGCTTTGGTTCTGTTCCTGCACGAAAATTTAGGCAAAGATAAGCATGTAGAAAGCTTATGATTTCCTCGTTTGGACGAGGGTTCGATTCCCTCCAGGTCCACAATAAATGCTGATTTTAAGTCATTTATGAGATTTGCACCCCGCTTTACATCCTAATAATGTAGCGGGGTGTTTTTGTTTTATTTAATATTCCTATTTTCTGTG
>NZ_QTMZ01000084.1:0-10521 GCF_003602935.1 Bacteroides sp. AM54-2NS
CCTCCTGATAGTTTACTTTTTCTTTTGCCATAATCATTCTTGTTAAAGGTTACGGCGCAAAGATATGGCGGCTAACAACTTATGTCAAGGCGGAAAATAGAATGGTTACTTTGCTTCCGAAACATTGTCTCCAGTACCAATCAAGTAGTATTTACCGCACTGATTATGGTTGGATCTGCAAAACAGATTTCCTCACCTTAAGTTTTCCAGTAGAGTCTTTTTCAGATAACTGGAAACATTCCATTACTATTCAACCAATAAATATCATACGTTTATGCTTTACTCTTCTTTAATTATGATATCATTCTAGCAATGCTACTACACACCAAAGAAATGCTAACTGCCCATGATAATCACCAATACAACGCTTGCGATCATAGTAATACTGTTTGTCATTCTTTCGGTCCGTTCCAATGCAGATTTCAGTCACATCTCCATCCTCGTTTACATACGGCACCAAGGTGAGCCATGCCTTGCGGGCTAATGGTGCATATTCTTTGGCATTCAGCCAACCGTTTTTCACTCCCTTGATGAACGCAAAAGTAAACATCGCAGAACCGGAAGTTTCGGCCCAACAATCGGGTTGGTCAATCAATTGATTCCAAATCCCCCTGCTGTTTTGGAAATCTTTCAAACTGTTCATCATCGTCAGATATCCCTGCAAGATGCGCGGACGGTCCTTATGCTTCTTCGGCAGATATTGTAACAACTCGGCCATACCTGCAGCAATCCAACCGTTTCCGCGTCCCCAATAGAAAGGCACATCAGGAGCGTGATAGAACAAACCATTAGGCCGCTGCAATTCATTCAAGTATAATACCATCTCCTTAGCTGCTCTGTCTATATATTTCGAGTCTTTAGTAGCTTTATACGCCTCTATTTGTAAAATGGGAATCATGTACATATCATCAATCCACAATCGTGTCTGCCACGTATACCCTTTATCCGCCCACTCTTTTTGCTTGGGCTTGGCATCAGCCGGAACCTCCCACTGGCTGTCCGCATAAGACATACCAAGATCAAAATAGCATTTCTTCTTTGTCACTTTATACAGTTTCAAAGGTAAACTGCCAAACGTATTTAAATCAACATGGTTCTTAGGAGGCAAATACTGTTTCTCTTTTGTCAATAAACAGTCAAATTTATCCTGAACAAGCTTTGCCAATCTGTCTTTTTTCGTCATTACAGCATATTCAAAAGCTGCACTATGCGTGAATGTTTCATAATACCCTATCCACTTACCTACATAAAGTGCATGCTTACTATTCACGAACCTGTAGGCCAAGCGACTTCCGACTTCCTCCGGAGTAAATCCATTGGGAAAATTTGTCAATAAATTCTTTTGAGCAAATATATTTTGAACAAACAAAACACTCAAACATATAAACAATAAATATACTCTTTTATTCATAGTCTCCATCTAAAAAAATAACACTAAAATACTACTCATAGGGAGGAAAATTCCTTATACTATCTATTCGTGGATATGATTCCCAAATACTGTCCCCCTTTTCGGAAGTTACTCTTACATCATTCGTCTGATATAGTAACTGATCCAATCTGCCTCTTAACTCTGACAATACACCCTTATATTCTGGTTTTTCAATACAATTATCAAGACAACAGGGATCATTCTCAATGTTATATAACTCCTCATAAGGTCTGAAACCGACAGTACGGATGAAATATTGTACACCATCGCCATTCTCCCTGTTATTAATAAAAAACTGCTTAGTAGGTGAACCGTCTATATCGAAATAACCAGAATGGGCCTTTGCCAAATTGTTGTTTTTATCCAAAGGTGTCGGATCACCTGCTGGCCATCTTTCCGGATGAAAGTTCCTTATATACAAATAATTTCCTTTTCTAAGGCTTCTTATTGGATAACCTAAGTTTGCATACCGTGAAGAGCTATGTCTTTCTCTTCCAAAATAGACAGCTTCTCTTTTCTGTTCTTTGTTTTCCATTAAGAAAGGCAACATACTTTTGCCTGACATGTGCCCATAGGAAGAACGATTTATACCTGCTGCGTCCAACATCGTTGGAGCAAAATCTACAGAACTAACAATTTCGCTAGTATTCTTTCTTTTTATCTTGTCTCCCCAACAGATGGCTAATGGAACATGTACCCCGGCATCGTAACAGGTAGCTTTTGCATTTGGAAAAGCCATACCGTTATCAGCAGTCACTATAATCAATGTATTATCAAACAAACCTTTTTCCTTCAGAAAATCAATTATCTTTTGTAATTGTGCATCCTGATATTCTATTTCTACCGAATAGTCCAATAAATCACCTTTAACAACATCATGATTAGGCAAGAAACCCGGTACACTAACGATTGAGAGTGATTTATTCTCTTTCTGCCATGAATCACGTTCAAAACCTCTATGTGGTTCATTAAAGCCTACCCAAAAACAGAATGGTTGTTTTTTATCGCTATCTTGATAAAACAATTTAAAGTTTTCAACATAGTCTATATTGGATATGCCACTATAGGGAGGGGTCAGTTTTTTCTTATTAAAAGCTTTTCCTGCGGGATTTACCCCTCTTTCCTTACAATCGCCTGGTGCCCACCCCTTACCAGTATAACCTACGTTATAACCATTAGCAGTCAGAATATCTGTATAGCAAACTATATCTTTTGGAAAATATGAACAATGAGTTCCTGCCTCCTTTATTTGCCAAGGATACATTCCTGATAAAATAGATGCTCTGGAAGGACTACTACCCGGAGATGTCACATAAGCATTCTGAAACAAGCATCCCTGGCTAGCTATATAATCAAATGCCGGAGTCTTAACAAAAGAATTGCCATAAGCCGAGCAATGAGGGAAAGATTGATCGTCAGCAATGACAAACAATATATTTGGAGTACTTCTCACCTCCTTGGGATGATTGATGACTATCTCTTCACTCGGTTTGCTGCACGATAAAATACTCGTCAACATGGGAGCAACTATTTTTATTAGATTTGAATTATTCATTGTCGTTTCTCACAAAAGTAATAACAAATTATTTTCTCACGGAAAATTTATAGATACAACGGCTCTCATACTTCTCTCCCGGCTTCAGCAATGCGGAGGGCCATTCCGGCTTGTTAGGAGAATCGGGATATTTCTGTGTTTCCAGACAGACAGAGGCACGACGGTTATATACGATACCTTTCTTACCTTTTACCGTTCCGTCCAAGAAGTTGCCGGCATAGAATTGAAGACCTGGCTCGTTGGTATAAATATCAAGTACAATGCCGGTCTGAGGTGATTCAAGTGTGGCACACACTTGGGAAACATCACCTTTCGTATTAAGCACCCAGTTATGGTCGTAGCCCTTGCCGTACTTCAATTGAATGAACTCATTGTCGATACGCGCTCCAATGGGTGTGGGCTGACGAAAATCCATGTCTGTATTCCCTACTGAAGCAATTTCACCGGTAGTCATAAAGGTGCTGTCCACGGGAGTGTAGGCATCAGCATAGATGGTCAGCAGATGGTCAGAGTTGCCTGTAGCGGGATTGCCATTAAGGTTAAAGTAGGAATGATTGGTCAGATTAACCACGGAGGTGTGGTCTGTCTCGGCGTTGTAGCAAATGTCGATGGCGTTGTCATCTGTCAGTGTGAATGTAACCTTGCAGGCAAGATTGCCGGGGAATCCCTCTTCGCCATCTTTTGCCAAATAGCCTAGTTCCAGCGTCTGCCCATCCACTTGTTTAGCATCGAACATTCGAGAATTGAATCCCTTCAAACCACCGTGCAAGCAGTGACCATAATTATTTTGAGGTAATTGGTATTCCACTCCCTCAACGGTGATTCTACCTTGGTTGATACGGTTGCCATATCGACCGATGGTAGCACCAAAGTTGTTAGGATGATTAACATAATCCTGAATAGAGTCGAAGCCCAAGACGACATCGCGCATAATACCCTCTTTGTCCGGTACCATTATCGAAACAATGCGTCCACCAAAGTTGGTGATGCAAACCTCCATGCCATTTGTATTCTTCAACACAAACAAATACGTCTGTTTACCATCCACTTCCATGCGAAAGTCTGCTGGATTCAGTCCGGAAACCGTGTTACCATCGGTCTGCTTATCGGTACAGGCTGCTACCAGTAGCATAAAACCTGCTATTAAAATCATTATTCTGTTCATATCAATTAAAGTGTCTATATGTTTATTTCTTCTGTAAAAATTGCTTCGTACGACTAAGTGAAAACTACTACTGTGAGGTCATATTTAGCCCGGCGCGAAGAGTTCGTGATAACAATTTACTACCATAAAAATAGTTCCAACAAATATATTGCTCCACTTCCGAACAATAGCCGACTTTGGCAATGCCGCACATGTGTCTTCAAACGACAATAATTACCACATAAAAAACAAACATGTAATAGCGGACATACTCATCACCAGTTTTATTTATATTGAGTCCATAAACTACCTTTCTTTTCAAAATAGGGAATAGAGGAATATTTTCACAACAACTATACTATTGATACCGTCACTTTAATATACCTCCATTCTCATTCTGTTGTACTAGTTGATGATACAAAAATCAACTAATCAACTTTATCCATATCAGCTTCGGCTTCTTCCCAAGTTTCCCATACAGGAATGGAGGGATCATAGCCGTCATAGCCATAATTTTGCCACAACCTTCCCTTGTTGTTAGCTTTGATTTCTCTTTCAGGGATAGGCCAGTAAATATTTTTCTTATCTATAATATAGTTAAGCTGAGATTTGGCAGCATCGATTACAATTGTTACACCCTTATTGTACATGCCATAGCGGATACAACGCTGGTACCAATAGCTACCGCCAATTAGATCAGTGCCTTCCTGTTTGTCAAAGGTCGCCAAATCGTAGGTGTTACCCCATTCGTCAGGACGACCACTACGGGCCAAGCAGAGTGACACACGGGTAAGCTCTACGTTACGGAACTCTTCCCAAAATAATTCACGGGCACGTTCATTCATGATGTCACCAATCGTAATATTTCCCCCATAGAGTTGAGTACAATGAGCACGCTCACGGATAATGTTAATATCATCCTTGATAGTGGCATCGCTCGGATTAAGGTAAAATTTAGCCTCAGCACGCAACAGATAGGCTTCAGCAAGACGATACAGATACCAATCACCATAACCACCATCAGAAGCTCCGTGGTGACCATCAGAACCGTTAATATTGGCCTCTCGAACAGGATCATCCAATTTCCAAATGTAATGGGGAACATCGTACCAACGTCGGATAGTATCCGAACATAACAACTTCCCTTGTTCATCAAACAGTCTCAACGGCTGGCCAAAATATTTGGAAGCCTTATTATTGTATTTGAGTGATTCCATAGTTACCCAGTTACCATACTCTACACTGTGGCGCAAGTCAGTCTGATCCATTTTACCATTTACGACCCATACTCCTTTTTGATAGAACCATGTAGGGCGAGCTCTGGCTACACCGCGACCCATAGCTCGCATATAGTCATATTGAGGATTATAATCTTTGTTGTTGCGCTTGATATTTATCAAACCTTGTTTACCATCGGGAGTTTTTAAACTGTTATTGAAATAGAATGGATAAAAATTCCGCATAGTTGGATTAGCCAAAAATGATTCTTTAGCGAAACCACGGTTCGGCAATCCCATGATTACCTCTTTATTGCTGGTAAGTAATTTGTTTTCCGGACGATGCAGATCCCAGATAACATTACGGGTAATGGGCCATGTCTCTGGTTCTCCTCCTTCCCAAAATGTACCGAAGCTCTCGGTCATCAGTGAATAACCAGATTTGTTTATGATGATGTCCAATTGGTCCTTCGCCTTCTGGTATTCACCTCTAGCCAAATAAAGTTTGGAGAGCAGCATGCGACAAGCACCTTTATTCACTCCACCAATCAAGTCCATATCCTTTTGCTCGGGCACCCATTTTATGGCAAATTCCATATCCAGAATCAGACGATCCAAAATAGCATCACGTTTGGTAGAGCGGAAGTTCAATTTGGGTACTTCAAGAAGTTTAGTCATGAAAGGTACATCCCCATACTGGAATACCAACAGATAGTAACGGAATGCACGATGGAAATAGGCCTGACCAATATACTTATTCTTGATTTCCTCACTTAAATCTATATTGTCTATGTAGGTCAAGATTGAATTGGCATTGCGAATACCCTTGGTTGTTTGATCCCAAAAGAACCAAAGGGTACTTACACGACTTAGGTCCTGCTGTGTACTTTGATCACTATTAGGTGTCAGTTTTTGAGCTACATTATCCAATAAGTCCGTCTTATCAGTAAGAGATGGGATCATTAAATCGGAGAATGTGTATTCCGATACAAGAGGAAATAAATCATCGCCACCTGTCGTATAATAACGCTTCAACTGACGGTCAGCAATAGCCAATACGGACTTCAAACCGGATTCGGTAGAGTATGTCTGTTCCGGTTCATAGAATGACAATGGATCAGCCTTCAGAAAACTTTTTTCACAGCCAGTAAATATCAACAATGTACCGGATAACAGCACCAAACTATTGAATATATTTTTCTTAATGAAACTTTTCATATCTGTTTGTTTTTAGGTTTAAAATGATAAGTTAAGTCCCAGCGAGTAAAGACGGGTACCCAGACCACCGGTTTCGGGATCACCATATTCCCAGTCTTTGGCCCATGTAGCAACATTGCGTACAGTACCGGATATTTTCACACGCTCAATGCCCCATTTCTGTGTCAGTTTTCTAGGCAGTGTATATCCTACAGCAATATTTTCCAAACGGATGAAGGAGCGATTATACAGCATACCGGGTTTCTTGGCACCATCAGGACCATTGGCATCGATTCTTCCGTACTTATTAGTCGGATTGTCGATGGTCCAATACTCTTTAGCTTGCAAACAGGCAGCAGCGTATGACATGCGACCACCATCATCGTCATTATTTAAGTAGTTGGTAGAAAGAGCCTTATGACCCATACGGGAGTAGATATTGATGGAAACGGTTAAATCTTTCCAAAGTACGAATTCGTTACGCAATGACCAGTTAATGGGAGGTGTGGTTGTTCCCAGAAACTGCTTGTCGTCATCGTTATAGACGATAGTTTGCACACTGCCATCAGCGTTATAGATATCGTTCTCCGGATTGTTCCATACCTTCGGGTCGCCCGGCTGCTGCTTGTATTTGGCTGCCTCTTTCCATTCATCGTTCTGCCAAATGCCGATCACTTTATAGTCCCATATTTGGTTGATGGGTTTTCCGATGAACCAACCGTTAGCAGTATAGTCAGATTCCTTTTGCCCGATTACATTACTATTAGCATCCAATACGTTTTCGTATTCATAAAACAGGTGCTTGATTTTATTCTTATTATAGGAGAAGTTGAACGTTGTATTCCATTCAAAATTCTTTTGCTTGATGTTTACCGTATTCAAGGAGAATTCAAAACCAGTATTGTTAACTTGCCCCAAATTGGTAGTAATATTGTTGAAACCGGTAAAAACTGGCAATGGTTGTGACATAATCATGTCGTTGGTATTCATCGTATAAAATTCCATTGTACCGGTAATACGATCATTTAGGAAACCAAAATCCAAGGCAAAATTCCACGATTTTGTCTTCTCCCATTGCAAGGTAGGATTTGCCATACGGCTTGCCATTAGATAGCGCATTAATTCTACTTCACCAGTAGATGTAAGATAACCCATATAATCGCCACTACCTGCACTAAGATTTGCCAATGCCGTGTAAGGATCCGCCAATGAACGATTACCGTTACTACCATAGGAAGCACGTAACTTACCACTGCTCATCACATTCTTGATTTTTTGGAAAAACTTTTCGTTAGAGAAAGTCCATGCAACAGCTACAGAAGGGAACCAAGCATAAGGATTGGTAGAACCGAATGCAGAATAACCATCGCGGCGGATAGATGTGGTCAGCATATAACGGTCATCATAGGAATAGAACAGACGGCCTAATAAACCGTCAGCAGTCTCATGCGAGTCAGTGGTTGAATAGGAACTGCTCTCTTTAGAACCATTCTGTGTATTATGGAATCCCAATGCATCTGAAGGCTGAATGTTGCGTGCCTCAATGCGGTCGGACCAACGTTGGCGTTCCTCTGCTTCTTGAGCTAAAGTTACAATAAAGTGATGCTTTTTGTCAAAAATTTTGTCCCAAGTGATAGTGTTGTTCAATGACCAATCAAAACGTTTGGCATGTTCACGATCGGCACCACGATTGTTAGGATTGCTACCTGGCAGGTCTGCTGACATGAAATAGCGCTCATAGAAAAATTGATAACGCGGTGCAACATTGAACTGATAGGTGATGCCAAAAGGCAGTTTTACTTTAGCGTTAAAGATAGAATTCAGCACCGTATATCCTTTTTCCAGATCTAAATATTGTTTTTGGAAATCATAATTATAACCGCGCTGTGAATAAGTTTCGTCATTCGGATATTGAATAGGATTCCCATCTTCATCGGCATAATCCGCGTAAGGACTATTACGCATGAATTGACCTTCGTCCATGTCAATACTGCCATCAGTACGATCTTGGAAATTGACATTGGCTCCTATCTCGAACCAATTAGTTACTTTGGCATTCAATTTCATATTGGCACGAACAGCACGATAGGTATCATCAATCAAGGCGCCTTCGTTACGCAGATAGCCCAAAGAGAAGTAATAATCCACTTTCTCAGAAGCACCGCTGACACTGGCATTGTAGTCCTGATTGAAACCCAAACGAAAGGCTTTGTCCTCCCAATCCACAGTCTTGCCTGACAGAATATTTTCAAGCACATTACCTGTGAATCCCAAACGCTTTGCCCAAATGCTCAAATCGCTTTCTCCAGATTCGTTGCTAGTATAACCTCTCCAAATATCCAAATCAATATTCGTCAACTTATCGGGATTCGTATAATAGTCATCCATACCTTTATATACACCAATTTGGTAGTCGTCCCAATTACCTTCTGCATTAGCTCCGTAAGTACTTTTAGCTTTCCAGTCTGCATAATGCTGCAAATATGCAGAAGGACTAAATCGTTCACGGTAAGCGCTTCGTTGTGTCAGACCAATATTTGTGCTGACGTTTACTACCGGTTTACCTCTCTTTCCTTTTTTAGTCGTAATGATAATAACACCATTGGCTGCTTTGGCACCATACACAGCTGCCGCAGAAGCATCCTTCAATACATCAATCTGACCAATATCGTCAGGATTGATTTCAGAAAGTTCGCCATAGAACATCATACCATCTAATATTAACAAGGGTGAGTTGTGATTACCATCCGTATAAACAGAACGTTGACCGCGGATATTCATGGAACCACCACCCTTGGCATCAGCATTGTAACCTATGGCCAAACCTGGTGTACCACGAAGAATATCTTGTACAGTTTTGGGATTTTCATTAGCTATTTTATCCGGACGCACCTGTATTACAGATCCGGTAAGGTCTTTCTTACGCATGGTACCATAACCAACTACCACAACCTCTTCCAAGGCTTGGGCATCGTCTTTTAACATAATTTTAAGTGGTTGTCCTCTAAATACCACTTCCTGCGTCTGCATTCCAATATAAGAAACAATCAATGTTTCCCCCGTTTTACCTTTTATAGAAAAATTCCCATCAACATCGGTTATGGTTCCTGTAGTAGTTCCTTTTACCATAATAGTCACCCCCAATAGAGGATCATTGTTCGCATCTATGACAGTCCCTTTTATCATCATATTCTGGGCATATATAACATGTGCGAACATACAACAAAATAAAAATAAAACTTTTTTGACCATGTTTAATATTTTATTAGATTAAAAGTTTACAGAGGATTTTATCCCATATAAATAACTCATAGTTTTGCAAAATGCAAAAGAAGTAGAATGAAAAAAATCATTTTATTATACCATAGGCGTATTAAATTAAGTTTAACATTATGTCAAAAAACAAGATTATTATCTCTAAAATATATAAAGAGAAATCCAAAATACTTTTTTCATTTATCCTTCAAACAATCCTTTTAATTCAACTATACCCCAATAAAAATTCTTATTATCACAATCTCTATCTTTACCTTTTTCATTCATGTCATGAAGATTATTATCTTCTATTAATTGAGTTCTGTCCTGTTGAAAACCTTATATTTATCCTTTTGGATGAGACAAAAGTAGAAAAATCGACCAAATTATAATACTACAAACAAACCAATTAATGGAAAATTAGTCCCAAACTAATTTAAGAATTAAAAAGATCCTTTAGGATAAGCTCTAATGCCTATTTGGGCTATATAAATGAATCCAACATAGATACCCAACAAGTTAACTATTATGGATTATTCTTTCTTCTATTGAACAAATTGTTTCTTCTTTAATTCATTAACCAATCAAGCTCTGATCTCTCCATTCATTATTAATAATGCGAATCAGTAGTTGAACTCTGATTCCTTGTTTTAGAAAATTAGATAAATGAATGCGATGGCAATTTTGCCCATCGTATGTACTAAAAGTCCAGATGTAGATC
>NZ_QTMZ01000085.1:0-9480 GCF_003602935.1 Bacteroides sp. AM54-2NS
ATTTACTGTTTTTGTTTGATATACAAACGTAATATTCGATTTGCATAGAAACGGTGTATTTTTGTGATATTAATATTTTTATATTTGTAATTTGCTTTTGTGAATCTAAATATTTACCTTTGTATTATCAATGATGTAATACGTATTTTTGTGAATCAGGTGCATAACACATACAATTGTACTAAAAAGAAGGTAGTATGGAGATAAAAGACAGAATCAGAATGATAATGGAGAGAGAAAAAGTTCCTCCTAAAGTTTTTGCTAAAACAATCGGAGTACAACAATCTACTCTCTCTCATATTTTAAATGGCCGGAATAAACCCAGTTTAGATGTCATAATGAAGGTTCATCAAAAGTATGACTATGTAAATCTTGAATGGTTGCTTTATGGAGAGGGCGAAATGATGGTATCTGAAGAAGAGACATCTTTTTCTTCTTCTAATAGCGATTATCTGCCTTCTTTATTCGACGAGAATCTCATAAATTCGTCCAAAGAGCCGGCTATTCCGGAAAATCGCAAGGAAATGCCATTAAGAAACGCTGAAAATTCCCCTAAAGAGATTGTAAAACAAGAGATTAGGTATATAGAAAAGCCTGCCAGGAAAATCACGGAAATAAGAATATTTTTTGATGATAATACCTATGAGACGTTTAGGCCTGAAAAATAAAGAGTAAAATCGGTGGTTTGAGCAATTTCCTGTATCTTTGCACCCGGAATACGAATTTATACTTTTATATCCATACATGAAGAAATTTATTTTAGATCTGACAGTGACCGAGAATATCAGATTGAATGCAAACTATGTATTGCTAAAATTGACGTCTCAGTCATTACTGCCCGAAATGTTACCTGGGCAGTTTGCAGAAATCCGGGTGGACGGTTCGCCTACTACATTCTTGCGTCGTCCTATTTCTATTAATTTTGTAGATAAACAGCGAAATGAGGTCTGGTTTCTGATCCAGCTGGTTGGTGATGGAACAAGACGTCTGGCAGAGGCTAATTCTGGTGATACAATTAATGTGGTGCTTCCGCTGGGAAATGCATACACAATGCCTCAAGAGGCTTCTGATAAGCTCTTATTAGTTGGTGGAGGTGTCGGAACAGCTCCCATGTTGTATTTAGGTGAACAATTGGCTAAA
Source organism: Bacteroides sp. AM54-2NS (assembly GCF_003602935.1). Lineage (NCBI taxonomy): Bacteria > Pseudomonadati > Bacteroidota > Bacteroidia > Bacteroidales > Bacteroidaceae > Bacteroides > Bacteroides sp. AM54-2NS. Next base: position 1,141 of record NZ_QTMZ01000085.1, read on the forward strand.
AAAGGCCACAAACCTACGTTCTTGTTAGGTGCCCGTAGCGACAAAGATTTGTTGCAGCTGGAAGAGTTTGCTAAATATGGAGAGGTGTATACTACTACGGAAGATGGTAGCCATGGCGAAAAAGGATACGTAACTCAACATTCTATATTAAATAAGGTACGATTTGAGCAGATTTACACTTGTGGTCCTAAACCAATGATGGTGGCTGTGGCAAAATATGCCAAAAGTAATCAGATAGAATGTGAAGTTTCTTTGGAAAATACAATGGCTTGTGGTATCGGAGCATGCTTGTGCTGTGTGGAAAATACGACAGAAGGTCACTTGTGTGTATGTAAAGAAGGTCCTGTTTTTAATATAAATAAACTACTATGGCAGATTTGAGTGTAAACATTGGTGAATTACAAATGAAGAATCCGGTAATGACGGCATCCGGTACATTTGGATATGGTGAAGAGTTCTCTGATTTCATTGATATAACGCGAATAGGTGGTATTATTGTAAAAGGAACGACTCTTCACAAACGTGAAGGGAATCCTTATCCGCGTATGGCAGAGACTCCTTCTGGTATGTTAAACGCTGTAGGACTGCAAAATAAGGGTGTTGACTACTTCGTGGAGCATATATATCCTCGTATAAAAGACATTCAAACGAATATGATTGTAAACGTTTCGGGGTCTGCGATCGAAGATTATGTAAAAACGGCTGAAATCATTAATGAACTTGACAAAATTCCTGCTATAGAACTAAACATCTCTTGCCCCAATGTGAAGCAAGGAGGTATGGCTTTTGGTGTGTCAGCAAAAGGGGCATCAGAAGTAGTGAAAGCAGTGCGTTCTGCTTACAAAAAGACACTTATCGTAAAACTCTCCCCAAACGTTACGGATATCACCGAAATAGCTCGCGCGGCAGAAGAAAGTGGTGCAGATAGCGTGTCATTAATCAATACATTGCTGGGTATGGCGATTGATGCGGAACGTAAACGCCCTATTTTATCAACGATAACAGGAGGAATGTCGGGAGCGGCCGTAAAACCTATCGCATTGCGTATGGTGTGGCAAGTTGCTAAGGCGGTAAATATTCCTGTCATTGGTTTAGGGGGTATTATGGACTGGAGAGATGCTGTCGAATTCATGCTTGCAGGTGCAACGGCTATCCAGATTGGTACGGCAAATTTCATAGATCCTGCTGTCACTATTAAAGTGGAAGATGGTATAAATAATTACCTGGAAAGACACGGGTGTAAGTCTGTAAAGGAAATTATTGGTGCACTTGAGGTGTAATTGAAAACATACAATAACCATTCGCACTAAGTCTGCGAGAAAAATGCTATTTGTCTTTTGAATAAAGGAAGAATAAGCAGGCTGGAAACAGCGGATGAAAAATAGGTCTGTGTTTAAGATTAGCTATCAGCAAGATCTTTATAAACTGAAGGCAAAATAAAAACGACGGTGAAGATTTACATATTCTTCACCGTCGTTTTTATTTACACTTTATTTTATTCTCCCAATAAGTCGGGACGAAGTTTTCTGGTACGTTCCAGGGATTGTTGCAGTTCCCATTCTTTGATTTTTGCTTCATGACCGGATAAGAGAATATCGGGGACTTTCCAACCTTTATAATCCGCAGGTCGTGTATATACAGGTGCTGCCAGCAAATTATCCTGGAAAGAATCGGAAAGTGCGGACTGTTCATCAGAAATGACTCCGGGGATGATACGTACGATGGCGTCCGCCATCACCGCTGCTGCCAATTCTCCTCCTGTTAATACGTAATCTCCAATGCTGATTTCTTTAGTAATCAGGTGTTCTCGGATGCGGTAATCGATACCTTTGAAATGTCCGCAAAGAATAATGAGATTCTGTGCCAACGAGAGGCTGTTGGCCATCGGCTGGTTGAACTGTTCTCCGTCGGGGGTCGTGAAAATAACTTCATCGTAGTCGCGTTCTGCCTTCAGAGCATTGATGCAACGCTCGATGGGTTCTATTTTCATAACCATTCCGGCAAACCCTCCAAAAGGATAATCATCGACACGGCGATATTTATCTTCGGTATAATCACGCAGATTGTGAATATGTATCTCTGCAAGTCCTTTATCTTGAGCTCGTTTCATGATAGAACAATTGAAGAAACCTTCAATCATTTCGGGTAAAACTGTTATAATATCAATACGCATAATCTTTTAATTTTTCGCAAAAGTACAAATATTCAAAGATAAACATGTATTTTTGCCTTAAACAATCGAATAAATATGGATATAAAGGAAAAAATAGAGGAATTGCGTGCCGAACTTCACCGGCATAATTATAATTATTATGTGTTGAATGCTCCTGAAATCTCAGATAAAGAGTTTGACGACAAGATGCGTGAACTTCAGGATTTGGAACAGGCACATCCGGAATATAAAGATGAAAATTCGCCTACGATGCGTGTAGGTAGCGATTTAAACAAGAATTTCACGCAAGTGGCTCATAAATATCCTATGTTGTCATTGGCAAATACATATTCGGAAGCGGAAGTGACGGACTTCTACGACCGTGTCCGTAAGGCATTGAATGAGGATTTCGAGATTTGTTGTGAAATGAAATATGACGGTACTTCTATTTCGCTGACTTATGAAGATGGAAAGTTGGTTCGTGCCGTCACCCGTGGGGATGGAGAAAAGGGGGATGATGTGACGGATAATGTGAAAACGATCCGTTCTATTCCGCTTGTATTGCATGGTGATAATTATCCTGCTTCTTTTGAGATACGTGGAGAAATTCTTATGCCATGGGAAGTGTTTGAAGAGTTGAATCGAGAGAAAGAAGCGCGTGAAGAGCCGCTTTTTGCCAATCCGAGAAATGCGGCTTCCGGTACATTGAAGTTGCAGAATTCTTCTATTGTGGCTTCCCGCAAACTGGATGCTTATTTGTATTATTTGCTGGGTGATAACCTGCCTTGTGACGGACATTATGAAAATCTTCAGGAAGCGGCAAAATGGGGCTTTAAAATCTCTGATTTGACGCGTAAGTGCCAGACATTAGAGGAGGTTTTTGAATTTATCAATTATTGGGATGTAGAGCGTAAAAATCTGCCGGTTGCCACAGATGGGATTGTTTTAAAGGTGAATAGTTTGAGGCAGCAGAAGAATTTGGGCTTTACGGCTAAATCTCCTCGATGGGCTATTGCTTATAAATTCCAGGCAGAACGTGCGTTGACCCGTTTGAATAAGGTGACTTATCAGGTAGGAAGAACCGGAGCTGTTACACCAGTAGCTAATCTGGATCCTGTGCAGCTTTCAGGGACGGTTGTAAAACGTGCGTCCTTGCATAATGCGGATATTATCGAGGGGCTTGATTTGCATATTGGAGACATGGTTTATGTAGAAAAAGGCGGTGAAATTATTCCTAAGATTACAGGGGTTGATAAAGATGCACGTAGTTTTATGCTTGGTGAGAAGGTTCGGTTCATCGTTAATTGTCCCGAATGTGGCAGTAAACTAGTCAGATATGAAGGAGAAGCTGCTCATTATTGCCCGAATGAAACAGCGTGTCCTCCTCAAATCAAAGGCAAAATAGAGCATTTTATTAGTCGAAAGGCTATGAATATTGATGGATTAGGGCCGGAAACGGTGGATATGTTCTATCGTTTGGGATTAATTGAAAATACGGCCGACTTGTATAAACTTACAGCTGATGATATCAAAGGTTTGGATCGTATGGGTGAAAAATCGGCAGAGAATATTGTAACGGGAATTGCGCAAAGTAAAACAGTTCCTTTCGAGCGTGTAATCTTTGCTTTAGGAATCCGCTTTGTTGGTGAGACTGTGGCTAAAAAGATTGCGAAGTCGTTTGAGAATATCGATGATTTACAGCAGGCAGATCTTGAAAAATTGGTAAGTATCGATGAAATCGGAGAAAAAATAGCTCAAAGTATACTTGCTTATTTTGCTAATGAGTCTAATCGTGAGTTGGTTAACAGGCTAAAGGAGGCCGGACTACAACTTTATCGTACAGAGGAAGATTTGAGTGGATACACTGATAAGTTGGCAGGACAGTCTATTGTTATCAGTGGTGTGTTTATCCATCACTCGCGTGACGAATATAAGGAACTTATCGAGAAAAACGGAGGGAAAAATGTTGGAAGCATTTCCGCGAAAACGAGTTTTATATTGGCTGGAGATAATATGGGACCTGCAAAGCTCGAAAAAGTAAAAAAACTTGGAATAACCATATTAAGCGAAGACGAATTTCTGAAACTTATATCGTAAGATAAGAAAAATATTCGTACTTTTGCGGCTAAATAAATTAGAGATTATAATTAAAACTCATGATACAGACTAAATTGAAAGGAATGGGGGTAGCACTGATTACTCCTTTCAAAGAGGATGAGAGCGTTGACTATGACGCGTTGATGCGTATGGTGGACTATCTATTGCAGAATAATGCGGATTTCTTGTGTGTGCTGGGAACTACAGCTGAAACACCGACTCTGACCGAGGAAGAAAAGAAAACCATAAAAAAGATGGTAATTGACCGCGTTAACGGAAGAATTCCTATTCTGTTGGGTGTAGGTGGTAATAATACTCGCGCTATTGTAGAAACATTGAAAAACGATGATTTTACAGGGGTTGATGCTATATTGTCTGTGGTGCCGTATTATAATAAACCTTCTCAAGAAGGTATTTATCAGCATTATAAAGCGATTGCGGAAGCTACGGAGCTCCCTATCGTATTGTATAATGTTCCGGGACGTACGGGAGTAAATATGACTGCTGAAACTACGTTGCGGATTGCCCGTGATTTCAATAATGTAGTTGCTATTAAAGAAGCATCCGGCAATATCACGCAAATGGATGATATTATTAAAAATAAACCGGAAAATTTTAATGTAATCTCTGGAGATGATGGTATCACCTTTCCTCTCATAACATTGGGAGCTGTTGGCGTGATTTCGGTAATTGGTAATGCTTTTCCTCGTGAATTTAGTCGCATGACACGTTTGGCGCTTCAAGGAGACTTTGCCAATGCGTTGACTATTCATCATCGATTTACGGAATTATTTAACCTGTTATTTGTCGATGGAAATCCGGCAGGCGTAAAATCAATGTTAAATGCGATGGGGATGATTGAAAATAAGCTTCGTTTGCCGCTGGTTCCTACTCGTATTACTACATTTGAAGCAATACGCAAGGTTCTGAATGAATTAAATATTAAATGCTGAAAAAAGATGGACTCTTGACTAGTTCATAATAAACATCGAAGTGTTTAAAATAAATATCCCAATGATTAAATTCAATCATTGGGATATTTATTTTAAATCAGCCTATGATTTTTTTATTTTTATTCTCCCCTTCATCTTTCTTCTGAATAGCCTATGAATAAGGAATTTAGAGATGAAGGAGCTTCTTAAAAGCTGTTGTTTGTTGGTAAGCGTCTCCGCGATTCTATATAGTTTGCTAAAATAAAAAGGCTAATGCTCCCTTTTTATCCATTAGCCTTTTCCCATCTGTCAGGAAGCAGTTCCCTGTATTTTTCAAGTGGTGTGTTTGGTTGCCATTCAGCTGTTCTGTTTATCACATCCGTGAGATACTCAAATAGATTCACTTTATGCATCCTACAGGTGAGTGCTATCGTGTAGAGTATGGCGCCTCGTTCGGCTCCCTTATGGCTGCCGAAGAACAATGAGTTTTTTCTTGATAAGGATATGTACCGGTTCATCCGTTCAACTATATTGTTGTCCAGGTAAGTGTCACCATAATTAAAGATGTCCACCACTGCATTCCACTCATTGCGAAGATAGGTGATAGCTTCTTGTAGTTCGCTCTTTGGTAATAAATCCCCCCGCTCTTCTATTTCATCAAACACATCTTTTATTTCTCCGAGTATGTCCGGCGCATACTTTTTTCGATGCATAAGATTCTGTTCTACTGTCCATCCATCAACCCCAACTTTATGCTTATGCTCGTTTTGATAAAGAGTGTTTATCAGCTCCACGATTCTTTTTGCATCCGGGTCATTCTCACCGCAATCTATAAATTTCCGTTTTATATGTTGCAAGCACGGGATGCGTGTGATATTGGGATAAGCATCGCTTTCGAGCTTCCGGTAAGGTGAGTAGCCATCGCTTTGTATGATACCTTTGCAACTGCCTAATTCGTTAAGAATAACTCTTTCAGACCGGGAGCCGTCATCATAGAGCAGGTATATCATCCTGGTGTTTATGCCGACAACCACCCAAAGGTATCCCTTTCTAACTCCTTTTCCCTTACTGTTCTTTTCCGGGACGAGTATTTTGTAATAGGTTTCGTCGGCTGCCTTATAAGGATCACTCAAAGCTGTCTGCCGGATACACTTATAAAGATTTTCGAAGAGGCCTGAGGCTTTTTCTATCAACTTATGAGCCGTAGGTTTCTTCAGCGTAAAGCCATGACCTTCGAAGTAGTTGATGATTCTTTCAACAGGTAGCGATTGTATATAACGTAATTCCATCAATCCGGCAATAAATGAGCCGTCATAGCTGGAATTTAAGAAAGCCGCGACCGGGGTTTTTCCCTCAAACAGGCGACCGTCTTGCGTATAGGTGTGTATCTTGTAGACGTGCTTGATGAAGCGCATGGGTACACATTCATAGCGGACGCATATTCTGGGAGCGGTAGTAAACAACCGGGCCTTATTGATGTCAAAATCGGGATCATCAGGATAAACGACATGTTCTTCTTCCTCCATCTCATAATGCATGTCACGTTTGGCACCATTGTTCTTTCTGGCTTTACGCTTATCTGCTTTTTCAGCTTCTCTCTTCTGCCGCTCTTCTTCGGACATGGCAGGTTGGGGAGCTTGTTGCTGTTCGGATGTGTTGGATACAAGTTTGGCGAGCCCTTAGCAAGGCGCTGTTGTTTGCTAAGAGATTCGCCTTTTTGAAGGAGTGCTTCTTTAAGGGAAGAAACCTCTTTTATCAAAGCATCTACTTGCCCCAAGAGTCTGTTGTTGTCATCTCGTAATCTCTTGATCTGTTCCTTCAATAACTCTATGATCTCATCCTTTTTCATGGTATAAAGATATAAAAAATCAACGAGTTGACCAAATAAATCGGATGATATACTTAGTACAAATAATTAACAATCAACATATTATATTAAATCCTGAAACGTTTTCGCAACCGTACAGACTTCAATGACACTCCATTTAAGATAAAAGACAAAACCTGATAAGAAATCTCGTAATTGCCTGTATGGGGGTTAAATGTTGGTAACTCAAAACTTCCACCCTCGAGGCGCTTGTAGTACAGAAGAAAGCCATCGCCATCCCAACGCAGTATTTTTACACTTTGTCGGTTTTTGCCAAAGAATAAAAATATATCTCCGGAAACGGGAGACAAGTCCTTCATTTCCAAGCGTATAATTTTGAATAAACCGTCGATGCCAAGGTTCATACGAACAAAGCCCTGGTACAGATAGTATCGATTGGCTGATGTTAGAGAATACATGGATCTCCCTCCTTTCTTTCGTAATCGAGCAACATTTTAATAACACCACCGGGTGTGGCCCGTTTGACCGAAATGGTGGTTCCACTGTTAAACGTGATTGTGATCCCGGCAAGACTAAACTCTTCTTCCGACGACATGGCGGGTGCTATTTGAGTGAACGCAGGAGAGGTAGTGGTCAGTGGGGACGGCTCAACGCCGCCATAATAATCACGAACCACATCTGCCTTAGCTTGTTTAACGCTATAGCCCCGTCGGGACATCCAGGAACTCATACCTCCAAAAGTGGTATGCTGCTCGCGGCAAACATCCGCTAAAGAACAATTGTAGTCTGTTTTTAAGACTTCTTGGAAACGTTTCCAAGTTCTTCTAAATCTATTTTCTAAATCCATAATGCTTCATTTTTATACCTCGCAAAGATATGAGAGCTAAAAACGGACAGCAATATAGAATCGCGGAGACGCTTACGTTTGTTGTGGTGGATTATATTTTGCGTTATCCTCTAAGCTTGCGTAGATGATATAGGTTGTTTTTGTTCTGTAAAGCGGTGCTTTAGACATAGAAAAGCATAGCTTTAGCCTATCGAAAGCTATGCTTTTTCTTTCTTTTTCAATGGAACATATTTGTTTTATAAATCAGTTCGATAAAAATAACCTACCACATGTTTCTTTTCTAATATCGAGCCGGGATATAAAGGCTCAGTTGTAATTCTTGGGGGATTAAGTTTAGTCAATTCCCTTCATGCATATACCTTTGCTAGCCTAAAAAGGAAGAAGCTCATATCCACTACTCCTCTAAATGATGCCCTAAATGCTTTGATTTTAGCATTAAATGCTTCCGCTGCTGCATTTGTACTCCTGTTCACAAAGAAGTTCA
>NZ_QTMZ01000086.1:0-8509 GCF_003602935.1 Bacteroides sp. AM54-2NS
ACAATTATGCCCTTTCAGGGCGCAAATTCAGATTGTCGTTTTTACGTAGGGCGTTGCCCTACGCTATATAATTAAGCCCTTTCAGGGCACTCCGCAAAATTATCATTTAGCTGATTTCTGCACGGTTATGAATCAAATTTTGGTGCAGTTGCCCTGTATTTTATCTGATAAGTCTAAATATCAATCTAGTTTTTTTATAACTTCGCAGCGCGAAGATCAAGAATTAGAATTAAAATGAATCAGACAGCACAATCATGGTGGTTTATCTTTTACAAAGACCAACTGCTTCTTGAGAAAAAAGAGGATGGCATATATGCCATCCCGTGTGGAGAAAGCTCTCCTATTGTTATTAAAGAAAAAACAACCGTACACAATATCACTACACTGGAAGGGAGAAACTGCAAGGCTTTCTCCCTCTCCTCTCCCATTGAAGAATCGGAGCAATGGATCATGATAGGGCTTCGTGCCTCCTATGAATATCTTCCTTTGTCTCATTATCAGACAGCAGGAAAAGCATATGAGATTCTGCATTGGGATAGAAACAGCCGCTTTTGTTCCGCCTGCGGCACGCCTATGGAACAGAAAGAATCTATCATGAAGCGTTGTCCGAAATGTGACCGGGAGGTATATCCTTCCATTTCCACAGCGATTCTTGTATTAGTGAGAAAAAAAGATTCACTACTCTTAGTGCACGCCCGCAATTTTAAAGGAACATTCAACAGTCTCGTTGCCGGATTTCTGGAAACCGGAGAAACGCTAGAAGAATGTGTAGCACGTGAAGTGAAAGAAGAAACCGGACTGGATGTAAAGAATATCACTTATTTCGGTAATCAGCCCTGGCCTTATCCCAGCGGACTAATGGTCGGCTTTATTGCTGATTATGCCGGAGGGGAAATCAACCTCCAAGATGAAGAATTGAGTTCGGGAGACTTTTATACAAGAGACAATTTACCCGAACTTCCCAGAAAACTTAGTCTTGCCCGAAAGATGATTGATTGGTGGATAGAGCATCCAAATGAATAAATCAAACATGGAAAATATCATCAAAGGAATCCGTCAGTATGTTCCCGAAGCCTGCTTAGAGATGGGTAAAATGAACATTTACTAAAAACAATCATAAATTAGCCCCATGGAATTATCAACAAAAACACCCCGAATTGAAGTAGTAGATGCTCTTAGAGGATTTGCTGTAATGGCCATCCTTCTGGTTCATAACCTGGAGCATTTCATTTTCCCCGTATATCCGGAAAGTTCTCCTGAATGGCTCACCATTTTGGATGCCGGAGTATTTAATGCGACATTTTCACTGCTTGCCGGAAAGTCTTATGCCATATTCGCTCTGCTTTTCGGATTCACTTTCTATATCCAGTCGCACAACCAGCAGTTGAAAGGAAAAGATTTTGGTTACCGCTTTTTATGGAGAATGACATTACTGGCAGGATTCGCTACTTTGAATGCTGCTTTCTTCCCGGCAGGAGATGTCCTGCTTCTGTTTGTTGTAGTCAGTCTTGTACTATTTATCGTACGTAAATGGAGTGACAAAGCGATTCTAATCACCGCCATCTTGTTTTCACTGCAACCGATTGAATGGTTTCATTATATAATGAGCCTTTTCAATCCTGCTTATACCCTACCCGATTTGAATGTCGGAGCCATGTATGCTGAAGTAGCGGAATACACCAAAGCCGGAAACTTTTGGGATTTTCTGATAGGTAATGTTACTTTAGGACAGAAAGCAAGCCTGTTTTGGGCTATCGGTGCCGGACGTTTCTTACAGACTGCCGGACTTTTCCTGTTTGGCTTATATATCGGACGCAAAGAATTGTTCGTAACTACCGAATCTCATTTGAAGTTCTGGATGAAAGCACTTATTATTGCAGCTATCAGTTTCGCGCCACTGTATTCTCTGAAAGAACAGATCATGCAAAGTGACAGCAGTTTAATTCAGCAAACGGTAGGTACTGCCTTTGATATGTGGCAGAAATTTGCATTTACGATTGTACTTGTTGCTTCTTTCGTGTTGCTTTATCAGAAGGATCAGTTCAAGAAAACTGTATCTAATCTGCGATTCTACGGAAAAATGAGTTTGACCAATTATATTTCTCAATCTATTTTGGGAGCCATTATCTATTTCCCATTCGGATTCTATCTTGCTCCTTACTGTGGATATACTCTTAGCCTGATTATCGGTATTATTCTTTTCCTAGCGCAAGTTCGGTTCTGCAAATGGTGGCTGTCTAAACATAAACAAGGACCATTGGAAACAATATGGCATAAATGGACTTGGATAGGCACGAAGAAATGACAGAAAAAAAAGAAATAGCACTGACTGAAAAATAGACTAAGAAAGCAGGCCACGAAATACACATAACTACAAACGAACAACTTACGAATATGAAACTGAACGTATCACTCTAAAGCATCAACAAAACATGTGTATCCGCAGCCTGCGGGTTGAAATTGAGATGATGTCAATACAACAAGATTCTCGCAAGAAGGATTAGCAAGTGGACTTAAAGAATGCAAAGGAAATGAAAGAACTGTGCCAAGTTGGGGAAAAAGCCCGAAAATAGACAGAATCAGGGCTATGTATAGAGAAAAAGAAGCGCCTCCATAATCTTCGAAAAGACCATGGAGGCGCTATTTATTATTTATCTTTCGTTATCTATATCTGAAATTTCAGAAGAAACAAAATCAGATACCCAATGATTTCTTCACTGCTTCAATCTTTTCCATTGCAGCAGATTCGGCAGAAGCATAACAATTGCGGCAACCCATTTCACCCTGAACTTCCATATAGAACTTAATCTTCGGTTCTGTACCTGAAGGACGAACAGAAACTTTGCTACCGTCTTCAGTGAAATATTGAAGTACGTTAGATGGTTCCGGCATATCGATTGCAGTTACGTTACCTTTATCATCTGTCTGTTTCAGTGTCTTATAATCTTTGCTCAAGATCACTTTAGAGCCACCCAATTCTTTCGGAGGATTGGCACGGAAGTTCTCCATCATAGCTTTGATTTCTTCTGCACCGCTCTTACCCGGTTTCACTACGTTTACAGTAAACTCTTTAGAGAATCCGTATTCTACGTAGATATCCAGCAACAACTGATACAAGGATTTACCATTATCTTTTGCCCATGCAGCAACTTCAGCAATCAAACAGCAAGCTGATACGGCATCTTTATCGCGAACGAAATCTTCGGCAAGGAATCCGTAGCTTTCTTCACCACCACCTATATATTTCTGTTTGCCTTCACGCAGACGGATTTCACGGGCAATCCATTTAAATCCGGTGTAGCAGTCAAGCATTTCGATATTGTTCTTATCTGCGATCTTCTTGATTAATTCAGTTGTAACGATTGTCTTCACACAGAACTCGCCACCTTTAATCTTACCCAGTTGTTTGTACTGTGTCAGAATATAATAAAGGTACATCATACAAGTCTGATTACCATTAATCAGTACCCATTCGCCTTTATCATCCTTGCAAGCAATACCCACACGGTCAGCATCCGGGTCGGAAGCCATAACGAGGTCAGCATCAATTTCTTTGGCAAGGTTTACAGCCATAGAAAGAGCTTCCGCGTTTTCCGGGTTCGGAGATACGACAGTCGGGAAGTTACCGTCCTTAATCATCTGTTCGGGCACAGTAAATACGTTTTCGAATCCCCACATTTTCAATGCACGAGGAATCAACATCATACCTGTACCATGAATCGGAGTATAGACAATCTTCATATCTTTGTGACGGGCGATAGCTGCCGGATCAATAGAAACAGTTTTCACCATATCCAGATAAATCTTATCGATGTCTTCACCGATAATCTGAATCAAATCCGGATTTCCCTGGAATTTAATATCGGCAGCAGAAGCAATTGCATTCACTTCGTCGATGATACCTTTATCGTGTGGAGCCAATACCTGTGCACCATCGTCCCAATATGCCTTGTAACCGTTGTATTCTTTCGGATTGTGAGAAGCAGTCAGGATGATACCGCTTTGGCAACCGAGGTGACGGATGGCGAAAGACATTTCCGGTGTCGGACGCATGTCGTCAAACAGATATACTTTGATACCATTGGCAGAGAAAATATTAGCAGAAGTTTCCGCAAACAAACGGCTGTTGTTGCGGCAATCGTGACCTACTACTACAGAAATCTGCGGCAGGTCTTTGAAGTTCTTTTTCAGATAGTTGGAAAGTCCTTGAGTGGCAGCACCTACCGTATAGATATTCATACGATTGCTACCTACACCCATAATACCACGCAGACCACCAGTACCAAATTCAAGATCTTTGTAGAAAGCTTCAATTAGTTCGGTTTTATCATCGTTTTCCAACATACGTTTCACTTCAGCCTGGGTTTCAGCATCATAAGCCGGGGTTAGCCATTTTTCGGCTTTTTCAGTGACCTGTTTAATAAGTTCCTGATTTTCCATTTCGATTGTTATTTATTGGTTAATGAATTATTTATTATCAATTTCTTGAGCACACAAATGTAAAATAATAAGTTTATAATTCCTAGTTATTTAATGAAGAATTAAGAATGAAAAATGAAGAATCGCATTATAAGACATATTTGCAAAGCATAATTCTTCATTTTTCATTCTTAATTCTTCATTTTACCAAATATCTGTCACCAGTCTGCTTGACATATTCCTGCAAAAATTCTTTCGGATAACCGGGACGCATCACTCCGGCAGGTTGTCCGATAGAATTACGCTCAAACTTACCGTCTTTAACACGTTTCACCACTCCATCATTGTACTTCACAATCAAGAATGTACCCAATTGTTTCCAAGTATCGAAAGTGCTCTGTGCGGTCATATTTGTATAGTTTGTCAGAAAGTCAACTGCTGCGTTCTTATCTTTTGCCAGCAGTTTGGCAGCCATTTCTTCAATGCCTTCCTGTGCATTGTTGAAAGTAGTTTCCATTTCTTTCTGCGCTTCCCGTACATCACCGATCATCAAATCATAACGCGGATAGACCATATTAGATACCCAGTTGAAAATCCAGAAAGCAGAATTCCAGGAGAAAGTAATATAATCGGCCCCATCTACACGGGTATAACATACCGGCACTTTAGTAGCACAACAATAAACCGGGGTAAATACAGCCATGTTCGCATCATCCACGCCAAACCAAAGTACACCGCCTATCGGGTCCGGCTTATGAGCCCGCATTTGTGCAACAAATACAAACCCGCTTTGTTGAGTGGAAATCGGACGTTCGTTGAAATATTCCTGGCCGTCTACTTTGAAGTTCAGAGGAGAAAGACGATAAGGTGTCTTATAAGGTCCGGCTCCGAAATCATTGGAGATGTCAAGAGGCGTTCCTTCATAATGGTCGCGCATCATATCTTTCACATCTTGCACGGATAACTTATGTTTTGGTTTCACAAAAAGAGGCATCGGCGTATTGGTCTTTCCCTCAATGTAAGGAAGATAATCTTTTCCGTTATCTGTGAACTTATTAAAATAGCTCCACACGCGAGCCTCACAAAAACGGCGGGCACCGAAATCAAGAGGCGCATAAGCTAATGAAAAGCTAAAGTCTTTGTTTACTCCATTAAAATATCCCTTCTCACGGGCAAAAGAAACGACATCCGGAGAGTACATGCAGTTTTCCTTGTCGTTCATATCAAACTGGTGGATACGTGACTGGTTGGCATGGGCCGAAATACAATCATCGGGCACACGTACAGCTACCCAAACTGCTCCACGGATGCCGGGACCTTTACCAATCATTTCCATAATCCATATTTCGTTCGGATCGGCAATAGTAAAGGATTCTCCTTCGCTATAATAGCCGTATTGCTGCACTAAGTCGGTCATGATCTTAATTGCTTCACGGGCAGTGCGCGAACGTTGCAAACCGATATAAATCAGACTTCCGTAATCGATAATCCCTGTAGAATCGGCCAATTCCGGACGTCCGCCGAAAGTTGTCTCACCAATGGTAACCTGATATTCATTCATATTACCGACTACATTGTAAGTCTGGCGTGCCTGCTCTATTTCTCCCAGATACTTGCCGGTATCCCATTCATAAACTTTCAGCATCGTACCTTTTGGATAGGTAGCAGCCGGATAATGATAAAGTTCTCCGAATAAGCCATACGAGTCGGCAGAATAGGAAACAATCGTCGAGCCATCGGCAGACGCATTCTTTCCGACAATCAGGTTGGTGCAGGCGAAGGTGTTCGCCACAGCCGCCATCAATACGGCGGCACAAAGAATAATTCTTCTCTTCATAATAAATATATGATTCACTTTTAATAATTTACCAAACAAAGCTTTCACGGGCCACTGTTTCATTCCCACAATAGTCGGTCACTGTAAATTCAACAGTATGCTTGCCTCCTTTCTTTACGCGTTTGGGGTCCAACGTACATTCCCAGTATGATTTCACAATATTGGGACGTCCGAAAAGCGCATACTTTCCGTCAATCGTTCCACGATAGGAAGCAATTCCCGCGCCCTGATCTTTCAAACGATAGACAATCTTTCCGTTTCTTCCCCACTGATTCTTGTTGACAGGGATAATCTCCGGCGGGATGGTATCGATGGCAACAGTGTAAGTTCCCAACTCCCGGATAGATGCTTTCATGTATCCGTCTTCATACTTTCCGCCTACGCTGTACTTTCCTCCTTTGGGAGTTATGCGGGCCACATAATATTTCGTCGTATCGGCAATTGGTTTTCTACGCAACCCGATACACAGTTCACAAGCTGCATGCAGCGGAACCGCCTTATCATTCAGCTGATAAGTAAAAGCAACGGCACCACTATCCGCCTTCACCTGATAATTGAGGGGAACATCATCATACAACATTCCTTTCGGAACAACCAGGTTCAATCCCGGTTCTTGCAGATAATTAGTCTTATTCCAGGTAAAATAATATTTCTCCCGATGATTCAACGGTTCAATCGGCTGTTTCCGACCCCGTACGGTGAAAGTATATTTGGAAGTGTTTCCGAAAGCATCTTTTAATGTATATAAGAACTGATAGTCCCGTTCCTCATCAATCGTCACCAAGCCACGGTTATCATTCGATGCTTTTAGTAGACGCAAAGTGTTGCCCGGATCAATGAAAGATTTCATATATTGCCCGTAAGTCCAGGAATTAATCATCCGGTTCTCTTCCTGCGAGAAGCGATCTACGGTGCTGCGAAATATTTCATTTCCATCTACCGTAAGCACAACCGAATAAACTCCATAATGGTTATTCACTCCATCCATGTAATCGTATGCTTTGATCCCCACGCCTATCACTCCCCATGCTTCCACCAGACGCTCACTATTGGGAAGGATGGTTTTATTCTCTTGCTTTCCATCCACTACTCCTTTACCCAGTTGTGGAAAAAATAGGATACCATCCGCTTTCGGAGCACGCGTATCTTTTATTTTCGATTGAAAGAAAGGCATAGGGTCAATATAATCTCCCGATTCCGTTTCAAATACATCCAGGTGAAGATGCGGACCGAACGAATATCCGGTATTTCCGCTCCATGCGATCTGCTGGCCTCCTTTCACCGGATATTTTCCCGGTTCGGGAACAATCTCTACTTCCCAGCTTTCTTCTTCATATTGAAGTTTCTCCACCCTTTCGGCAATGGGAGAAACAAAACCACTCAAATGGCGGTTGATCGTTGAATAGCCATTGTGATAACAGACATCAAGTACATATCCCGAACCATTCGTGACGCGAATACGCGAAATATAGCCATCAGCGAGAGCACGAACGGGTTTACCGATAACTCCGCCTGTCTTAAAATCCAGTCCGCCGTGGAAGTGATTGGAGCGGATTTCTCCAAAGTTCCCACTCAATGTAAGAGGAAAGTCAAAAGGAGGTACAAAGGTTACTTGCTTCTTCTCTTGTCCATACCCTCCGATGCAGCAAGCCAACATCAAAGCAGTGATATATCGTCTCATCATTCCGTTCACTTTTTTACTCCCGCAAATGTACACTATTCCCACTAAACTATGAAATATCCGAGGAGAATGATGACCGTAGATACTAGTTAATATTTCTTTTTAATGTTATATTCATTGCAAATTAGTAGTCATTATGTTATTTATATTAGTACTTTTGTAGCCGTTTTTTAATTATAATTAAAAGTTAGAAACTCAATGAGAATGTATGTAAAAGTAATGGCAGCGGTCATTGCATGTATATTGCTGAGTGGAGAAGCGCTCTCGGCATTTGCAACTACCCCCGCTACAGAAAATCTGAGTTGGTTTAAAAAGAAAAAGAAAAAACCAGAAGAGAAAGAAGAGAAGAGTAAAAGCGACTACGAGAAATTAGTGGAAGACAGTAAAACGACCAAAGGGATGTTTGCTGTACATCAAAAGAAGAATGATTATTATTTTGAAATTCCCACCTCACTTTTGGGACGTGACTTATTAGTTGTCAATAAGCTGCAACGAGTTCCTGCCGAACTTAATGATGCGGGCGTAAACCGCGGAGTAAACTATGAAAACCAGATGGTTTGCATGGAATGGGA
>NZ_QTMZ01000087.1:0-8455 GCF_003602935.1 Bacteroides sp. AM54-2NS
TGAACTTCTTTGTGAACAGGAGTACAAATGCAGCAGCGGAAGCATTTAATGCTAAAATCAAAGCATTTAGGGCATCATTTAGAGGAGTAGTGGATATGAGCTTCTTCCTTTTTAGGCTAGCAAAGGTATATGCATGAAGGGAATTGACTAAACTTAATCCCCCAAGAATTACAACTGAGCCCTAATATTGGACTTTATTAGAAGTTTATCGGACGATTTTATCGATAGATTGAATAGAAAAACGTAATTTTGCAAACGAAAAAATCAATGTACTCCCCCCAAAAAAGAGCGTCATTGATTCACACAGACCTTTAATTAATTTAACTATTTGTGATATGTTAACACAGATCATTAATGCACGCATCCTGACGCCTCAAGGTTGGCTGAAGGATGGGTCAGTTCTTATTCGCGATAACAAAATTCTGGAAGTAACCAATTGTGACCTTGCCATTATCGGAGCCAAACTGATTGATGCCAAAGGAATGTATATTGTTCCCGGCGGTGTAGAAATCCATGTTCACGGTGGCGGTGGAAGAGACTTTATGGAAGGCACCGAAGAGGCTTTCCGGACAGCAATCAAGGCTCACATGCAGCATGGTACCACCAGTATTTTTCCTACCCTTTCTTCTTCTACCATTCCGATGATCCGTGCAGCTGCGGCAACTACTGAAAAAATGATGGCGGAGCCAATAGCCCTGTACTCGGACTCCATCTGGAAGGACATTATTTCAATATGGACATGGCAGGCGGACAGATTCCGGAAAATATCAAAGATCCCGATCCCGAAGAATATATTCCGTTGTTGGAAGAAACACGCTGTATCAAACGTTGGGATGCCGCACCGGAACTTCCCGGAGCCATGCAATTCGGTAAATATATCACGGCAAAAGGTGTACTGGCTTCGGTAGGACATACCCAGGCAGAATTTGAGGATATACAGACGGCTTATGAGGCGGGATATACGCATGCTACTCATTTTTATAACGCGATGCCCGGTTTCCATAAACGGAAAGAGTACAAGTATGAAGGTACGGTAGAAAGTATTTATCTGATTGATGATATGACAGTGGAAGTGGTGGCTGATGGTATTCATGTACCTCCGACGATTTTGCGTCTTGTCTATAAGATAAAAGGAGTGGAACGCACTTGCCTGATAACGGATGCGTTGGCTTGCGCCGCCAGTGATAGCCAGGTTGCCTTTGACCCGCGTGTGATTATTGAGGATGGAGTCTGTAAGTTGGCAGACCATTCAGCCTTGGCCGGGAGTGTTGCAACGATGGATCGCTTGATTCGTACCATGGTGCAAAAGGCGGAAATTCCTTTGGAAGATGCCGTAAGAATGGCTTCCGAAACTCCTGCACGGATTATGGGAGTGCTCGACCGTAAAGGAACGCTGGAACGTGGCAAGGATGCCGATATGATCGCTTTGGACAGAGACTTGAACGTGAGAGCCGTATGGGCAATGGGAGAACTGGTGGAAGGCACCAACAAACTGTTTTAAATCTAATAAATAACAAAGACTATGTTGACTCAAATAATAAACGGAAGAATACTTACCCCGCAAGGCTGGTTGAAAGATGGTTCCGTATTGATTTGTGATGGAAAAATATTAGAGGTAACTAATAGTGATTTAGCGGTTATCGGTGCAACGGTTATTGATGCCAGAGGGATGACGATAGTGCCCGGATTCGTAAGTATGCATGCACATGGAGGTGGTGGGCATGATTATACGGAAGCAACGGAAGAGGCTTTCCGCACCGCAACCAATGCACATCTGAAACATGGTGCTACCGTTATATTTCCTACTTTGTCCTCTACTTCATTCGAAAGAATCTACCAGGCAGTCGATGTATGTGAGCACTTGATGAAAGAGAAGGATTCTCCGATTCTCGGTCTGCATATCGAAGGCCCATATCTGAATCCGAAGATGGCGGGTACGCAGTATGACGGTTTCTGAAAACTCCGGATGAAAATGAATATATTCCTTTGTTGGAGCGTACGTCTTGTATCAGACGTTGGGATATTAGTCCCGAACTGCCCGGTGCACATGATTTTGCAAAGTATACCCGTTCGAAAGGAATTATGACTGCTGTTACACATACCGAAGCCGAATACGATGAAATTAAAGCTGCATTTGCAGTAGGATTTTCTCATGCTGCTCATTTTTATAATGCGATGCCGGGTTTCCATAAACGTCGTGAATATAAATATGAGGGTACAGTGGAAAGTGTGTATCTGACGGATGGAATGACTGTGGAAGTGATTGCGGATGGTATTCATCTGCCTGCCACTATCCTGAAACTGGTTTATAAGTTGAAAGGCGTGGAGAATACCTGCCTTGTTACCGATGCTTTGGCGTATGCCGCTTATGAAGGGAATGAACCGATTGATCCTCGTTATATCATAGAGGATGGCGTATGCAAGATGGCGGATCATTCTGCGTTGGCCGGTAGTTTGGCTACGATGGATGTGTTGGTTCGCACTATGGTAAAGAAAGCGAATATTCCTTTGGAAGATGCCGTGCGTATGGCTTCTGAAACTCCTGCCCGTTTAATTGGAGTGAGTGATCGTAAAGGGGCGTTAGCAAAGGGTAAGGATGCTGATATTGTGATTCTTGACAAAGAACTGAATGTACGTTGCGTATGGTCAATGGGAAAGATCGTTCCGGGAACTGATAATCTGTTGCATAAATAACCATTGAAATAACCTTTGAAAGGGAAGAGGCCGTCCGGAGACTTCCTAAAAGAAAAATGCCCTTTACTAAGAACTAAACTGAATCCCAAAAGTTGGATACAAAATTTTAGGAGTTCAGTTTATTCTAGTAAGGGGCATTTTATAAGATCAAGGCTTTTCAGCCTCTTATTATAAAAATAAATGTTCTGTATTATATCAAAAGCCTGGTAGTTTATCAGTCTATCGTCATAAGGAACTTTCCGGACTTTCGATGTTTTTCTATTCTGAAAGTAAACTGGTTTCTATTAATTCTTTCAATTGGGCTTTATTCATAGTGCCTAATTTCATTGCCGGTTTGCCGTTCAACGGACAAAGTAACAGATTGGGAATGGTACGAATCTTAAATGCGCTTTCCAGTTCCGGTTCCTGATCGACATCCACTTTATAAATATCTAATTTACCTCGTATTCTTTTGCCAATTGGTCTAATATAGGCGATAATGCTTTGCAATAGACACACCAGGGTGCATGAAAATCGACCAGGCAAGGTTTATTCCCTTTAAAGTTCCAACTATCAGGATAAGATTGATAATCAGCTACTTTCTCAACAAAACTATCTTTGGTTAAATCTATTATTTTCATATATCCTATTTTTTTAATGATTCGTTTTATTTTCTCTCCTGCAAAGATAGGGGAGTTGGAATGAAAGAAGGCTGGCCATTTTTCCTGTTGTATTTACAATTCTTCCTTTATGGCTCTTTTCTAATCAAATTTTAATCTGATATGAGAGGCTTATAATCGTTTGCAAGATTACTTATCGTGTTATCTAGGATAATTATCCCTTTGCTTCCTGATACATAAAGCGTTTGATTGACTTTTTCGCAGTCTTTTCAAATTCCTCGAAATGGATCTTTATCTTGCTTATTTGAGAATAGTTAGGAAGCTGTTGATTCAACTCGATACGGTTTTGTTCCATCACTTTCTGAATATCCGTCTGCTGCAATCCATGAGCGAAAGCGTCATCGAAATCCGGATAAATCATTGCTACCAGCTTTTCATGCTGTAAGACAATCAATGATTCCGCAACATACGGCATATTGTTCAGTTTGCTTTCAATTTCTTCCGGATAAATATTTTGTCCGCTAGAGGTGAGAAGCAGGTTTTTGCTACGTCCGCGAACTGTTATGTAACCTTCTTCATCCAACGTGCCGAGGTCACCGGTATGCAGCCAGCCGTTAGCATCGATAATTTGCGCGGTAGCTTCCGGATTTTTATAATAGCCCAGCATCATGTTCATTCCTCTGCATACAATTTCTCCGGCATGCGTTTCCGGATCCGGCGAGTCAATACGGACTTCCATCCGGCTGGTTGCCTTTCCGCAAGAAGCAAGTTTCAGTGTTTCCCAACGACTGGAGCAAATGATAGGACCACATTCAGTCATACCGTAAGCGATTGTGTAGGGGAATCCTATCTTTTTGAGGAAGGCCTCAACTTCAGCATTGAAAGGAGCGCCTCCGATAATAATCTCGTCAAAGTTTCCACCGAAGATTTCCATGGCGGCCTGCCGTGCCAGCGATTTGATTTTATCATTCACGATAGGCACTTTAAGCAATAACTTACCGATTTTGCTGTCTACTTTAGGGAGAATATCTTTCTTAATAATCTTTTCCACAATCAATGGCACACAAGAGATCACTCTTGGTTTGATTTCAGAGAAAGATTGAGAAATGATTTTCGGAGACGGCATACGTGTCAGGAAATAGATGTGCGCACCTGCAGAAAATCCGTAAAGAAAATCATAGACCATACCAAACACATGCCCCATAGGCAACATGGAAACGATATGATCGCCCGGCTTAACAGGAAGCATCTCGAAGCAGTAAGCCACATTCGACCAAAGACTGCGATAGGGGAGCATCACTCCTTTAGAGTAACCTGTGGTGCCGGAAGTATAATTGATAATAGCCAGTTCTTCCGGACGATCCTTCCGGTAACAAATATGTTCCGGGCGGAAGTTTTTTGGATACTGTTGACCGTAAATCGCATTCCGGTGTTCAAAAGCATAAGTGAGTTTTTCGTTGCGGGAAACTAATGCTGAAAAATCTGCCAGCGAAGCAATCCCCTCTAATAAAGGCATGGCATCCTCATTCAGATTCTCCCAAGCCTGGTCGCCGACGAAAAGTAATTTGGCTTCGGAATGGTTGACGATATTATGGATATTATCTGCTTTGAATTCATGCAAAATGGGAACAATAACGGCTCCATAAGTAATCGTTGCCAGGAAAGTAACCGCCCAGTGAGCACTGTTACGTCCGCAAACGGCAATTTTATCTCCCGGCTGGATGCCGGCACTTTCCAAGACAATGTGAAATTTAGCGATTTTACGCGCTACATCCTTATATTGAAGGGTAATTCCTTTATAGTCAGTTAAGGCATCCTTGTCCCAGTTTTTGATGATGCTTTGCTCAATATAATCAATGAACTGATGTTCTTGTTCCATTCGATTTTTGCACATTTAGTTTAAAACTGCGCAAAATTAATACTTCGCTGATGTAAACCGAATTTTAAATTCAAGTTTTACGGTTAATTAACGGAGGGGAATGAACAATTTTTACGGCTTGCTAAGGCGTTTTCGTGTTTCTTCCTTAAAACTAGTCTGTTGGCCTATTTAAAACATTTCGTCTCCACACATGAAGAAGAAACGAGTGTCTTATAGGGACAAGAGGCTTCATACGTGGAGACGAATCAGTTATAGTGTATAGAATCAATCTTTTCGGATGTTAGTCAGAATCAGTCTCTTCTTCTTTTGATTTTTCGGAGATGAGCAGCAGTTTATCTCCTTCATGCAGTTTCAGCGTTCCGTTGGGAATCAGGAACTCATCTCCGCGCTTCACAATCATTACCAGCGTGCCTTTCGGGAGATTCATATCTTTCAATGTATCTGCTTCTTCCAGCATACTTTTAGTAATAGTCATATCACTAAGATCAGAGTCTATTTCTTCCGGGAGTTCCACTCCGAAATCATTTCCTGTTTTTTCCAGTGGTTTGGAAAGATTCAAGATCCGGGCTACGAAAGAAATCGTTGTTCCCTGTACCACCAATGACACGATGGTAATAAAGAAAACAATGTTGAAGATGAGGTTCGAACCCTCTACGCCCGCCACTACCGGATAGGTGGCAAAGATAATAGGAACTGCACCGCGCAATCCTACCCAAGAGACGAAAATACGTGATTTCATCGTAATTTTCCGGAATGGAAGCAAACAAAGGAATACGCTTAACGGTCGGCCGATAATAATCATAAAGACACCAATCAACAATGCCACAGCAGCTACTTCCAACATCTCGTGCGGATTGACAAGCAATCCCAGGCAAAGGAACATGATGATTTGAAACAACCAGGTCAGTCCGTCCATAAAGGTGTAGATATCCTTACGGTGCATGATTTTATTGTTTCCCACCATGATACCAGCGATATATACGGCAAGGTATCCGTTACCTTTCAGTAAGTCGGTGATGGAGAAAGTGAAAAATACAAATGCAAGTAATAAGATAGGATATAAGGCCTGATTGTCAATATTGAGCTTATTCAACATTCGGATTGCGAGCTTTCCGAGTACATATCCGGCAGCCGCACCGACGATAAACTGGATGGCAAAAGAGCCTACGATAGCTCCGACTCCCATACCAGACGATTGAATAAACTGTATCAGGACAATGGTAAGCATATAGCCATCGGGTCATTACTTCCGCTCTCCAGTTCCAGCATGGGACGGAGGTTGTGCTTTAAATTCATCTTCTGTGAACGGAGAATGGCGAACACCGAAGCCGAGTCCGTAGACGACATGGTAGAGGCCAAAAGCAGGGAAGTGGTGATAGGTAAATAAATATTAGACCAGCTCATACCTGATATCCACCAGATAAAGAGCCCGGTGAAAAGAGCTGTGAGCAGTACTCCGACAGTGGAAAGCACGATACCGGGACCTAAAATAGGTTTGATTTCTCTGAATTTCGTATCCATACCTCCCGAGAAAAGGATAATGCTAAGAGCGACCATACCGATAAACTGCGCGTCTTTCGCGTCGTGGAATTGCAGGCCGAGGCCGTCACTTCCAAACAACATTCCTACTACGAGGAACAATAATAAGGTAGGTACTCCAAAGCGATATCCGGTTTTTCCAACAACAATGCTGACGAAAAGTAAGATAGAACCGATAAGTAGGGTGTTTTCTGCTGTAAATATCATAGGCAATATATTATAAAGTTATAAAATTGTCGTTTTAATTCTCACCGTGCGAAGTTACACATTATTAACAACAAATAAAACCCCTTTTTAGATGTATTTTTGTGAAAAAAGGGAGTTAAATTGTCTAAAAAGACTAATTTTGCAGAGATTAATCTACATTATACTTATGGATTCAAATAATCTTACACCTTTGAGGAAAGGGGTGGTGGGGGTACAATTCTTGTTTGTGGCTTTCGGAGCTACGGTACTCGTGCCGTTATTGGTAGGGCTCGATCCTTCGACAGCTCTGTTTACAGCAGGTATTGGTACGCTTATCTTTCATGCCGTTACGCGTGGAAAGGTTCCTATCTTTTTGGGGAGTAGTTTCGCATTTATTGCGCCTATCATTAAAGCGACAGAACTTTATGGGCTGCCCGGCGCTTTATCCGGCATGGTTGGAGTTGCATTAGTTTACTTTGTGATGAGTGCGCTTGTCAAATGGCAGGGAGTGCGGGTGATTGAACGGTTGTTTCCTCCTGTTGTTATAGGGCCTGTCATTATTCTGATAGGTTTGTCATTGGCGGGAACAGGAGTGAATATGGCAAAAGAGAACTGGGTGCTGGCTCTCCTTTCATTGGTGACTGCGGTTGTTGTTTCGATGAAGCTAAAGGACTTTTGAAGCTGATTCCTATTTTCTGTGGGATTGTAGTGGGGTATCTGGCTGCATGGATCTTCTATGGTTTGGATTTGTCCGGCGTTAGAGATGCCGCCTGGATTGGATTGCCGCAGTTTGTCTTTCCTAAATTCTCATGGGAGCCGATATTGTTTATGATTCCGGTAGCTATTGCTCCGGTGATAGAGCATATTGGTGATATTTATGTGGTGAATACGGTTACGGGAAAAGATTTCGTGAAAGACCCGGGATTGCACCGCACCTTATTGGGTGATGGTCTGGCTTGTTTCTGTGCCGGATTGCTGGGTGGTCCTCCTGTGACTACCTATTCGGAAGTGACAGGAGCCATGTCATTAACAAAGATTACCAATCCGCAAGTGGTCCGAATAGCTGCCATCTCTGCTATCTTATTCTCCGTTATCGGTAAAATCAGCGCATTACTAAGATCCATACCTAGTGCGGTATTGGGTGGTATCATGCTGCTGCTTTTCGGAACGATTGCCTGTGCAGGTATTGGTAATCTGGTAAACAACTGCATTGATTTGAGCCGTACGAGAAATATAATCATTGTATCATTAACGTTGACTGTCGGGATTGGTGGTGCTGCTTTTAGTTGGGGTGATTTTTCGTTGTCCGGTATCGGATTGGCAGCTTTGGTAGGAGTAGTTCTCAATTTGATATTGCCCAAAGAAGATTGATATTCTATTCAAAAAGAAACCATCCACTATGCGGAAATAATAAACGAGGATGTGTCATAATGCCCAAATTGAAAAATTCCCCCTTGCTACAGCTATGTGTAGGGGCGTTTCTCTAAAGAAAGGAGCTTTGACTTTACCCTCCTTACACAGAGAAAAAGATAGTGACGGGTATAGATGGAAATAGTGA
>NZ_QTMZ01000088.1:0-8273 GCF_003602935.1 Bacteroides sp. AM54-2NS
CCTCCTGATAGTTTACTTTTTCTTTTGCCATAATCATTCTTGTTAAAGGTTACGGCGCAAAGATATGGCGGCTAACAACTTATGTCAAGGCGGAAAATAGAATGGTTACAAAGCAAACCAATATAATAAGAATACTATTGGTAGAAAGACTAAGAATTCGAATGAGTTAAATAGCACGGCCTAATTTTTTTTGCAAAGATAAATATAAAATAATTATTGATATTGTAAATGCATGTAATTTTGTTTACGTCTTATAAATAATTATGTTCTAAGAATAGATGTATATAGACACTCTATCTGTTTGGCATTGTTCTCAATAGAGTATAATGACGAAACATAATTATATGCTCGTTCGATGATTTCAGTGTATTGTTGTATCTGTTTTTGTTCTATATCTGTTAAATGGGTGGTTAATTGCTGTTCGTTGGTAAAACGAAGAGCAATTTCTTTATTGTATTTTCTTTGACCATTGTCAAATTGTTCTTTTGTTCCGGCAGTATCTTTTCCAATAACTAAGCATTTGTTAAACATAGCTTCTGCTGTAATTAGGCCAAATGCTTCAAAAGGTGATGGGACGATTAAAGCTGTTGCGCGATTCATTAGATCATATATTTGATTGGTGGGTAGTATTCCTTTAAGCATAATATTATTTTGTATATTGTATTTTTCTATTAGTCTATCAATTTTTTGTTTTGTCTTTGAAGAATAGTTCCCGGCAAGTATTAATTTGAAGGTACCTCCTCTTAGTAGATAGTCTTTATAGCTATTTAGTAGTGAAAAGATGCCTTTTTCTTTCACGATGCGTCCTACAAATAGAAAATACTCTTCTTTAGGAAGCTCTTTAGGTTTATAACTTTGCCTCAAAACACCGTCGTAAATAATAGTCGAGTTTTCCTCCTTTAGTTGGTAGAAATTATATATACCTTTTGTTATTGCTATATTGAAATTACCGGATTTGTGTAGTTGTTTTTTTAAATATGGAAGTGAGTAAGCGTGTGAATGTCCAAAATCTAAAGATTGATACTCTCTTAGGTGCCATATGTGTGGAATCTTTAGTGCTTGGGCTGCAGTAGCCCCAAACTGATATGCAGAAGAATTGGTATGGATAATATCAATCTTATATTGTTTGGATAATTCTATGATTTGTTTGGCAAAGAATTTCTTTTTATTTTTTAATTTAAGGGCATATATGGGACGAGTAATATAATTCCATAAATTTCTCTTTGAGGGATACCAGAAGAAGTCGTAGTTAAGAATACTATATGGTATATTTTCCGATTTCAATTTATCAATGGTTGATTGGCTAGCTAATTTCCCTAATATGATATAAGGCCTTATTTTGCATTTAAGTTCTTTAATTAAAGTGATTAATGCTTGGTCAGAGCCTCCTTCACCTACTGCTATGTATAAGACGTTAATCATTTTGATGGAACTTTATTGAATTTGGTTTATGACTTCTTTTGTTATGTGTATGGCATCTTTTTACGATGAACTATCTAATAATATTTTTTGGTAAAAGTACTACAAGTATTAAGACATATAATTCTATACCATATAAATTTGAAAAGGATTTTATTTCGCCACTTGCTATTTTTATAGGTCTCACGATAGAGCTTCATTTCTCTAAAAGCGCGTTTAAAGGGTGCCGATCCTTTAATGATATTTTTTATGCGTTTATATTCTTTCTTTTCTTGTATCGACTTTATACTTGATGGATTGAGTTCTCTGCTTTTTTTGTAGAATTCAATCTTTGATTGTGTGTCATTGGTATCATAAGCTAAAACAGGGAATGTATTGATGGTTTTATTGTATATTCTTGCATATTCATCAGCCATTTCTTTTACAGACTTCATTTCTTTTAAATAATGTCTGATATTCTCTTTTTTCTTTTGATATTCTCCTGCGATGTTTGATTTGACTGTTAAAATGAACTTAAAAATATCTTTTGCAGTACTGTGTATGGGGAAAATCCATCCTGCATCAATTGCTTTCACTCGTTCAGCTATAGCTCCTAAATCGAATGTGATTACAGGAATTTCAGCAATAAGGCTTTCTGATAAAGTATAGGAATATGTTTCTGGCCACATGGACATTAAACATACTAGTTTAATGTCGTTCTCAAGTAGTAGATTAGGTAGGTCTTTCTGTAAATATTCACCATGATAGATATAATTTTGTTTATTGGTGTTATATTTTTTATTTTCTGCCATTCCAAAGAGATGGATTGTTATCTCGGATTTTCTAGCTTCAGCTATTAACCCTTTTAAATATCTTAAACCTTTTTCTTCTGAAATCCCACCAATAAAAGCGATATTAAACTTTTCTTTTTTGTTTTTCTTTATGTTAGAATAATTCGATTCTTTGTTTGCTTGATTGTAGCCATGTTCTATTACGTCGATTGTTAGGTCTTTGTATATATCTAAAACAATATTCTTAGTATTGGAAGAGGGGACGATTATTTTCTTTGCTAATTTAAGATTCGAATAAAATTCTTTTCTCCATAACGGTATAAAATTAATATTCAGTTTAAACTTTTTTGATATGCATGAACTACATCCATTTTGGTTGTTATAATTACAAAGAAAAGTTTCCTCGTCGAAGAGTTTTACCGAAGGACATATTGAATAAAAATCATGCATTGTATATATAAAGGGAACGTTCTTCTCTTGTGCCACTTTGAAAATATCCAAATACATGTTTCTTAAGTGATGGATATGGATTAAATCTATTCTTAGGGCCGTTATCAATCTCTCAATATCTTTCTTGAAAACATCATTATAAAGATTTAAAGCTGTATATTGAGAATACATGCCTAGAGAAACAGTAATTTCGTCAGATGAAAAATAAGAGGTTAGATAGTATCTGAAATCATCCACAGAATAATAGATTACATGAAAATTAAATTCCTTTCGCATGTTTCTAATTAAATCATGTACATGCAATGTTGTTCCGCCGATGTTCCTTTCGTTGATCGCTTTGAACTCATGTATTACAATCAGTACATTCTTTTTAGAATACATATCTGTGTTATAACGCACATTCAGTTGTATCTCTGAGATCGGATTTTGTTGAACAAAAGCTTCTGTGTTTGCAAAGCATACTGGGTATCTCTCTTTTAATATTTGTAGATGAGAGTTTATCAAATTGGTCTTTTCTTGAGTGAAAGATTGGGTTCCTTTATGATAAATATATGTGTTATCACATAATAAATGTCTATATCCAGCTTGTAAACATCTATATGAGAAATCATTTTCTTCCCCATATCCTTTTCCAAAAGTTTCTTCGTCGAATAGACCTAGATCGTCTATTGCCTCTCTTTTAATATACATACAGAATCCGTGCGCAGTAGGAATATCAGGAAATAAATTCATGCTGCATTTTTCGACAATGTCAGCATATTCTTCTACACTTAAACCTGGAGGAATGGTGTTTTCTGCCAAAAAAACAGGTACAGATGCTAAAGTCGCGTTATTGGATAGGGGAGTAACAGTAGCTACTGCAGGTTTACTATATGCGCAGTTTTGTATTTTGGAAAGCCAATTTCTGGTTACTTCAGTGTCACTATTTAATAAGACTACATCATGGTGTGAATATTGCATGCCAATATTCACAGTTCGGACAAATCCTTGATTATCTTTGTTATCTATTAATATGATATTTAGCGATTGATTTTCTTTTATAAAAGAATTCAATAAGGGTAATATTCTTTCGTCTGTGCTTTTATCATTGACTAACAATAATGTGTGCTGGGTAAGATCTGTATGCTCAATTACTGTTTCAATGCACTTTTTGACAAAATCAAAAGCATTATAAATGGGTATTATAATATCGATATCCATAGTGCGTAAAAATTGTTAGATACAAAGGTATGAAGAAAAATAGAAGTGGCAAGGGAACTTACGTTTTATCTTGGAATAAAGACAGTTTTTAAAGTAATTGTTTGGGGCTAGTGTTATTTTTCGTATGTTTGTATAATTAAAATTTGAAATAAAGAAAGTTGTTTATTATTTAATATTAAAATGAAATCTGAAGAAGCTCCAATCATCTCGGTTGTTATAGCATGTTATAATCAGGGAATTTATCTTTCGGATGCTTTGAATTCATTGGAAAAGCAGACTTTTCAGAATTGGGAGGGGATCATCGTAAATGATGGGTCTACTGATGGTACAGAAGAAATAGCTTTGGAATATGTGAAGAAGGATGAAAGGTTCAAATATGTCTTTCAGGAAAATGGGGGTGTTTCTAAAGCAAGAAATATAGGAGCTGCACAAGCGTTAGGTACTTATATTTTACCTTTAGATGCGGACGATAAATTGGAGGAGACTTATATAGAAAAGGCCTTGTCGCATTTTACTCATCATCCGGAAACATTGTTGGTGTATTGTCAATGGGGCTTTTTTGGGGAAGCGACTAATCACAGTCAAGTATCTTATAAAGGTTATGCAAAGTTATTAGTCAACAACGAGATTTTTTGTTCATCAGTTTTTAGAAAGAGCGATATGCTCCGCATTGGTGGTTTTGATGAAGATATGCATTTGGGATTAGAGGATTGGGAATTTTATATACGCTTGTTGGATGAGCAAAGTGTTGTATATCAAATACAAGAACCTTTGTTTTTTTATCGAATTAAGGCGGTCTCTAAAAATGTAACCGCTGCTCAGAATATCGCGGAAGTTGAGAACTATATTTATCAGAAACATATAAGACGTTATTCGTTGTATTATGGAAGTGCAATTCTTTCTTTACGTCGATTGTTTCTTTGTGAGAAAGAGCTGGAAGATTGCAAAGCGCGAATTGCTCGGCACAAAAATAAGTGGTATCGCCGTTTGTTTTATAAATATATAAAGGGTAACCTGAAAAAGAAGTAGAATGAAACAGATTTCTATTATTACGATCAATTATAATAATGCTTCTGGATTGGAAAAAACAATTCGAAGTGTTGTGGAACAGACATATAATGAATATGAGTATATAATTATAGATGGTGCAAGTTCAGATAAAAGTAAAGAAGTTATTCAAGAATATCAACGGTATATAGATTTCTGGTGTTCTGAAAAGGATTCAGGAATTTATAATGCGATGAATAAAGGGATACAGAAGGCTTCTGGTGAGTATCTGTTATTCTTGAATTCTGGTGATGTATTGAACAATTCTGCCGTGTTAGCTGATATTCATGGTTTCTTATCTGGGGAAGATATTGTTTATGGGGATTTAGTTTTTGTGAGGGGGGATGGAGAAGAAACAGTTTTTATCTATCCTGATATCTTGACAGTGGATTATTTTTTGGAGCGCTCGTTGGGACACCCTGCGACATTTATTAAAAGGGAGTTATTTCGCAATTGTCTTTATACGGAAAGTTTAAAGATCGTTTCGGATTGGGAATTTTTTGTGAAGAAGATTATTCTGGAAGGATGTTCTTATCGACATGTAAAACGAACGATTAGTAATTTTGATACAAGTGGCGTTAGTTCTCTTTCAGCAAAAGAATGCAATAGAGAAAGGGAGTTGGTATTGAAACAATTGTTCTCACCTGTTTTACGTGAATATTTTCAAGAAGCAGAGCAATTGAAAAAGCTTCCTTTACTAGATGTCTTTTTACGTTTAAGTAAGACTCGCCGACTTCAGTATCGTATTAAACCGTTGCTCTTGTTTGTGTTAAAAATAGATGATTTTGTAGTTCGCAGAAAAAAGAAATGAATATTTTATTTCGCTAAAAAAGATATGTATGAATAATGAATTGACATTTGAACGTTATCAAGCATTGAATCGAACTTTTCGAAAAGAGCTTATTTTCCACTTAGGATCTGATGCTGGTTTTTACTCGGAGTTTAATAATATGATACTTGCTATAATATATTGTTTGCAATATCATATAAATTTCTATGTATTCTTTGGATGCGAATTTTAAGTATAAGGAAGGATGGAGAGATTTTTTTATGCCTTTCTGTGATGAGATCTCTGATTCTTTTCATCATAAGTATAATATGAGGTATGAAGATCCTTTTTTTGGAGCACATGGTTTTGAACGATTAAAAATATTATATTGGAGAATGCGGCATAAACATACATATCTAACTTCAGACTTGTTCTTTAATTTTAGGAATGTGGAGTTTGAACGAATGAGTTTCTCTATACCAGAGCTAGGACTTGCTGGAAATTTGCGTGAGATAGGGGGAGATATTATTAATAATTTGATATATCGTTTTAATGAACAGACAAAGGATGCAATAACGAATATGATAGATGCGTTGAATCTGCCAGATAAATATGTTGGATTTCATATTCGTGGTGGGGATAAATTTGTGGAGCATAAATTAGAACAATGTATTGGGTATATTTCTAAAGCAGAGCAGCTAACAACAGTTAGGGAAGCTTTTGTCTTAACAGATGATTATTTGATCATTGAGGCTTTGCGAAATGATTTTCCTCATTGGCGCTTTTATACATTAACAGGTTTAAATGAGCGTGGGTATTTTCATGCAGAGTTTCAGAAGTTAAATATGGAAGATAAAAAGGAAAATCTAGTGAAATTATTTGCTTCAATGGAGGTTTTAAGAAATGCGGACCTATTTGTTGGAACATATAGCTCTAATCCAGGAATGTTTTTAGGAATGTGCATGGATGAGAATCGAGTATATGGGATCGATTTTGACAAGTGGCTTTTATGGTGAGTATAATCAGAAAGAAATGAGTATGAAAGATAAAAAATTTGCGTTGATCTTTAGTAATGTTGATGAGTCTCATTTAGGAAAGGATGTCTTTTTAGTCCCTTATTATTGGTGTAAGGTGGTTGGTGCATCAGGTGTTATTGTTTATCCACGGAAAAAGGCACATGCGGAGTTGCCCCCTAAATATCGAGGGATATGCCTTGAACCTTTGCGTGAGTATTTAAAAAGAAGTAAGAAGTCTTATTGGATCAGTGCTCTTGTTTATTTATTGAGGGAAGCACATAAAATAGATATATTGATGCAATTTCATTTTTCTGATAATACTCTCTATATCGGTAATTTTTATAAGCTGTTACACCCTAAGGGGTTCTTGTATATTAAATGTGATGGGGAAATTTGGTTGGACCATTTTTTAAAAATATTAGAGGAGGGAAGGGGATTTAAGGGAGTGTGGAAACGCTTTTTGGTAACTCGATTGTTGAAGAAGGCTGATTTAATTTCGATAGAGACTGTTACAGGGTATGAAAAAATGCAAACACGGAAATATTGTGGGGTTAGTTTAAAGAATAAATCGGCTTTGCTAAGTAATGGCTTTGATGAAGACTTGCTTCACTCATTTTCTATAAAGGAACGAAAGTGTGTGGAGAAGGAAAATTTAATAATCTCTGTAGGAAGGCTCGGAACATATGAAAAAAATACGGAAATGATTCTAGATGCAGCAGAGAATGTGAATTTTGATGATTGGAAATTGGTCTTGATTGGTCCTGTTGAGCCTAATCTGAAAGAGCTGATTGAAGAGTTCTATATTAATAATCCTCATTTAAAGAATTCTGTGATATTTACAGGTCCAATTTATGATAAAAAGGAACTTTGGGAGTGGTACAATAGATCGAAAGTTTTTTTATTGACCTCACGAGAAGAATCGTTTGCTCTAGTCTTGATGGAAGCCTATCGGTTTAATAATTATATTGTATCTACAGATGTTGGCTGGGCGAGAACAGCAATTGATCAATCTATGGGTGAAATAATACCCCAAGATGATTCTAGTGCATTAAAGAGAAGTTTACAGAGAATTATAAATGGGAGTGTTACGATCTTTAATGACCATTATCATAAAATAGATGTTTCTTATGAGGCTGCTGTGAGAAATGTGCTTAAATGATTATTGTTGCGTGAATATTTTTTTATGTATTGATTTTGCATTTTAGGTCAGGATATTTTCCGAATAAATGAGAATCGTATTATTAGCAAGGTTGTTGGCGGAATATTGCTAAAATATATGTATATATTAAGCAGACGAATTGAAGTGAACTAAAAGCTGGAGAAACTGTTTTAGGAGTTACTTCAATTTGTGTATTTCTTTCCCCATTTTAATATTAGGTTATAAAACTTACAATCTTTTAATTTCATTCATACTGTCATCATATTCTTTGGAATCATTAAATAGGGCTACTTTCACATTATATCCTAATCAATGAAAAATCTCACCTATAATAAGAGCTTCTCTTTTATTTTGGCGAGATAGCATATAATGTAAATCTTTCTTTTTGTAATATAGCATATAATGTAAATCTTTCTTTTTGTAATATACTTCAGGTATATTAT
>NZ_QTMZ01000089.1:0-7936 GCF_003602935.1 Bacteroides sp. AM54-2NS
ATCGGCAAGGGCAACGTGTCGGGTATGAGCATCGTCGGACTGGTGGCTGCCGCCTTCATGGTATTCGGACGCTTTGGTTGGATGAGCAAGATTGCGGGTGCCTGGCTTGGAGCGATGATCATCGGGAACAATTCTAAGGTGGCGCAAACTCTGCCTAACAGAGGCGGTACGTCTTCACATGGGCAGAACATGAAAGAAGCAGAGACCCAAAGCAGAGGGATGAAACGATAACCAATATACAGTGATATGAGATATACAGAAGAAATGATACTGCGCTCATCGAGCGGCTACTGTATGCCGTTTGAGGAGCCTATAAAGCAGGACGTGCAGATGTCCTTGGGTTACGGAGAGCAGAAAAATCCCGTGACGGGAGAAACATTCTTCCATCACGGCATAGACTTCTCAGTGAACCATTACCTGCTGTCGGCGGTGGCAACGGGAACCGTCTCTGCCATTGGGTCGGACGCGGAGCATGGCATCTACCAGACCATCCGCTACGGCAAATACGAAGTGACTTACAGGCATCTCTCCAATGTCTTCGCCAACTTCTCCCAAAGCGTCAAGGCCGGTCAGACCATCGCCATCAGTGGCGACCTGCTGCACATGGAGGTGAGGTTTGACGGAGAGGAAATCAATCCGTTGGAGTTCCTCACCATGCTCTACGGCAATATCAAGGCATTGGAGCACAATTCCCAAATGGGCATCAATGAACTGGACATGAACATCCCTTCACCCTACGACACCGACCGTCAGGAGATAGAGGCATTGATGCTCCGCTTCCTTCCCTCCTACTTCGAGGACCTTCAACAAGGAGCATACTCTCTGCCCGAACATACGGAGCAGTCGTTGAGAAACATCTTCTCGTTGGGAGCGAGCAAGCATTATTTCTACGAGACCATGCCGAGCATGGCTAATCCCTTGGGCATCGGCAACCGCTGTATGCCTTTGGCGACTAAGGTGCAGAACCTGCTCATTGCCGACTTTCTCAACTATCTTGCCATGCGACATCAGGTATATCTCTCCACGATGGACGAGGTGTTAAAAAAAAACTCCAAGAGCAAGCCCTGACGCATGACGGCATCATCGACCCTCTTGCCGACTTGGACGTGGATATCCAGAGCTTCGACATTCCGAGGATAGTGAGCGTCTATCCCGACCGGGCTGGCGTGAGATGGTGGACAAAGGCATGGTTCAATGGTAAGGAAGAGGGGGAACCCTCCGTGGAGATTGAGGAACGTATGGCCGTGCAGTTCATCCACTGCCAAGTGGACAAGGACGCATGGTTGGAGGAACACTATCCTAAGCAGATGGAGATATATCACAATGCCATCGAGCAGACAAAGGAACAGATATTACAGCAGTATAATATATAAACAAGGTATATGGCAGTTAAGAACAGTCAGCGATTCGCAGAGATAGAGCGTCTGATGGGCGACTACTTCGGGTGTCACCTTGCCCCCGTGATGGGCAGGGTGCAACGGGACTTGTCCAACAGACAGGCAGACGAGATGCGAGCCTACTCCAACAGTACGGCTGGCATCCTACGCTCATTGGCCACTGCCAATATGCCTGGTGATGACCCATACGCCACGCTGAAGATTACAGGCAAGTGGAACAGCAAGACCACCGAGACTATCTGGCGATGTGCAAGGAGGCTATTGTCGGCAACAAGGATATGCAGCGTGACCTTGCCGTGATGGCTGAGGAATGGCGCAAGGCGGTGGTGACGGAGATAGGACGAGAGCGGTACGATGCACTCTCTAAACAACTCGGTTGTGATTTGGCATACGCCTATATCGATCACCGCATGGAGCAGCTGATGATAGAAAAAATGGTGAAAGACCGTATGCCAACATCTTCTGCCGACTATATCATCCGCAAGGCGGCACAAAGCAGTCTGTTCGGTCTGCCCTACGAACTGAACAAGTCACCCCTTGCCGCAGAGATAGAAGCCAAAGGAGAGGCAGCCTATAAGCCCTCTCGAACAGAGAAGGCAGCGGGATGGGCAGCCGGAGCGGGTGCCGATGTCGTGGCCATGGGAGGGATTGGCTCATGGGCAACCTTCGCCAAGTTTGTCGGTATCGATATGGTGATGAATGTCGGCATGGAGCACCTAAGCAAGAAAGGTAGCAGCCAAGAGGTCTGTGTCGAGGAGTGTATCAGCAAGGGAGTTTTCGGTACGGGCACCAACGTCTTCGCCTCATTCCGCAAACAGGCAAAAGTCATCAAGAACCACGAGAACAGCTATATCAAGGCTACCAACAGCCATTTCAAGAACAAGATTCCCACGAGCAATATCACTTTTATGGATTGGACGAAACAAACCGAGCAGACCTCTTTTCCTTGGAACAAAGGTACGTTCCTTGACCCTCAGAGAAACGAAGCAACCAAACGTACAGGCAAGTACAAGGATGTGCCCTTGATAGTTGCGCCTGGACAGGAAGACGAGTATCTGGAGGTTAAGGCGAGACTGGATGCAGAGGCTGAGAAGGAGAAGAAGGCAGAACCGAAAGAAACTCCTGATTCATCGACTGAAGAGGCAACACCATCTGTAGTCCAGCAGGAGGAAACAGCCTTACAAACAAACGAAAATGGATGGGACGGGCTGTTGCAGAGTTTTGGACTGAACGGCTTTTCAGACATCGGCAAGAACCTTGGTTATGTGTTGGCGATGCTGCCCGATGTACTGGTGGGACTGTTCACTGGCAAGACAAAATCGCTGAATATGGACAATAGCCTCCTTCCTTTGGCCTCTATCGTGGCTGGAATGTTCGTGAAGAATCCTATACTGAAGATGCTGTTGATGGGTATGGGAGGTGCCAATCTGCTCAACAAAGCGGGACATGAGGTGCTGGGCAGGAAACAGCAGGAAGGCATTGCACCTACAGTTAGTCCTGCTGCATCTCGCATTCAGTACCGCCAATATCCTGATGAACCACTCAATCCTCGTATCAGCAACCCGATGCTGCAAGGGCGGTGTCTCGTTGCCAACATTGACCATGTGCCTTGTACCATTCAACTGCCTGACAGTGTGATTGGGGCGCATCAGTCGGGGGCATTGCCGCTGAATACATTGGCTAACGCCATACTTGCCAAGAACGACCAGATGCGACAGATGGCAGCAATGCAGTACGAAGAGCAGGCACGGGAGAGCGTGGTGCGACCGAGGGGAATACAGTGAAGCCCGACAACAAAATTGTCGGGAACGGTGGCTTGGTAAGCCAATTATAGAATGTGATTGAGATAAACAAAAAGATAAAAGCATGAAAGAGAAATCAGAATTTGAGAAGCGGACGGCGGAGAAGCAGGTGTCGCTGCTCACTGAGGCACTGACGAGTGCGGTGGATGCCAAGGGACATTGGTTGAATGCAAGCGGCAAACTCTATCCGAAGCTCTATCCCAAGGGCTTTTCGGTCAGTCCGTTCAATGCCCTTGTCCTTGCCCTTGACTCCGATGCCAAGGGTTGCAAGAGCAATCTGTTTACGCAGTTCTCCGAAGCGAAGGCACGGGGTGAGAGCGTGAGGGAGCATGAGAAAGGTGTGCCGTTCCTGTATTACAATTGGAATAAGTACGTCAACCGCAACAATCCCGACGATGTCATCACCAAGGAGGCATACGCAGAACTGTCGGAACAGGACAAACAGCAGTACAAGGGAGTGAAAAACCGTGAGATCCGTGTGCTGTTCAATATCGACCAGACGCTACTGCCTATGGCTAACGAAACAGCCTACACTACGGCATTGAAGAAGGATGGCACGGTGGAGGATAGAGGTTATGGCGACAAGGAGGACAAGCAGCTGCATGGGTGCGTCAACGGATTCCTTCAGAAGATGAAGGACAACCTCGTGAATGTACGTCAGGACGGCACGGGTGTGGCGCACTACGACACCGAGAAGGATGTCATCTACCTGCCACGGCAGCGTGACTTCGAGCACTACAATGACTATGTACAGGAGATGATGCGTCAGTTGGTGTCTGCCACCGGTCATCAGCAGCGGTTGGCACGTGAGGGCATGGTCATGAAGAACGGCAAAGCCCCGTCGGAGGATGCCGTGAAGAAGGAACGACTCATCACTGAGATAGCTTCGGGCGTGAAGATGCTCGAACTGGGACTGCCTGCCCGTCTGTCAAAGGACAGCCTTAGCATGGTGGACTATTGGACGAGGGAACTGAAGGAAGACCCTTGTCTGATTGATGCCATCGAGAGTGAGGTGAACGGTGCGCTGAAGGTGTTGAAGAAAGCCGAACTGGGTGAAAAGGTGGAGTATGCCACCGACCAGCATCAGCGAGAGACGGCGCAGATACAGGTGCAGTTGCCCAACCACTACTTCGTAGCAGACGAAATCAAGCAGCATCCCAACGAGGAGCAGCGTACTGTGGTCATCGTGCGTGATGATGCCAGCAAGACCGCCGATGTGGTGCTGCCACAGGGTGCATCGTTGGAGGTGAACAACGAGATCAAGGGCATGAACAAGCAACGCTTCACCAATGCCTTGCAGAAAGAGGGTTATGACAACGTGCGTTTCTACAATCCCGACGGAGCCTTGGGCTTCCGTCCCGACGACAGTTATTTCGCCGACAAGAAAATCACGGTATCAAGACTGCGCAACTGGTCTATCGAAGACCTATCCTCGTTGGATGCTTCTGAGGCCGTAACCCACAGCCGTGACATCGGTTTCGACAATGTGCAGTTGGTAAAGGATGACAAGGAGCGGTGGGCATTGTACATCAAGCCCGAAGGTAAGGAGGGCTTTGCCGTCTATCCCGACAAAGGAGACCTCAATCATTTCTTCACCACCTTGAAGCAGTCGATGGACAACATCGAGCGTGTGCGTGAGGAACTGGCACAGAAGTATTATGCTATGGCAGAGGCGAAACCCGACCTGAAGGTGGACATCTTCGGAGGTAATGAGCAGGAGGTTGATTTGAACCGCATCCAGCGTGTGGCAGTATTCCGTGCCAAATCGGGCGAATGCCTGTGTGCAGCCACTATTGACGGCAAGAAGTTGCAGCCGAGAAGTGTCAGTCCGTCACAATGGCAACGATTGTGGGTGGCTCCTGACAGGGATTCCTACAAGCAGAACCTTGCCGCCTCGCTGTTTGCTGATGTATTGCAGAAAGACAACAATGTCGAGCAAAGTACACAAGAGAAGCAGGAAGAAGCGACGGAGGTGAAGCAAGCGGAGACGGCAATTGTCGATAAGCATGATGAACAGAAGGAAGTGGTACTTAAGGAAGATAAAAGCTCTGAACAAAGGGAAGAGAAGAAACAAGAGGAAAAGAAAGAAGAAAAGAAGGATGAAAAGGCTGTCAAGGCTGCTGTCTCTCCCCTTGTCCAACAATATCTTGACTTGAAGAAGAAGCATCCTGATGCCATTCTTTTGTTTCGCTGCGGTGACTTCTATGAGACCTACAAGGATGATGCGGTGAAGGCATCCAAAATATTGGATATTACGCTGACAAAGAGCAATGGGCGCAAGGATGATGAAGGCAAGCCGTTGGCAATGGCAGGATTCCCATATCATGCCCTCGACACCTATCTGCCGAAGCTCATTCGTGCTGGTGAACGGGTGGCCATCTGTGACCAGTTGGAAATGCCGAAGCAGACAACATCATCGAAGCGTGGAATTACGGAGATGGTGTCACCTGGAAAAGAGACAGGAAAGCAGATGGCACAGGAAAGTCAAGAAACAGAACAACACACCAGTCTAAGGAGATAGGCTTATGGGAAAGAACGCAGCGTATGCCGCACAATATGCGGAGGAAGCCAAAGAACAGATGCGGATGTATGGGATTCCTGCCTCCGTCATCTTGGCGCAAGCCATACTGGAGAGCAGCAACGGACAGAGCCAACTGTCGCGCGAATGCAACAACCACTTTGGCATCAAGGCTACGGCATCGTGGTTGAAGAATGGCGGAGAGTATGGAGTCTATACGGATGATAGGCCCAACGAGAAATTCTGTAAGTACAAAAGCGTGGGTGACAGTTATGAGCATCACTCGCAGTTCCTGAAGCAGAACAAGCGTTATGCGCAGTGCTTCACGCTGTCGCCTGACGACTACAAGGGATGGACGAAGGGCATTGAGCGTGCCGGCTATGCCACGGGCGGCGGTTATGCTGCAAGTCTGCAGCGCATCATTGAAGCCAACGGACTGGACAAGTATGACAGTGAGGTGATGGCTGAGATGCGGGCAGAAGGTCGGTCGTTCGGGGTGGAGAATAATCCTCGTAGAGAAATGCCTGCTGCCCATGTACCGCAGTCTGCCGGGTATTCCTTTCCTGTGGAGCGAGAGGAGTTTCTCTTCATCACCTCGCCTTTCGGCAATCGCCAGGATCCGATGGATGCCACCAAGCAGCAGATGCACAAGGGCATTGACATCAAGACGAACCATGAGGCGGTGTTGGCCACGGAGAACGGCGGCAAGGTGGTGGCGGTGAACCATAATGCGAACACGGCAGGAGGGAAATCCGTCACCGTGGAATACAGCCGTGAGGATGGCAGCAAGGTGCAATGCTCCTACCTGCATCTGTCTGACATAGCAGTAAAGGTAGGTGACGTGGTTAATGCCAGTCAGAAGTTGGGGGTGTCGGGAAATACCGGCACCAGAACCACTGGCGAGCATCTGCATTTCGGAGTGAAGAGTGTATCGGCTGACGGCTCAAAAAGGGATATGGATCCAGCCGCTTATCTGGCAGAAATCGGACAGAAAGGCAACATCAAGCTACAGGCCCTGCATAACGGCAATGACCTGTTGGCAAAATACAAGAGCAATGCGCCACAGGAGCAGAAGGTTTCGTCGGAGGACTGGATGAAGAAAATCCTTTCCTCGGAGGACAGCGGCGTGGGCATTTCGGGAACGAATGACCCTATACTCGACATGGCGATGACCACCTTCATGTCGCTGATGATGTTGGCAGCGCAGATTGACAGCAATGATGAGGAACGACAAAAAGGACTTATCTCTGCCATGGCAGCCAACCGGCTCGTAGATTTGACCTCGCTTGTTCCAGGCATGAGGCAATGCACCATTACTGTGGGTGAGAACGGCAAGACTGTGCTTCATGCAGAGAGCGGTACGGTGAAGATTGACCGTGAACTGACCTCCTCGGAGATGAACCGCCTGTCGCTCATTTTGGGCAATGCCAATCTGTCGGAAGAAAGCAAACGGACGAAGATTGCGGGAATGGTGACAGGCATCGTGGCGACACAGCAGGCTTCGCAGAACTTCGAGCAAGGGATGGAGGCTGAGAGTCAACAACAAAATCTGCAAAGGAAATGAAAAGGATAGCAAGTCATCTGTGTACATTGCTGGTGGGTATGGTAGCTGTGGCAGGACACTTCATGCTTACCCAATGGCTTTTCGGTCAGACCGTGGCCATCATCTATCTCGGCTTCCAACTTATCATA
Source organism: Bacteroides sp. AM54-2NS (assembly GCF_003602935.1). Classification (NCBI taxonomy): domain Bacteria; kingdom Pseudomonadati; phylum Bacteroidota; class Bacteroidia; order Bacteroidales; family Bacteroidaceae; genus Bacteroides; species Bacteroides sp. AM54-2NS. The sequence continues at coordinate 7,410 of NZ_QTMZ01000089.1, forward strand.
GCAGCGTGGATAGTCTATGAACTGATACGTGCGCTAGTATATGATGATTGAAAAGAGATTATTGTCATTGCTAAGACATTTCACTTGGACGATGGATATGTATAATTCAAATAGTATCGAGCAATGATCAAATGTAATGTAACAGTGTGCGGAACGGTCAGCAAGGCTGCGACCTGCCGCACGAACAAGGAGGGCAAGGCATTCGTGAGCTTTGCCATGAACGTAGTCATTCCAGCGAAGAGCGGGATTAACAAGACCATCGAGGTGTCGGTCATCAAAGATGGGACACTGACGGAGGTGGGCAGCTGCAACATCGGCGAACGCATTGAGGTAGCCGGTGTATTGGTACCAAGAAAATGGGGCGATGTCCTTTATTTCAACCTGTCGGCAAGCAGCATCAGCCACCAGCCTGACGAGGCAGAGGACTGCATCAAGGGCGTGATGGAGTTCCGCGGCAAGGTGGGCAAGAGCATTGAGGACAAGACGGACAAGAATGGTGTGCCGTACTGCCAGTTCTCCGCTTTCAG
>NZ_QTMZ01000009.1:0-170270 GCF_003602935.1 Bacteroides sp. AM54-2NS
ATTAACAGTTCCGGTTTGGTATTATATAATGGAACAAAAGTATATATTCTTTTTGCAAAAAACAACGAAAAGACATATTTTTTTTATGGAATAGTCATCTAAATTGATTGAAAAAGTAAAATCAAGCAACATTTCTTTCCAGAATTACATATTTGATGTAAAAACACTACAAAAACAATGGATTATAATTAAGTTCTGATAGAACTTATCTAAGTGTAAAAAGTGAGTTTAAATGTTTTAGGGCTATTTAATAATTTAAAAAGAGATTTATGAAGAAAAAATTAGCGCTGCTATTTGGATACCTTTTTATAGGTATCGGGCTGATAACAGCTCAAACGCAGAAAGTCACGGGGACAGTTATTTCCGATGATGACAAACAACCTGTTGTAGGGGCTTCAATTGTTGTAAAAGGCACTAACTTAGGTACAATAACAGACATAGACGGGCATTTCACATTATTGAATGTGCCAAATTCAGCAAAAATATTGCAAATCTCTTATATCGGTATGAAAACGGAGTCGGTTCCTGTTCAGCCGACTGTTAGAGTTATCTTAAAGTCTGATACACAACTGATGGATGAAGTTGTTGTGGTAGGTTACGGATCAGCAAAGAAACTAGGGTCAGTAGTCGGTTCGGTAACAACGGTAAATAATAGCAAGATAGCCAATAGACCGGTTGCTAATGCCGGAGATGCATTACAAGGTCAAGTTGCCGGTTTACAAGTATTTACTCCCAGTGGAGAACCAAGTGGAAGTGTTGTAATGCGATTGCGTGGAGTCAGCTCGATCAATTCAAATACAGAACCTCTTTTTATTCTCGACGGCTCACCTATATCATCCGGAGCATTTACAGCATTAAATCCGAACGACATCGAAAGCATGACCGTATTGAAAGATGCTTCCTCAACAGCTATATATGGTTCCCGTGCTGCTAACGGGGTAGTAATAATGACTAGCAAGAAAGGAAAAATGGGACAGAAAGCCCGTGTTAGTATCAATGCGCAATATGGCTGGTCGAGAATGACTGGGGATAACATAGAGATGATGAATACCGAACAATGGCTTAACCTGCAGGAAATGCTGGACCCGGGAAAAGCATACGATACTACATTTCAAAAACGGAAAAAGTTCTATATAGATAATGGTATATCTACAGATTGGGCGGATGTCTTCTTCGGAGATGCAGCTCCTACACAACAATATGATGTAAATGTGGTCGGTGGTTCCGAAGGTATCAACTATTATATTTCATTTGGACATTATGATACAGAGGGAATTATGGATGATTCCTCATTGCGCCGTGAGACTTTGCGCAGTAATGTGGAAGTAAAGGTGACCGACTGGCTGAAAGCCGGGATTAACGTGAACCTTTCCTATCAGAAATATAACACGACAACTTTCGGAACGGAAGCTAATAGCGTTTATAATAAAGCGTATGCTGCCCGTATTTATCGTCCTGACCAAACAATAAACGAGATATTGACAGACGAAGAAGGTAACTTTACAGGATATGGGAAACGATTGGACTATTTTGACGATATGGGATATTATAATCCGTATTACTTGGCAGAACTTCAACCGAATGACCGGAGTACGGTACGTATCAATGGCAATACCTTCTTTAATATAAACCCAATAAAAGGATTGAATATACGTACCTCGCAGGCAGTAGATGCCTTTGATTATCGTAACTCCCATAAAGCCTATCCGGAAGGCCCCTTTGAAGGGGCAGGGGTGGCGTCCGAGTCTTTCGAACGTTATTATTCATTTACTTTCACCAATACAGCGGAATATAAGTTCAGTCTGTCAGACAAGCATCTTTTTACCGTGTTGGCCGGTCAGGAGTCCATTATCACAAAGAATGAGAATTTCTCGGCAACTTCTAAAAAAATGGTAGACTTACGAATGATGCTGATGGCAGCTGGAGCAGAGTCAGAAGTGCCGATACATTCGATGTATGACAAGGTTTTCAATTCTTATTTCGGCACAATCAGTTATAGTTTCGCTGATCGCTATTATGTCGATTTGGCAGCACGGCGGGACGGTTCTTCTCTGTTTGCCAAAAACAACCAGTGGGCAAACTTTTATTCTTTGGGAGCCATGTGGGATATGAGAAAAGAGAATTTCCTGCAGAACGTTTCATGGTTGAACAGTTTACAGTTGAAGGTGAGCTATGGAACAACTGGTAATTCCGGTATCAGCGCCTATAATGCGTTGGCATTGGTTGGTTCCGGTTTGCTGTATAACGGACAACCGGGTATTGCTCCTTCTACCGTCGGAAATGATAACCTGACATGGGAAAGTATGAAAACACTGAATGTAGGCATCAGTACAAGAGTGTTTGACCGCTTTTCTGTAGAACTGGAATTTTATAACCGTCAGACGGATGATATGTTGATGGGGTATCCATTGTCATATACTACCGGACACGGAAGCAGTGTGGAAAATGTAGCAAGTATGCGTAATCGTGGTTTCGATATTACTCTGGGAGTGGATATTCTGAAAACGAGAGATTTTTCATGGAGTGTCTCCGGAAACCTGAATTATAATAAGAATGAAATAACTAAACTGTTTAACGGATTGGATGAATATACCTTGCCTGATACCGGTTTGAAGATGAAGGTCGGCAAACCTTGGGGAGAATATTACTATGTGAAATGGGCAGGAGTCGATCCGCGTGACGGATATAATATGTGGTACGACAAAAATGGAAATCTGACGAAGAGTTACTCCGAAGAAGATGCAGTTTTTGTCGGTAAACAACGCTATGCACCATGGTCCGGTGGCTTTGGCACCCAGTTCGGATGGAAAGGGATTTCTGTTAGTGCCGACTTCTCTTTTATGCTAGGCCAGTATATGTTGAATAATGAGCGCTTTTTTACAGAGAATCCCACTTTTGCAGGTTCGGACAATCAAACTGTAGAAATGCTTACCATGTGGCAGAAGCCGGGAGATATAACCAGAATTGCCACTCCCGACTCCCCGATGCAGTTTGATACGCATTTACTGGAAAATGCTTCATTTATGCGTATGAAAAACCTGACTATCGGGTACACCCTTCCGGCCAAACTGATTCAGAAAACAGGAGTAATCAGTAACGCCAGAATCTACTTTGTAGGACGTAATTTACTCACAGTGACTAAATATAAAGGATATGACCCGGAAGTAGACAGTAATATCCAATTGGGTAACTATCCCAATACGAAACAATATTCTTTCGGAGTCGAACTAACTTTCTAAAAACATAAAGAATGGTGAATATGAAGAAAATATCTATGATAGCATTGACTATACTGACACTTGGGGTGACTTCTTGTGATATGGATAAAATGCCATACGATGCTGTTCCTACAGAAGAAGCGTTAACGACCATAGTCGGTTTTGAAGAAGCACGTGCCGGTATCTATTCCGTATATTTAGGACTGACAGGAGGAAGCTATGTATTAGCTCCGGAAGTTCAGGCAGATGCCTTTAATGCAGTGGCGGATTTCTCTAATAAATATGGTGAGTTGCACCGTTGGACTTTCGAGAGTACCAACTCTACCGTAGAAACAATCTGGTCGAACTACTATGCCGCTATCGGACGTGTCAACTTCTTTATTGACGGGGTAGGTAAGATCGATGAGAACCCGGAAATCGAATTGACTGAAACCCAGAGACAACAGATCAATGTGTATGAGGGGGAAGCGTATTTTACAAGAGCATACTGCTACTTTTATCTGGCTACTTTATTTTGCCGCGATTACGATGTAGCTACCGCAGCAAGTACTCCGGGACTGCCGCTTCAGATAAAATATGAGCCTAAACTTTCTGCTACCCAATATCCGGGACGATCTTCACTGGAAGATACTTACAAACGGATATTGGAGGACCTCGAAGAAGCCGAAGAACGTATAGAGACTGCAAAAAATGGCATTGCTGATTATGACAGGTATATTAATGGTGCATACGTGACAGTCAACACGGCTCCCAAGAATTGTGGGAATTATATCACGGTAGATGTAGTGACTGCCTTGAAAGCGCGTGTTGCCCTGCAAATGGACGACTATGAAAATGCAGCCAAATATGCAGGTGACCTGGTTAATTCGAACAGATATCCATTATCGAACACAGCAACAGATTTTGAAAGCGTATGGAAGAATGACAAGGGAACGGAAACCATCTGGCAGATTGCCATGACTAGTGCCGACGATGCCGGTGTACCTCTGGGGACTATTTTTATCGGTTATCCGACTACAAAGAAGGATTATATTCCTACACAAACACTGATTGACTTATACAATGAAAAAGATATCCGGTTAAAGTCTTATTTCGGAAAATATCACTTAACCGTATCATCTGGTAATGCGGCAGACATCTATTTCTTTAATAAATATCCGGGCAATGAATATTACAATGCATTAGGAAGCGAAACACGCTATTTGAATCAGCCGAAACCATTCCGAATTGCTGAAATGTATCTGATTGCCACTGAAGCTAATGCTAAGATTGGAACGGCAGCTGCTGTGAAAAAGGGTAATGACGCTTTGAATGCATTAAAAAAAGCGCGAATCGAGGGATGGACTGATGCAACCTACGATCAGGAAGCTTTATTAAATGAAATCATGAACGAACGGGAACGGGAGCTTGTAGGTGAGGGATACCGGTTGATGGACCTGAAACGTTGGGGGAAAGGTGTGAAGCGTGGAAAACCGCAAAGCAAAGGACTGGTGCTTTTCCCGGGACAAGCAAGTACTGACGGACTGGATAAACCTGTGGATGACCAGCGGATGCTTTGGCCTATTCCTAAAACAGAAATGGATGCCAACCCTCAATTGGCAGGTCAGCAGAATCCGGGATATTAATCAATGAATAACGTAAATTATCAAACACTTGAGTAAAATGAACTATCTGAAAATATACACCCTTCTTCTATGTGCCGTTCTGATCGCCGCCTGTTCGGACGATGAGGAACAGTTTAATTCCGGAGCGGCTACGGTAAACTTGCAGGAAACTGCAATGACGGTGAAAGAATCTGCCGGTTTGTGTACTGTGCCTGTTGTTGTGACGGGCGAACATACCGGAACTATCCGTGTGACGTTCGAATTAAAAGATCATAACGCCAAAGAGGATGAAAACTATATTGTCACAACCAAAACGTTACTTATTCCTGCCGGGCAGGAAACAATGAATTTTGAGTTTAAGACCGTTGATGACAAGCTTGTTAATGACGACCGTTCTTTTGATGTTGAAATTGCCGATGTGAAAGGGGCGTCTATTGGTGAGAACAAGCGACTGACGGTGACTATCAAAGACAATGATTCCAGTTTTTATGAAACGCTTTCAGGAACTTGGATATTTACCGGAACGGCTTCTGCCACCAATGTTTCCAATGTGCAAGTGGGATTCTCCGTAAGAGTAAATACAGCGGAAGAAGGCACGGAGGCATACGAGCACTATCTGGTCTGTTCGAATAAGAATGGATTTGATCCGGATAATGATATTGAATGGGAATTTAGTTGGCGGTTGCATTATGAATATGATTCGGAGGCGCAGAAAACCTACCTGTCCATTGTGCCGGGTGAAGATGTCGCTTCTTATGGCCCGTATACTATTCGTTTCAAGAGACTAGCTTTGGACGGAAGTACTTCTGACGTATATCGTGGAGAATATGATGTTGAAACTAAAACTGTCACTTTCGAGAATGCCAATTTGATAGGCGATATGTATAAGGACGGCTTGATACAAATACAGAAATTCAGGCTATTTGGCTGTAAGATGGAACACATCAGATAAAACAAGATTATTAACATAACAAATAAAAAGAACTTATGAGAGCATTAATTGTCTGCATTACGTTGTTGTTCGCTTTTCTAACTTGTACCATGGCACAAATACCATCAGTCAAGGTTGAAAATACGAAAGGAGCACAGGTAAACACCTCCTCCCTAATTAATCACAAAACACCTATGATTATTTCTTTTTGGGCAACAACCTGTAAACCTTGTATTCGTGAATTGGACGCCATAAATGAACAATTGCCCGATTGGTTGGAAGAAGCCAAATTCCGTGTTGTAGCTGTTTCGACAGATGACAGCCGTTCTACTGCTAAAGCGCGTGCATTGGCAGAGGGACATGGATGGGATGATTTTATCATGTTGTATGATAAAAATCAGGAATTCATGCGAGCTATGAATGTGAGCCTGACTCCACAGGTATATGTAGTGGATGCAGATGGGAAGATTGTCTATTCACACACCGGGTACGCGCCGGGAAGTGAGCTGGAACTACTGAAAGCGATAAAAAAACTACAGAAATAGAAACTGTTATTATTCATAGATAAACGCAATGACATGACTAGAATAAGAATTCAGGTGTTGGCTTTAGTAGCGTTAGTGTCTACTCTAACCTATGCGCAGCAAGATAACAAAAAAGGTTATCTGACAGGGAGCTTTGAAACGAATACGATTTACTACAAGGATGATAGTAAGACAAAAGCAGAATCTCCGGAAGATCATTTCGGTTCGAACAATTATCTGAAACTGGATTACTATCAAGGTAAGTTTGCCGTAGGTGTACAGTTGGAAGCCTATGAACCGGTACTGGTGGGATACCCGACAGAATTAGAGAAAGCAAAACTAACCAACTATTACGTATCTTGGGCCGACAAGGATTTTTCCGTAACAGCGGGTACATTTTATGAGCAGTTTGGGAGTGGACTGCTATTCCGTAGTTGGGAGGACCGTATGCTTGGTTTGAATAATGCGGTGATGGGAGCACGTTTTACCTACAATTACAAGAATATTGTAAGGTTGAAGGCCATTTGGGGAACTCCACGTTTTGGAATGGACTTTTCCGACACACAAGTACGTGGCGTAGATGTAAGTTTCTCCTTATCTGAAATGCTTAGTTGGCAAAATACGTCCTTGAGTATCGAAGGAGGGGCATTGAACCGATATGAGAAAATCAATATCGACCTCGAAGAAGAAGGGGGAAAACCTTATTCGAATGGCTTCTCGGGACGGGTAAATTTTGAACGCTCCGGATTTACAGCGAAAGGTGAATATGTGGACGGTGGCAATAAATATTATAATTTCATTCATGATGACAAACTTTATGCGAGGAAACGTGCCAATGCGCAATTGCTGGAGCTGGGATATAGCGGCAATGGGTTGGGGGTAAATCTGACCGGGCGCCGTTTGGAATGGATGAATAGTGAGATTATTGCCGGTAATGGTTCGACTTCGAATCTGTTGAATTATGTCCCGGCTATGAGTACGCAATATACCTATATGTTGACCAACTTGCATCCTCATACTCCACAAATAGGAGATGTGACAAATGCAGTTAGCGGTGAGATGGGCGGACAATTGGATGTCTTTTATCATTTCAAAAGAGGAACGGTCATTGGAGGTAAACGTGGTTTGAAATTACACGCTAACTTTTCTACCTATTATGCTTTAGAAAAAGAAGGAACAGCCCAGATAGGTAACTTGGCATTTCGTGACTTTAGTGTTGATGTGGAAAAGCAATGGACAAAGTCATTCAAAATGAACTTGCTTTATTCTATGCAAGAATATAGCCCTTCGTACGGAGCGAATAAAACGACTAATCTGTCGAATATTTTTGTAGCAGATTTACAATATAAGTTCACGCCTTCTTTTTCAACTCGCATGGAGTTGCAATACTTAACTACAAAAGAAGATCAGAAGGACTGGATGGCAGCTCTGTTGGAGATAAATTTTGCTCCGGCATGGAGCATTTACGGAAGTGATATGTATAATCACGGCAAGGATAAAATCCATTATTACAATGTGGGAGCCAGTTATGCCAAGTCACGTACGCGTATAGCCTTGAGTTATGGTCGTAACAAGGAAGGGTACGTCTGCTCTGGTGGAGTTTGCCGGACGATTCCTAAATATACAGGTGCCAACCTGACTATAACTACTTCATTTTGAGTTCATCGAAACATTTATTAATTAGAATATAGAATATGAGAAAATTTACAATGTTTTTTATGTCAAGTCTGATATGCTTGTGCGGATGTTTTACAGCGTGCAGCGGCAATTCTGACGACAATGGTGAAGAGCCGGATAACGGCGAAGTGACAGGACCTATTACTTTGACTGTGGATAAAGCCAAGATTGAAGCCAATGGAACAGATATGGCGACTTTTACGGTGACTGATGCCAATGGAAAAGTACTGACGACTTCCGAATATATGAAGAATGTATATTTTGAAGATGTAACTACCGGTGATTATTTGGAGAGACGGACCAATACGTTCTCGGCAGTAGAGAACGGGACACATAAGTTTAAGGCATATTACCTGGACTGGGAGTCGGATGAAGTTTCCGTAACCGCACAGAATCGTAAGAATTATGAACTTTTCTATCGTAAAGTAGGTGTCTTCAAAATGACGGGAACTTGGTGTACTTATTGTCCGGCCATGACTTCGGCATTGAAGAAAGTGGAAGAACTGATGCCGGGACGTATGGTAAAAATGGCTTTTCATTCTTCCAGCAGTTCCGCCACTGACCCGTTCCATTTGTCACAGACAAGCACAATCATGAGTCGTTTTGGAGCGTCCGGTTTTCCTACCTGTATCTATGACTTGAAAGTCATGTCGATAGACAGGAACGTGAGTGCTATTAAACAGACTTTACAAAGTCAAATCCGACAATATCCGGCAACCTGCGGAATTAAGGTAAATACATCTTATAATTCTTCTATGGGTGAGATTACGGTGAATGCCGCACTGAAGTCGAGCTTGGGGGGAGAATATGACCTTGTTTATGTCTTGGTGACTGATGGCTTAACAGCATCCGGAGGAAATGAGGCCTCGTATGATTATACAGTAAGAGCTATTTCCAACAATTACCTGTCGATGTCAACCGACGGACGGTTTACTGTGAGTGCAAACGAGGAGCACACTGCCGCAACTTTCAGCATCTCTAATGCAAAGAACCTGAATCCTGCCACATCGCGTGTAGTGGTTTATGCATTGCGTAAAGTGGATGACGCATATATGGTGGATAATATAACCGAATGTTCGATTAATGGTAGCATAGACTATCTCTATAATGATTAAGACTTATGAGGAAATTATACTTGACAATTCTACCAATTGTAATGATCCTTTGTTTAGCAATGCTGTCATCCTGTTCCGGCAATTCGGACGAAACGGAGAATGGAGGGACGGATGACGGCATTTTGCGTATTACAGCTGATAAGACGGCTATACAGGCAGATGGAGTAGAGAAAGTGACCTTCACGGTCAAACTGGGTACAAAAGATGTAAGTGAAGAAAGTACAATGAACCTGATTTTGGTAAAGGAATCGGGAGAGGAAAACCTGGATTATGGTGTTCGTGCTTTCAGCACTTCAGTGCCGGGTACGTATGTTTTTAAAGCCCGCTATTATGAAGGAAAAGCAATGGTCAGTGAAAATGAAGTGACCGTTCAGGTTGCTCCCGTATCAGGAGGAACCAGCTATTATCATAAATTACTGGGGATGCAGTTTACTTCTGTCGGGTGCCAGCCTGTCCGGCGCTTAGCACTACATTGAAAGCAATTCAGACTGAACAACCGGGGCGATTGGCTATCGCTTCTTTCCACATGGATTTCGGAGGAATGACGGATCCCATGAGTACAGCAGCTACCAATAATTACCGGACTAATATTCTCGGTAATTTCTCGGGACTGCCCCGTTTCTTTTACAATCTGCGTAAGGGTACTAAAGAAATGATCAGTATCAAGAGCCAGATTGAAGAAGAGCTTCAGAAAGAATTAAGTAACTATCCGGCTTCTTGTGGGGTAGCTGTTGAGTCTGTGTATAATGCTTCTGACCGTACAGTGAAGATTACTGCCAAATTAACTTCCAACGTAACAAACACTTATCGTTGTTTGATTTATCTGGTAGAGGATGGAATCAAATACTTTCAAACGAATGGTGCGAATGATTATACACATAATAATGTGGTGCGTGCAGTGGTGTCCACATCGTTGAACGGCGACCGTTTCAATGGGGAAGTAAATGCGGGAGTAGAATCTACCATGCAACGATCTTATCAGTTGGAACCGGGATGGAATGTGGATAATATGCGTGTGATAGTGTCGATGCTGACAACTTTGGATGGAGGAAAGACTTATACGTGTAACAATGTAAATGAGTGTAAACTTGGAGAATCAGCAGATTACTTGTATAACGAATAAAGAAGAGTTATGTATATAAATGTCTATAAAATAATATTGCTGGTCTGTATGTGCTGTGTGGGAATATGCTGGATTTCCTGTTCAGGCAATTCCGATGATTCGGAGCAGACAGAAGTGATTTTGAGCGTCGATAAAAATACATTGACTGCGGACGGAAAGGATATTATAACCTTTACGGTAATGCATGCGGGAATAGATGTAACTGCTGATGCAATCATCCGTTCCGTGATGGACGGACAAACTTTGGATGGAAATACCTTTTCTACTTCTAAAGCCGGAACCTACGCTTTTGAGGCATCTTATGGCAACTATGTATCCAAATTGATAACAGTAGTTGCAAAAAGTACATCAGGTACAGTATCCAATTTTGTGAGACGCATCTGCGCAATGGAGTTCACCGGAACATGGTGCGCCATGTGTCCGGCAGGAATGACCCGTCTGAATTATTTGATAAGTTCGAGTTACGAGGGAATTGTTTATCTGATGTCATTTCATGTTGATGGGACAAGTGCCGATCCAATGACAATTGAACAGTCATCGATTCTTTCCAGAAAGTTTGCTATCTCCGGTTATCCTTCATGTGTGGTTGATATGCGTGGGACAATGGGGCTATCTGAAAACTATAGTGTCATGCGGGCTATATTTAATGAGTCTTTGGAGAAATACCCTGCTCATTGCGGAGTAGCTATCAGTTCTGTTTATAATGAGGTTGATTCCGAAGCTAAAGTTACTGTGAAAGTGACTTCGGAGAAAACGGCTGATTACCGCCTGGTATTGTATGTTGTTGAAAATGGATTGAAGTATCAGCAGAATGACGGAGGCAACTATCGGGACTATACACATAATCATGTAGTCCGCAAATTACTTTCTGCTTCTGTAGAAGGTGACAAACTGGGACAAATTGCAGAAGATAAGGAAGAAGTAAAGGAGTATACTGTGGCATTAGACGATACATGGAAAGCAGAGAATCTTTCTTTTTATGCATTAGTAATGGATGAAAACGGTTATGTAAACAATTTGGCTGTTTGCGAAGCAATAAACGGCAATGCCGATTATGAATATGTAAATGATTAATCACATTTATCACTTAGAATTATGAAGAAGAAATTATTAAACTTATTACTTTTGTTAGGGCTGGTGTTGGTTATAAGCCTATGGTGCTATCGTGTTCGGATAAGGATGAACCGGTTGAGGAACCTGACGTGCCGGTGAACCCCGATGTTCCGCTTCCTCCTGTACCGACTCCTATCAGATGGATGGAAAACGAAGTGGATGGTGGTGAACGTGGGGTAGGCATCAAAGTGACTAGCAAAACTACCAACAACTTTGTGTTTGAATGTACCCCGGGAGATAAGGTGCAATCTTATCGTTTGGATGTTTATCCTTTATGTCGTATGTATAACTACTTATTTGAAAGTGGCGGTTCAGGTGCAAGTGAAGAAGAAATCGAAGATTTGATTCTGGAAGCTCTCTATAATTCGGAGGGTGCCGGTGCTTATACTTTCAATAGGAAAACATTAGGAGATAGTTACCCGAATACAGAATTTGACTGGGTAAATTCCAAATATGCTCAATCAGAGATTGTGCCGGGAGCAGAATATCTGATTATAACGGTAGGGTGTAATGATGAAGGCGGACAAAATCCGGCTGATATGAAAATCTGTTATCTTAAAACTCCTTCAGGAGATGTGACAGGCCATCCTCGTGTTGAAATAGATGTTACAGCAAGTTATCAGGCAGCTGCCATTCAATATGTCCCCAATGAGGATTGCAAGTATTTCTATCAGTTCTGTGCGGATTCCGAACCTATCGATGCGTTTATTGAAGCTTATGGACAGAATATGTATATCGACTTTATGAGACACTGGACACAGACATCAGAAGATGCACAGGTACCTGAAGAAGAATTATTATATATAGTTGATTTTGGATATAATGCCGATTCGGAAAGAAAATTAACAGCTACTACTATCGGACTGGATGAGAATAAGAATAAAGGAGATTATGTACGGCAGGATTTCCAATTGAAAAAAATTCCTGATAACCCGGACGAGGCAGAATGTGATCTGAAGATTACAAAGACAGGTGCCTCTATTGTTAACATGGATGTAAAAATGGAGAAAACTTGTTATGCCATGTTTTATCGTATATTCAGCGCTGCTGACTGGGCACCTTATGAAAATGCCGATGAAGCAACAATGACAGCATTGGCACAAGCTTTAGATCAAGAAGGATGGGGGATTAAGAATATAACTTCAGTCAGGAAGGCTCGTATGCAACTACAGATTACCAACATGCTCTTGATCCGAATGGTTCTTATGTTGTTGCTTATGTAGGTCGTAATGAGTATGGACAATTATCAAAAGTGAAAACGGAAACTTTTTCTACCAAAGCACAAGTAACGGATAATCCGGGAGCATCTAAAGCTACGATAGATATTACTATTTCCGATCCGGGACGGACAAGCTTGAAATTAACCTATACTTATAATCAGGAAACGGCAGTATATTATCACCAATACATTATGACACCGGATTTACTTGAAGAAGCTAATAAGGCTGAACTGATTAAATATCTGATGTCAGAAAATTCAAATATATGGGCCGCGAATGCGAATGGAGGAGTAGAAAATTTTAAATGGACCGGTTTGAATCCTGGAACGGAATATACATTCGCTTATATGGCAGAAGACTGGGATGGCGTATTGACAGATGTGAAGATTGTGAAAGCTACGACTGAAGCTATTATAGCAGGGCCGAATCCAACGATGCAACTGAATGCCTATATGAGTGATTTGGGCAACTTTACAGTTCAGTATTCTATTGTAAAGGATGTTGCCAAACTATATTATAGCATTACAGAAGATAACTATTCCGCAAGTGGTGATTATACTTATCAGGAATGTATGGATGTATGGAAAGAGCATTGTCTGGATTATGGTTTATCAGGTGTCAACTCAACTACTCAATCGTATGATAAGACAAGTGAAGCCAAACGACTGGTTGCTTTATGTGTGCCTATTGGTGCCGATGCTGACGGAAATGAAGTAATTGGCGATCTTTATACAGTATTCTATGATAAAGAAAAAGGTATCATTACTGATCCTTCCGTATTATTCCCCGATGCTCCGAAATTGAAAAAAGGAATAAAGGGAATAGCGAAACCTCAAGTAGTGAAGAAAGATAACCGGGTTCCTGCAAAATTGATTGTTAATGAACAGGTGAAGGTGAATACTCCGGGAGTCATGAGAAGTGAAAGCGTTATTTATCTTGATTTGAAGAAATTAGGTAAACATCCTCATTCCAAATAAATATCGGCAAAACTAATTTACCGCGCGATAGTGTGTAAATCTATCGTGCGGTTTTTCTCTAATCATTAAACTTTTTATGGGTATGAGAAGAAATCAATTTTTAGGTGGCATAGGAAAATGTATGTATTTCCTGGCTATATGTGTTATGACATTTTCGTCATGCTATAATGACGATGATTTGAAGAATTCGATTTCCGGTTTGGAAGATCGCATGGATAAGTTAGAAGCTTCTTTGCAAAGTGTGCAGACTGATATTTCGACATTGAAGACACTGACTGATGCTTTGTCTCAAAATAAATCAATCGCTTCTGTATTGGAGAATGAAGACGGAAGTTATACAATTAAGTTTTCAGACCAGACAGAAGTAACTATCCGTAATGGTGAAAACGGAGAAGATGCTCCGCAAATAACTGTGATAAAAAACGAAGAAGATGGCATTTATTATTGGGGAATAACCAGCACGGACGGTAAGAAGACATTCCTGAAAGATGGAGAAGGGAATATGATGCCTGTAACGGCTACCGCTCCTAAGATTCGCATTAATACGAATACGAAAGAGTGGGAGATTTCTACGGATGGTGGAAAGACTTGGGAACCTACGGGTGTGTATGCATCCGGCGAAGGGACGGGGGATACCTCTCTTTTCAGTGCGGTAAGTCAGGATGATGATTATGCTTATTTTACTCTGAAAGACGGCACAATATTGAAAGTTCTGAAATCCAAGGAATTGAAATGTGAGATATTATCGGGAAAACAATATTTTGCAAACGGTGAGGAGAAACTGATTTCGGTTGAAATGAGTGGTATTTCTAAGTATACCGTAACGAAGCCTGACGGTTGGAAAGCTTCATTGACAGGAAAGGGATTGACTATTATGCTCCTGTTGCAGAGAATCAGTATGCAGAAACGGGGGGCAAAGTGGCAGTAATGGCTGTTGCGTCTAATGGGCAGAGCATAATCTCGGAGATTCCGGTGATAATAGGTGAGGCTCCTGTTACTATATCTGTTGAAGGTCAAACGGTTTCTACTATTTTGACGAATGGTGTAGAAATGTATTATTTGGGAGTGCTGGAAATGAATGAATATAGTGCAGAGGCCGTAGCTGAATTAGTGAACGGATATGCTGCCCGTATGTACATGAAGACAGCAGCTCTTGATAAAGTTTCATTGGCAGAACTGATAGGCAAGGATCCTGAAGCCGGAAAGACATATATGATTTGGGCAGTACCTCCATCTGAAGCTGGTATTGAATATCTACCTGATGACGTGATTGCCAGCGTGATTAAGACTGCTGCAACAGTAGAACTGAAGGTTTCGGATATAACGTTTGAAGGTGCAACGGTTTCTGCAATCAGAAAGGGTTGTGACGTTTATTATACAGGGATTTTAGATAAACCGAATTATTCACCCGAAAGAGTTATTGATGATCTGGCTTATGGGGGAGGAACCAAACAGTATTCGGATTATAACGGGCCGTTGGAAGGTAAGGTGTTAGATTTTCTTCCAAAGGTAATACCTGGAACAACGTATGTACTTTGGGCTATTCCTTATAAAGAAGAAAAAGGGTATAAAACAGAAGAACTGGTAGCTGTGGAGATTCCTGTGCCTGCGTTGACGTATGACGGGACAGCGACGATAAATATTAATAGTGTTGTTACTACGGTTTCAAGTGTAAGTGCGACTATTACTCCCGGAACTGACTGTTATAAGTTCTATTATTCTTATATGAAGGAGCAAACTCTGGCAAATTATGGTACCGACAAGGAAGTTATTTCCTATCTTATTAAAAATGGAGATTCTTCCAAAGAGGTAGAAAACTTTGAAAGAGCCTCTTTAGAACCGGGAACAAAAGGCTTTTTTATTGCAGTAGCATTAAATGAAAAAGGGCAACTCGGGTCATTAGTCAAAGTACAGGCTGATTCCAAAGAAATATCTTATAATTCATCAATCTCGGTAGACGTGGCAATAGAGGCAGGAACTGTGTCTACGACTTTAACGTTGACCCCGACTGGAAATCCGGAAAAGTTCCGTTATGTTCACATGAAATTGAGTGATTTCAAAAACTATCCGTATTGGGGAAATGAAGAAATGGTAAAACAAGCATTAATTATGAATGATAATGTTACTGAAATTGTTGCTGCTGAACTGAAAAATCATCAACTGGTGATCGAGGACATAGCATTTAATTCGGAATATGTACTGTTCATGATAGCAGTTGATACTGATGGTAACCCTTCTTCAACCATAACAAAGAAGGAATACACCAGTGCGAAGCCGACTTACGTGCGAAAAGACAGAGACCCGGATTTATGGAATGCCAGTGTGCCGGAAGTGACGATTGACAAGATAGAAAAAGATAAGTTTTATACCGTTTCTTACACTGTGAAACCTAAGGCTGCCTGCAAAGTATTTTATGTATTTGCCGGACCGGCAGATTATCTGACTGGTATGTATGATGAACAAATCAGGTATGTAATGAAAAACGGAGTAAAACAAACAACTACTTATTCAGGAAGTGTTTATGGAACATTACCTACTAATATCAATGTAACCTGGATGGACGAAGAAGGACGTTTTTATGAGGTTTCTAAAACCGTAGTAGAAGCTCCGGCACAATAATCTTTTTAATTTTTCTAATTTAATAATAATGATAGATGAAAAACTTATTTAATAGCTTTTATAGTATAGTATTGCTTGCCTTGTGTCTGATTGCTTTCAGTAATTGTTCGGATAGCGACGACGGGGGAGATGTCGGTGATACTGATAATGGAATCACTGCGATTGGTACTGAAACGGAAAAGACGGTTTCTATTTATGGAGAGACTGTTGAAATTTCGTTTACGGCTTCTGGAAAATGGACTCCTTCTCTACAATATTCTACAGGAGCAGATTGGGCTACTATAACTAATACCAGTGGTAATTCTGCTGCCGGTAAAGGGGGATTAAAGGTGAAAATTAATAAAAACGAATCCGGAAAAGAACGAATATTGACTGTGGTTGTACAAGTGGAAGGATATAAAGCTCCTGTTACAGTATGTACTATCACACAAGGAGGAGGATCCGGAGCGGCAGAAGACTTGGCTCTTAATGAGTATATGGATAAATATTTGAAGGAACATTATCTCTTTAAAGAAGAATATAATACACTAGATGTAGATTATGCATCGGTTTCTTATGATAATTTTCTGTCAACTTATCTTTTACCAATGAAAACTAATATTGAGGATGGCGGAACTTATCGTGCATTTTCAGTCAATGCAGGCAAGCGTTATATCTATTCTTATATTATGGAAACTGGTTCCAGTAGAACTCGTGCAAATACTCGTGCAACAAGTGTTGTAGGATCGGGACTTGGAACGTTTTTCTCTTCTTACATGCCGGATAAAACAACTATTGGATTAGCCATTGGATATGTATATCTAGAATCTCCTGCTCAAAAAGCCGGATTGAGACGGGGGGATGTAATCGTTGCTGTGAATGGTACGACTTTGAATAAGAGTAATTACCAGCAATATATGAGCACTTTGTTTTATGCAGGTGGAGGTGAAACTTTTAAGATCGGCTATAGGCGTAAAATCTTTGATGAAAACCGGGGCGACTATGATTTGGTGGATGGAACTACTACATTAACCACTGGTAGTTATAATAATAGTCCTATCTTGAACTCAATGTTTATCAAAGACAAAAAAGAGAATAAATTCAATATCGGTTATTTAGTTTATCTAGGTTTTGATTTGAATTTTGAGGAAGACTTGAAATATGTAATTCAACAGTTCAAGGCTGAAGGCATCACAGATTTGATTTTGGATTTACGTTTTAACAATGGAGGTTCTGTTGAATTAGCTCGTTATTTAGCCGCTTCTATCGCTGGTACATCACATCGTTCGGATGTATTTATGAGAATGCAACGTAATTCCGGTGCAGATGAATATATCCGTTTTGGAGATGGTGATGATCTAAATCTTAAATCTGTAAGAATCATCTGTTCGGAAGAAACGGCTTCCGCCAGTGAATTGATAATTAGTGGATTAAGAGGCATAGATTTTCCTGTGAAATTATTTGGTAGTCGCACGGAAGGAAAGAACGTAGGAATGGAAGTGCAAGAATATAAATATGGAAATAAATATTATGAATTTGCTCCAATTACTTTCCGTTCTTTCAATGCAAAAGACTGGGGAGATTATGCTGACGGTATTGACCCGGATGTCATGTTGAATAATCAAAACTCAAGCTATGAAGATGATATTGATAATGTATTCCCTTATGCTTTCGGAGATTGGGACAATTTTGATTTTAATTATCCATTATATTGGGCACTATGCGATGTTCAAGGGGTGGATCCGACTACAGGAGAACCTGTTAAACGTAGTGGAAGAGCAGGTTTGACACGTTCTTCAAAAGATGAAATCATCAGAGTACCATCTGTACCTTTGAAACGCCCTGCGGGAACTTTTGGCTCGCTCATTTACAACAAGCCGGAAGTAGAAAACTTATATTAGTAAGACTAAATCTCTTGTGAAATAAATTTTCTCTTAAGTTAAAGGGGATGCTTCTCGATAAGGTGTTAGTGAGAGCATCCCCATTTTGCTTCATAAATGTATTGAGAATGAATATACTTAAACAAATATATGAGATATATGAATATCTGTTTTATCGAACATATATATGGCAGCTTAGATTGTGGGGAGAAAAGCGGTCGCCAGAAGTAGCAGGGTTATTACTACCGACCTCATTGTTTACTTTTGTTTTTGTTGGCCCAATAGTTGGAGTATTACATTCATTGGAAGTACAAAACAATGAAGAGTTAGGTATACTTTTGGCTGTTATATTCACTTTTGCTGCTCATAGATTATTTGTTAGCGATGGACGATATTTGTCTATTGCTGATAAATATCGTAATGAAACTAAAGAAAAACAACGACAACGTATGAAACAAGTTTGGATTTTTTTAGCAATAAATCTTATTTGGGTAATATTCTGTATCTTCTTATTCATCAAAGTGATACCCCCGCCATCAAATGCAGATACTTCTAATAAGAATCCTTCTCCAGAATATATAGAGATGCTGAAAGATATAAGGGACCAACGACCACAATAGAATATGAACAGTGAAATAAATTTGTTGTATAATAGATTATAATTTAGAACTTAGAAAAATGAGAATTATTTTATTTTTATTATTGAGTTGGTACACAATCGGGAATATACAAGCACAAATCAAAGAGCCTGTAAAGTTCAAAAATGAGTTGAAAATGACATCTGAAACGGAAGCGGAAATCGTGTTTACTGCTTCGATAGAGAAAGGATGGCATGTGTATTCGACCGGGCTAGGGGATGATGGGCCTATTTCCGCTACTTTCAACATCAATGCGAGTAATCATGTAGAAACAATGGGTAAATTGCAACCTGTTGGAAAAGAAATCAGCATCTATGATAAGATGTTCGAGATGAATGTGCGCTATTTTGAAGATACGGTACAGTTTATCCAAAAAGTGAAATTTACAGGAAATGATTACTTTATGGATGGGTTTCTGGAGTTTGGAGCTTGTAACGATGAGAGCTGTTTACCTCCGACTCAAATTCCTTTTAAATATGGGAAAAAAGCAGAAGCAGATTTAATAGTTGCAAAAGGGAAAGAAGAAGCTCCGGTAAATGTGGTAGAGAAGCAATCGGAAAGTGATCTTTGGAAACCGGTAATCAATGAATTGCAAGTGTTAGGTGAAGAACATTCTCAAGAGGATAAATCTTGGTTGTATGTCTTTGTCACTGGATTTCTTGGCGGATTATTGGCTTTGTTCACTCCCTGCGTATGGCCGATTATTCCTATGACTGTGAGTTTTTTCCTGAAAAGAAACAAGGATAAGAAGAAAGGGATTCGGGATGCATGGACTTATGGTGCTTCAATTGTCGTGATTTATGTAACACTGGGATTAGCAATTACTTTAATATTTGGTGCCAGTGCATTGAACGCTTTATCAACAAACGCCGTATTCAATATTCTTTTCTTCCTGATGTTGGTTGTTTTTGCAGCTTCTTTCTTTGGGGCATTTGAACTTACTTTACCTTCTAAATGGAGCAATGCAGTGGACAGCAAAGCGGAAGCGACGAGTGGCCTATTAAGCATTTTTCTGATGGCATTTACGTTATCTCTAGTGTCTTTCTCTTGCACAGGGCCGATTATCGGCTTTCTGCTCGTACAGGTTTCTACGACAGGTAGCGTGATTGCTCCTGCTATCGGAATGTTAGGCTTTGCCATCGCTTTGGCTTTACCATTCACACTGTTTGCTCTTTTTCCTTCGTGGCTGAAATCAATGCCTAAGTCAGGAGGGTGGATGAATGTAATTAAAGTGACATTGGGTTTTCTGGAACTGGCTTTTGCTTTGAAATTTTTGTCGGTTGCGGACTTAGCCTATGGTTGGAGAATCTTGGATAGGGAAACCTTCCTTGCGTTATGGATTGTGATTTTCGGACTAATGGGGTTATATCTGTTGGGAAAGATCAAGTTTCCGCATGACGGTGATGAAAACAGGGTAGGCGTGGGGCGCTTCTTTCTTGCGCTTGTTTCTTTAGCATTTGCTGTATATATGATTCCCGGACTTTGGGGGGCACCTTTGAAAGCTGTCAGTGCATTTGCTCCTCCTGTGATGACACAGGACTTTAATTTATATTCGAATGAGGTCCACCCCAAATTCAAGGATTATGAAATAGGTATGGAGTATGCACGACAACAGGGAATGCCTGTGATGATCGATTTTACCGGATATGGTTGTGTGAATTGTCGTAAGATGGAGCGGCTGTATGGACAGATAGTAAAGTGGGTGGTATCATCAATGATAAGTATGTACTTATCTCTTTGTATGTGGATGATAAAACTCCATTGAATGAGCCTATAAATGTTGTGGAGAATGATACGGAACGCACTTTACGAACAGTAGGCGATAAATGGAGCTATCTGCAACGGGTGAAGTTTGGAGCAAATGCCCAACCTTTTTATGTATTGCTGGATAATGACGGTAATCCGTTGAATAAATCTTATGCATATAATGAAGATATTCCAAAATATATAGAGTTCCTGCAGGAAGGGCTGGAGCGATATGTGAAATGATGAATTTTAGACATTCAGCTTGTATGTTATGGCTTATAGCTAAAGTTTGGAATGAGAAAAAGAATAATTCTTTTTGGGCATTTTCATAGAAATACATAGAATAGTGTTATCTTTGTAAAGTGACATCGGGTTTAATAGAGCAAATTGTATAATAATATTTGTATCTGACATATAAGCAGTATGAGGGCGAAGATTTCTGCTGTGATGTTCTGAATTACATGATCTGAAAATGTGAATGTTGTCCTTGTCAAGATGGGCAGATTAAGATAAAGATCCCTCGTGGATCGGCTGCCTGTGAAGGTCGCTCTATTGTTTGTTTTGTTTGTGTTTTGGTGCACCTTTTTTCTGATAAAGAATAAGGTGCACTCTTTTTATAGTTATGTATATGTAATATTAAATATATTTTTCAATAAAAAAGAAGATGGGTGAAAAAGCTTCAATGTGGAATCTTTGGCACGGCTGTCACAAATTAAGTGAAGGCTGCCGTCATTGTTATGTATATCGGACGGATGGTAAATATGGAAAAGACAGTTCGGTGGTGACAAAGACAGAAAAGTTCGATTTACCCTTGCAGCGTAAAAAGAATGGTACGTATAAGATACCTTCGGGAAATTTGGTATATACCTGTTTTACTTCAGATTTTCTCATTGAAGATGCGGATGAATGGCGTGCCGAAGCGTGGGAGATGATGCGGATACGACAGGATCTTCGTTTCCTCTTTATCACTAAACGGATAGACCGGTTGCAACAGTGTCTGCCTCCCGATTGGGAGATGGCTATGACAATGTGACCATTTGCTGCACGATGGAGAACCAGGATAGAGTGGATTATCGTTTACCTATTTATAAAGAAATGCCTATTAAACATAAAATCATTATCTGCGAGCCGCTTCTTAGTCGGATTGATTTCAGAGGTGAGCTGGGAGAGTGGGTGGAACAGGTAGTGGCAGGAGGAGAGTCAGGCAAAGAAGTCCGGGTATGTGATTACGAGTGGGTATTGGATATCCGGCAGCAATGTATAGATGCGAATGTCGGTTTTTGGTTTAAGCAGACAGGGAGTTATTTATTAAAAGACGGACATGAGTATAAGGTTGCACGACAATTTCAACATTCGCAGGCGAGAAAGGCGGAGTTGAATTATACACCTGATAAATAAGAAATAAAGATTAATACAGATCTTTTTTACTGAAAGCGAGGGTTGCTTAGCAATCTTCGCTTTCGTTTTATTGAGTACAAAATACGGATAATCACGTCTTTTTATAAAGATATTGTGTAAATTTTAAATTATCCATATTAATGAAACAGATAAAACTGTTACTTCTTTTAGCTTCCGCCTCCGTTACGGGAGCACTTGCGCAAAGCAATGGATTGACGGATATGAGTCAGAGCCGTTTTGCGAAGATGGCGAATACCGGAATCAGTGCCGTACATTGGACAGATGGATTCTGGGGAGATCGCTTTCAGATATTTAGCCGGACTTCCCTGCAAAGTATGTGGAATACTTGGAACACACCAGAAATATCCCACGGTTTCCGTAATTTTGAGATTGCCGCTGGTGTGTGTAAGGGTGAACATTGGGGACCTCCGTTCCATGACGGAGATATGTATAAATGGATGGAGGGTGTGGCTTCTGTCTATGCTGTCAATAAAGATCCGGAACTGGATAAGTTAATGGATAACTTTATTACTTGTGTCGTAAAAGCCCAACGTGCAGATGGTTATATACATACGCCTGTTGTTATCGAAGAACTGAATAAAGGTATTGACTCTCATGCATTAGGGGATCAGCATAAACAAACAGTCATCGGAACGAAAGTAGGTGACGAGAATGAAAAAGGAGCTTTTGCCAATCGGCTGAACTTTGAGACATATAACTTGGGACACCTGATGATGGCGGGTATTGTGCATCGTCGTGCCACCGGAAAGACTACTCTTTTTGATGCTGCCGTAAAAGCAACGGATTTTCTTTGCCATTTTTACGAAACGGCTTCTGCCGAACTGGCTCGCAATGCCATTTGCCCTTCACATTATATGGGAGTGGTCGAAATGTATCGTGCCACAGGAAATCCCCGTTATCTGGAACTTTCAAAGAATCTGATTGATATCCGTGGTATGGTGGAGAACGGTACGGACGATAATCAGGACCGTATTCCTTTCCGCGACCAGTATCGTGCAATGGGGCATGCCGTACGTGCAAATTATCTATATGCAGGAGTAGCGGATGTATATGCCGAGACAGGCGAACAACAATTGATGAAAAATCTGATTAGTATCTGGAATGATATTGTCACCCGGAAGATGTACGTGACCGGAGCTTGTGGTGCTCTTTATGATGGAACGTCACCGGACGGGACTTGCTATGAGCCGGATAGTATTCAGAAGGTACATCAGAGCTACGGACGTCCTTATCAGTTGCCGAATAGTACAGCGCACAATGAAACATGTGCCAATATCGGAAATATGCTTTTCAACTGGCGTATGCTGGAAGTGACAGGGGATGCGAAATATGCTGACCTTGTAGAGACTTGTCTTTATAATAGTGTATTGAGCGGTATCAGTCTGGACGGAAAGAAATATTTCTATACCAATCCGCTTCGTATCAGTGCCGATCTTCCTTACACGCTTCGCTGGCCGAAAGAACGGACGGAATATATCAGTTGTTTCTGCTGCCCGCCGAATACATTGCGTACATTGTGTCAGGCACAGAATTACGCCTACACATTGAGTCCGGAAGGCATTTACTGTAACTTGTATGGTGCAAATACGCTGACTACGACTTGGAAAGACAAAGGAGAGCTGGCATTAACACAAGAGACGGATTATCCCTGGGAAGGAAAGGTACGCGTAACGTTGGATAGAGTTCCTCGTAAGGCGGGTGCTTTCTCGCTCTTCTTACGTATTCCTGAATGGTGCGAAAAGACTACGCTCACAGTGAATGGACAGCCGCTGCAAACCAATGCAAAGGCAAATTCGTATGCGGAAATAAATCGTACATGGAAGAAGGGGGATGTAGTGGAGCTGGTGATGGATATGCCTGTCCGTTTGCTCGAAGCCCATCCGTTAGCAGAGGAGATTCGTAATCAGGTGGTCGTGAAGCGCGGGCCGTTGGTTTACTGTCTGGAAAGTATGGATATTGCAAACGGGGAAAAGATTGATAACGTATTGATTCCCGCTGATATAAAACTAACTCCGAAGAAAATCACAATTGAAGGCAGTCCGATTGTTGCACTTGAAGGAATGGCACGTCTGGCATCTGCAACTTCGTGGGAAGGAGTGCTTTACCGGCCGGTTGTTCAGGCTGAAAAGACAGTAAATATCCGTTTGATTCCTTATTATGCCTGGGGAAACAGAGAAAAGGGAGAAATGACTGTATGGATGCCTCTTGCCAGATAGTCCGGATTGTTTAGTATACAGAAATGAAAAAAATCATGAAAAAGTTATTTGTAACGGCTATATGTATCTTGTGCAGTCACTGGCTATTGGCCGGTGAGATATGGATTTCTCCCAAGGGTAGTGACTTCAACGACGGAACTCGTCAATCTCCTAAAGCCACGCTGACTTCTGCCTTACGACAAGCACGAGAATGGCGCAGGACAGAGGATAACCGTATTCAAGGTGGAATCACAATCTATATGGAAGGTGGAACCTATGCCTTCCATGAACCGTTTTTTATCCGTCCGGAAGATAGCGGAACCAAAGAATCGCCCACAATCATTCGCTCGGTAGGCGATGAAAAAGTGATATTGAGTGGAGGAATCAGCATAAATGGCTGGAAGAAGCAAGGGAAAGTTTGGGTAGCAGATGTACCGGTATTTAATGGACGTCCATTGGATTTCCGCCAGTTGTGGGTGAATGGAAAAAAGGCAGTTCGTGCCCGTGATGTGGAGGATTTCGAAAAGATGAATCGCATTTGCAGTGTGGATGAGAAGAATGAAATTCTTTATGTACCTGCAGTTTCCATTCGCAGGCTTATTGATAATAAAGGGAATTTGAAAGCTAAATATGCCGAGATGGTATTACATCAGATGTGGTGTGTTGCCAATCTTCGGATTCGTTCAGTTGAAGTGCAGGGAGATAGCGCGGCAATACGTTTTCATCAACCGGAAAGTCGGATTCAGTTTGAGCATCCCTGGCCGCGTCCGATGGTGACGACAGACGGACATAATTCTGCTTTCTATCTGACAAATGCCCGCGAATTGCAGGATGTACCCGGAGAATGGTATCATGATATAGATGCCCGTAAGATATATTATTATCCACGGGAAGGAGAGAAGATGCAGGAGGCGAAAGTGATCGTACCTGCTGTTGAGACATTAGTACGGGTGGAAGGAACTGTGGATCGTCCTGTGTGTCATATTCGTTTCGAGAAAATTACTTTTTCCTATACTACATGGATGCGTCCGTCAGAAAAAGGACATGTACCTCTTCAGGCAGGTATGTATCTGACAGATGGTTACCGGATTGATCCGAAAATGCAACGGGATTACTTGAATCATCCGTTGGATAACCAAGGATGGTTGGGACGTCCCGCAGCTGCTGTTCGTGTGGCTGCTGCAAGGCAGATTGATTTCGAGCGTTGCCGGTTCGAGCATTTAGGTTCAACCGGATTGGATTATGAAGAAGCGGTGCAAGGCGGTGTTGTTCGTGGCTGTCTCTTCCGCGATATTGCCGGAAATGGTCTGTTAGTCGGCAGTTTTTCTCCGGCTGCCCATGAGACGCATTTGCCATACGATCCTGCTGATCGTCGGGAAGTATGCACACAGCAACAAATCAATAATTGTTATTTCACGGAAATAGGCAATGAAGATTGGGGATGCCTTGCCATTGCTGCGGGATATGTAGGAGACGTCAATATCGAGCATAATGAAATCAGTGAAGTGCCTTATAGTGGTATCAGTCTTGGTTGGGGATGGACGCAAACTGTGAATTGTATGCGTAATAACAGAGTACATGCCAATCTGATTCATCATTATGCGAAACACATGTATGATGTGGCAGGTATTTACACACTCGGTTCGCAGCCGAAAAGTTATGTAACGGAGAATTGCGTGCATAGTATTTATAAGCCGGGGTATGTACACGACCCTAATCACTGGTTCTATCTTTATACGGATGAAGGTTCTTCCTTTATTACTGTACGTGATAATTGGACAGAAGGAGAGAAGTATCTGCAAAATGCCAATGGTCCGGGAAATGTATGGGAAAACAATGGTCCGAAGGTGGATAGTGTTATTCGTGAACGTGCGGGACTGGAAGTAGGATATAAGGATTTACTAAATATCCAGTAGGTATTGACAAGTCATTTAACTGTAATACGTGATTCGTTCCACAGATATGGAACTAAAGGAAAACAATTGTAGAACTAAAGGGAAACAGATGTGGAACTAAACGTCAACCACTGTGGAACGAATTATTTCTTACGATTCAGTTTGTTAGTAATAGAAAGAATAATGAAAAAGAAATATATGATATTGCTTAGTGCCTTGTCTTTGGCAAGCAGCACATTTGCCCAGACCTGGATATGGTATCCGGGAGACTACGAAATCTGGCTGGGAAATCAAATGAATAACCGTCGTATGGAACGAGGTGCATTTTTTCCTCCTTTTTGGAAAACGGACAGTCATTATGTTGTCGTAGAATTCAGCAAGCAACTGAATCTTTCCGAGCCGGAAGAGATCTTTATTGCTGCCGAAGGAAAGTACAACGTCAAACTGGATGGAAAGCTCCAGTTCGGTATGCCGGAAACCATGTTGCTTCCGGCCGGAAAACATAATCTGAACATTAAAGTCTGGAATCAGGCTACTCCTCCCACTATTTATGTGAAGGGAAAAACGGTGAATTCAGACTCTTCCTGGCGTGTAACTTACGAAGATAAAGAATGGATTGACGAGAGCGGAAAAGCCAGTGACACATCTGCCACTATCTATATGGATGCCGGATGCTGGAACTTTGACGGAGCTACCCAACGTCCTTCCCAATTCAGTCTGATGCGTGAACCGCAGCAACCTGTTACGAAGACAGAACAGCCCGAAGGAGGTATCCTTTATGATTTTGGAAAAGAAACATTCGGATTTATCACATTGAAGAATCTTTCCGGAAAAGGAAAAATAGAAATTTATTATGGTGAAAGCCCGGAAGAAGCAAAAGATAAAGCATATTGCGAAACATTGGACAAACTCTTGCTCGAACCGGGACAAGTGACCGACCTTGCTATCCGCAGCACTTCTCCTTTGAGTAATTCTGAAAACGAATATACATTGGAGAACAGCAAAGCCTTCCGTTATGTCTATGTATCTCACGAGCCGGATGTACAGATTGGAGAAGTCTCCATGCAATATGAATATCTTCCTGAAGAATACCGCGGAATTTTCCGTTGCAATGATGAAGAACTGAATCGTATTTGGGAAGTTGGCGCATACACCATGCATCTCACTACCCGCGAATTCTTCATTGACGGTATCAAACGTGACCGTTGGGTATGGAGTGGCGATGCCATTCAAAGTTATTTGATGAATTATTATCTTTTCTTTGATAACGAATCCGTCAAACGTACAATCTGGTTACTTCGTGGCAAAGACCCTGTGACCAGCCACAGTAATACAATCATGGATTATACTTTCTACTGGTTCCTTAGCGTATATGACTATTATATGTATAGTGGCGACCGCCATTTTGTCAACCAACTGTATCCACGTATGCAAACAATGATGGATTACGTGTTGGGACGTACCAATAAGAATGGCATGGTAGAAGGTATGACCGGTGACTGGGTATTTGTGGACTGGGCAGACGGCTATCTGGATAAAAAAGGCGAACTCTCTTTTGAACAAATCTTATTTTGCAGAAGTCTGGAAACGATGGCTTTGTGTGCGGAATTGGTTGGAGATGCCAATGGCAAACAGAAATACGAGAAACTGGCTGCTGCTTTGAAAGCAAAGTTAGAACCTGCCTTCTGGAATAACGAGAAACAGGCATTTGTACATAACTGCGTCAACGGTCAGCAAAGTGATGCAGTCACCCGCTATGCGAATATGTTTTCTGTCTTCTTTCAATATTTGAATGAAGATAAGCAACAAGCCATTAAACAGTCTGTTCTGCTGAATGACAGTATTCTGAAAATAACAACTCCCTATATGCGTTTTTACGAACTGGAAGCACTTTGTGCTCTTGGCGAACAGGATGCTGTAATGAAAGAAATGAAAGCCTATTGGGGTGGAATGTTGAAGGAAGGCGCTACCTCCTTCTGGGAGAAATATAACCCCGAAGAAACCGGAACGCAACATCTTGCCATGTATGGCCGCCCATACGGAAAGAGTTTATGCCATGCCTGGGGAGCGAGTCCTATCTACCTGTTGGGCAAATATTATCTGGGAGTGAAACCTGTAAAAGAAGGATATAAAGAGTTTGCTATTGCTCCTGTGTTGGGAGGATTGAAATGGATGGAAGGCACTGTACCCACTCCGAATGGCAATATCCATGTCTATATGAACAGCAAAACGATGAAAGTGAAAGCAACAGAAGGGAAAGGCTATCTGACCATCAAAAGCCGTCGTCCACCTAAAGCAAATATCGGAACACCGGAAAAAGTGTCGGAAGGAGTATGGCGCCTCTGGATCGATTCACCTGAAGAAAGAATTGTTACCTATCATTTATAATACATTGTTAATTAGTTAGTGGAGTAGTCCTTGATTAACGGTTCCTCTTTTTAATGGGGGATTGTTAATCGGGGACTTTTTTTATTGGAATGTGTGCCACCTTTTCTAAATTTTACTACTTTTGTTTTGTGAAAGACACTTAATTGTAATACGTCTTTTGTTCTTTTGGAAAAACAATTAAACAAAATCCAAGGAATGTTAGATAAATCAGCTCAATACACTAATACAGATGACGAGAAGCTCTTTTCCTTCATAGAAAAAGGAGATAAAGGAGCTTTTACACAAGCTTATGACAGATATCATAAGCTGCTATATGTATTAGCTTACCGTTATTTAATGAATGCAGACATGGCAGAAGATGTAGTACAACATGTCTTTGCCCGTTTATGGGAATTTAGGTCGGAACTACATGTAGGAATCAGCCTTAAGAACTATCTGTTCACTATGACGAAAAATCATGTCTTAAATCTGATTCGTAATGAGAATAGTGCAATCAGCAAGAACTATGAGATAGCCCAATCGACGCCTGTCTACGAAGATAATCTGATAGAAAATCTGGAGAAGAAAGAATTGATGGCCTCTTTTTATAAAGCGGTAGATATGCTTCCACCGCAGAAACGCAGTATTTGTTTGATGAAAGTGAAAGAGGAACTAACGAATCAGGAAATAGCCGAACGGATGAATCTGTCTGTTAATACAGTCAAAACACATTATACAGAAGCATTGAAAATGTTACGTATTCATTTAAGTAAAATGCTAATAATTGTTACTTTTGTCACACTAATGACATATTTAAGTGTCCACTATTTAAGATAAAAAGAGAATGAATCGACCCACTGATAAACAAATAGAAGAAGTGCTTGCCGGAGTTGCTACACCGGAGGATGCAAAATTTGTGGCGGAATGGTTTGCCACAGAAGAAGGGAACACTTACCTGGATGCTGTGATGACTCGGGAGGCAGAATATTTAAAAGCCGAAACGGCAGAAATATATGTAGACCATACTATACCTTCAGAAAAGATGTACCATCAGATCCAAAAGAACATATCACGCAAACAGATCAAACGTATCTGCTTCCGTGTGGCTGCAATCTTGATTCCCGTTATTTTCCTGATAGGTCTTTATTTACAGATCAATTCCCGGGTGGATTTATTCGGCACTACGGAGTATGAGGAAATTCGTGTTGCCAAAGGAGAGCGGATACAGATGATGTTTCAAGACGGGACACGAGTTTATATCAATTCAGATTCCTGGTTGAAGTATCCTAAAAAGTTCGGATTGAGTAAGCGGGAAGTTTTCCTGGTGGGAGAAGCCTATTTCGTGGTAGCCAAGAATAAAAAACGTCCGTTTATTGTTAATCTGAACGGACCTTCCGTTCATGTACTGGGTACTTCTTTTGATGTACAAGCCTACCCGGAGAATAAAGACATTGTGATCTGTCTGGATGAAGGACATGTAAACCTGACTCTCTCCTCTGCAAAAGAATACCCGTTACTGCCGGGCGAGAAACTGATATATAATAAAGAAAGTGACCAGTGCCGGATAATCAAAAACGATCATTCAAAGCAAGGCTCAATGTGGAAAGACAATGTGATTTCTTTTAAAGATACTCCTCTGGCAGAAGTGGTCAAGGTTCTGAACCGCTGGTATAATGTAAACTTTAAGATAGAGGATGAGCAGGCATCGAAATATGTATATACGTTGACCTCGGATAATACGATACTGGAGAAGGTGCTTCAGGATTTGGAAAAGATTGCGCCGGTAAAATTTGAATATGATGAAGTCCGGAAAGAAGTGACAGTCCGAATGAAATAGGACGGAAAGAAGTAAAATATACTGGATAGGATAATAGAATGAGGACAGGCTGTGTATATACGCAGCCTTTACTGTTTTAGGATAAGAATGTTATGAAATAAATTAGGCTTATGAAAAAAAACTCTTTTTTCTCTCACCCGCTTTTTTGACTTGTGTGTCTACTAAGCATAAATGAGATTTTAAATCTAAGTTTAACTTTAATCAAAGCAAGTAGTATGAAACACAAAGTTCTGCTCGTATTGTTGCTGGGGATAATCATAAGCGTTTCCGCTTCTGCCCAAAAGGTGACAATGAATCTTAAACAAGTAAAGCTGGAGAAAGTATTCTCTGCCATTACACAGCAAACTGGTCTTACGGTGGCTTATAGCCGTACGATCGTCAATCCGGATCGAATAGTGACGGTAGAAGCAAAGAATCAGGAACTATCTAAAGTTCTGAATGATTTGTTTCTCGGTACTAACATAAACTATGAGATCGGAAAAACAAAAATTTATTTGAAGGAGAAAGTTACGGATTCTGAACAACAAACCAGTAATGCGAACAAAAGAAATATATCCGGTCGGGTAGTCGATGAAAAAGGAGAGCCGATTATTGGCGCCAGTGTGATGGTGCAAGGCAGCTCTTTGGGTACAATAACGAATGTAGACGGACGTTATACTTTGGCTAATGTTCCCGAAAACAGTACGATTACAGTATCATACATCGGATATATTACGGTTAATTACGCTGCTACCAGCAGAAATCTGTCCCAAGTAGTTCTCCGCGAAGATAGTAAGACACTGGAAGAAGTGGTAGTGGTGGGATATGGTACGCAAAAGAAAGTAAACCTGACTGGTGCCGTTGCTATCGTTTCGGGTGATGAACTGACGACCCGTTCTGCTGCTAACTTATCACAGCTTCTGCAAGGTTCTGTACCGAATATGAACGTAAACTTTAGTTCGGGACGTCCCGGACAAGGGGGAAGCTTCAATATCCGTGGTGTCAACTCCATTAGTGCGGATGCAGCACCTCTGACTATTATTGATGGAATCGAGGGAGATATAAATAAGGTAAACCCCAATGACGTAGAATCCATCAGTGTTTTAAAGGATGCTTCGGCTGCTGCCGTATATGGTGCCCGTGCTGCTTATGGAGTTATTTTGGTTACAACCAAGAATGGAAAGGTAGGCAAGACCAATGTCAGCTATAACGGTCGTTTCAGTTTTGGTGAAACGACAACTTCTACGGATTTTGAGACGCGTGGTTATTATTCGGCCGGTATCAATGATATGTTCTACAAAACATACCAGGGCGTCCCTTATACACATTATACCCAAGAAGATTACCATGAATTATGGATTCGCCGTAATGATAAAGTGGAAGATCCTTCCCGTCCATGGGTGGTAGAAAAAAACGGAGAGTATAAATATTACGGCAACTTTGACTGGTATAATTGTTTGTTTGATAATACCCGCCCTACTTGGGAGCATAACTTGACGGTTTCGGGAGGAACCGAAAAAGTGAAGTACATGCTATCAGGCAACTACTATAATCAGAAAGGAATTATCAGAATAGATCCGGACCGTTTTAAGAAATATACTTTTCGTTCGAAAATCATTGCCAATATCACTTCCTGGTTTGAATTGAGTAACAATACTTCCTATTACCATTCTGAATATACCTATCCGGGACTATCAGGAGTGAATGACGTTTTCACCAGAGCCGGGCGGCATGCTTTGGCAAGTATTGTGCCGATGCATCCGGATGGAACTCTGGTTTACAGAACAGGTTTGACAGACACAGGAGAAGTGGCAGATGGTGTTAGTGCCGTATTATTGAATGGCGGCCACCATAACCGGGATCGTGAATATGAGTTTGTAACTACGTTCGAGGCCGTATTGAAACCCATCAAACATTTTGAGGTTCGTGCAAACTACAGCTGGGCGCATTACAACCAGCAGAATTTGAATCGTTCCGTAGATGTATTATACTCCAGAAATCCGGGAGAAACAATCACAATGGATAACGGACGTACCAGAGGCAATTATTTGTCGGAAATACAAAACAACCAGATACGCCAAACTTTCAACTTATACGGGACGTATGACAATACCTTCGCAAATGCACATTCTGTAAAGGTCATTGTGGGAGGTAACTATGATTATAAGTATTTCAAGAAACTGGGAATGAAACGTAACGGGTTACTCTCTGAATCTCTCGATGATTTTAACCTGGCAAAAGGTGATGATATATCCATAACCGGAGGACAAGAGGAATATGCGATTCTTGGTTTTTTCTATCGTTTGAATTATGGATATAAAGACCGCTATCTATTTGAAGCCAGCGGACGTTATGACGGTAGTTCCCGTTTCCGTCGAGGACATCGTTTCGGTTTCTTCCCGTCGTTCTCTGCCGGATGGCGTGTCAGTGAAGAAGCCTTCTTTACACAAGCCAAAAACTATGTAAGTAATCTGAAACTAAGACTGTCTTACGGATCATTGGGAAATCAGAAAACAGTAGGCTATTATGACTATCTGCAACTGATTAATACCGGAGCGGTAATGAACTATGCTTTCGGAGATACTACGAAAGGCGATTATGCCTATGAGTCAGCTCCGAACTCTACCGATTTGACTTGGGAAACTGTAATCACAAAAAATATAGGTTTGGACTTGGGTTTTCTTAATAACCGTTTGAATGTATCTTTTGATGCATATATTCGTGATACCAAAGATATGTTGATGGCAGGAAAGACTTTGCCTGGCGTATATGGTGCCTCTTCTCCCAGAATGAATGTGGCAGACTTGCGTACGAAAGGGTGGGAAGCATCTGTTACTTGGGGAGATAGTTTTACTTTGGCAAGCAAGCCTTTCAACTACCGGATAATGGCTGGTATCGGAGATAACACCTCCAAAGTGACAAAATATGATAATCCCAACCGAACGCTGACTGATCCTTACGAAGGACAGCAGTTGGGCGAAATATGGGGATACGTAGTAGACGGTTATTTTAAAACGGATGAAGAAGCAAGGAATTATAAAGTGGACCAATCGTTCGTTAACCAAATGATTAATGCAAGCGCTTTGGA
Source organism: Bacteroides sp. AM54-2NS (assembly GCF_003602935.1). Lineage (NCBI taxonomy): Bacteria > Pseudomonadati > Bacteroidota > Bacteroidia > Bacteroidales > Bacteroidaceae > Bacteroides > Bacteroides sp. AM54-2NS. The sequence continues at coordinate 33,145 of NZ_QTMZ01000009.1, forward strand.
TAATGGACTTCATGCCGGTGACCTCAAATTTGTCGATTTGGATGGTAACAACAAGATTGAACAGACAACATCAGCTAATGACCGGAAAGACATGAAAGTGATCGGTAACTCATTGCCGCGCTATAATTATAATTTCGGAATCTCTGCAGATTGGTATGGAATTGATTTTTCAGTTCTTTTTCAGGGCATTGGCAAACAAAATTGGTATCCTGGTGCTGAAACGTCCATGTTTTGGGGACCTTATTCCCGACCATACGCTAGTTTTATTCCTTCCGACTTTATGAGCCAGGTATGGAGTGAAGAAAATACAAATGCTTATTTCCCACGTCCCAGAGGATATGTGGCTCTCGGTAGTAATCGTGAATTGGCAGTGGTTAATACTAAATATTTGCAGAATCTGGCTTATTGTCGGTTGAAGAATCTTTCTATTGGTTACACATTGCCGGATAAATGGCTTTCTAAAATAGGTTTCGAGAAAATACGTGTTTACTTTAGTGGTGAGAACTTGCTGACATTCACTAAGCTACATTCCGATTATATTGATCCGGAACAAGCATCGGCAAGTAACAGCTGGAAAACAAGTAAAAGTGACGCAAATATTTATCCCTGGGCAAAGACATACTCTTTTGGTGTAGATATAACGTTCTGATAATAATGAATATAAAGGAATATAGTATGAAAATAATGAAATATACATTGTGGGCGACTGTTGGTCTGTCGTTGTTATTTGCTTCTTGTGAAAGCATATTGGATATAAATCCGAAAGATCGCTTGACGACTAAGGATTATTTTACGAATGAAGAGCAATTACAGTTGTACAGTAACCAGTTCTATTCAAACAATTTTCCGGGTGACGGTGATATTTATAGGGACGATGCTGATATGCTGATTGTATCTCCTTTAAGCGACGAAGTGAGTGGGCAACGTGTCATTCCGGAAACGGGTGGAGGATGGAGTTGGAGTGCACTGCGATCAATTAATTTTTTATTGGATAATCTGGGAAACTGTAAAGACCAGAAAGTGCGCGACAAATATGAAGCCTGGCACGCTTCTTCCGTGCTTATTTCTATTTTGAAAAGGTGAAACGTTTTGGAGATGTACCTTGGTACGATAAAGTACTCGGCTCGGATGATGCTGATTTATACAAAGCCAGGGATTCACGCGAATTTGTGATGGGAAAGATAATGGAAGATCTTAATTTTGCCATAGAGGTTTTTAAAGAAACCAACCGGACAAAAGAACTTTATCGTGTAACCTGGTGGACTGTCCAGGCATTAAAGTCACGTGTAGGATTATTTGAAGGTACTTATCGTAAATACCATGGATTGGGTGATTATGAGAAATACTTGAATGACTGTGTAAGTGCCTCTAATGAAATTATGACTGCTTCCGGAGGATATTCATTGTATCAATCCGGCTCACAGTCCTATCGTAATCTCTTTAAATCCGAGAATGCGATTGATGCGGAAATCATATTGGCTAGGGATTATAATAATGATTTGAGTCTGGTTCATAAAGTACAGGCTTTTGAGAATTCTCCGACATTAGGCCGTCCCGGACTTTCGAAAAAACTGGTCAATTATTATTTAATGAAGAACGGCAACCGTTTCACCGACCAACCCAATTATGCAACAATGGAGTTCAAGGATGAAATAGTCAATCGTGATCCGCGTTTAGCGCAAACAATCCGTACTTCAAATATAAATATGAATGTCACGATGACCGGATACCACCTGCTGAAATATGCAAATGATAATATGAGCTATACAGGTGATTCAAGCAATGACCTTCCTCTGTTCAGATTGGCAGAAGTTTATTTGAACTATGCCGAAGCAAAGGCAGAATTAAGCACACTGACGCAAACTGATATCGACAATACGGTAAACAAATTACGGACGCGTGCAGGAGTAACGGGAAAACTGAATATGAACGCAGCAAACCTTGCTCCGGACCCTTATATGTGTGCTCCGGAAACCGGTTATGTGAATGTCACAGGAGATAACAAAGGGGTGATTCTGGAAATCCGCCGGGAACGTGCGATAGAGCTGGTCATGGAAGGCTTCCGTTATTATGATTTGATGCGCTGGAAAGAGGGGCAATGTATGGCCCAATCCTTTAAAGGATTTTATCTTCCTGCTACAGCTATCAATAAAGCGTATGATATTGATGGAGACGGAACAAATGATGTCTGTTTCTACACCACATCTTCGCAACCCAATGTGGGGAGTGTGACGTATGTAAAACTGGCTTCTGATGGAAGTGGCACCTCTTTGTCGGAAGGTAATTATGGTAATTTGTTGTGTTATAGCTGGATCGACCGTACTTGGAATGAGAACCGTGATTATCTATATCCGGTACCAAGACAGGAAATAACACTATCTGACGGTGTTGTAACCCAAAATCCGGGATGGAATGAATAACAAGTATAAAAGATATAAATAATAGATTTATGAAAAAGATAGTAATATATACATTGATTTCCTTCATATTCTCTGTTTTTGCCAGCAGTTGTGAAGATAATAAAGACAATTCATTGTACTATCCTGATTTCACGTGGGATACAGGAGATGGAGAGGAAGACGAAGACCCCGTAACTGAAACGTCCATGCGTGTAGCAACTTATAACTTACAGGTGGAGACTGGTACAGGATGGACTAACCGACGGGAACGTGTGGCACAATTAATCAAAGACTACGATTTTGAGATTTGTGGATTCGAAGAAGCCAGTTGGGAACAACGTTCCTACTTAGGAACTCAACTTGCGAGTGATTATCAGATTCTCGCTTATGGTCGTGACACTGGAAATGACGATAACAAGGCAGGAGAGATGAGTGGCATTTTATATAAGAAGAGCCGCTACACATTACTGGATGCCGGACGTTTCTGGTTTTCCGAAACTCCGGACATTCCTTCCAACGGATGGGATGAAACAAATTTCAAACGTTTCTGTGTATGGGGAAAATTCAAGGATAGCAAGACTCAAAAGGAATTTTATCTTTTTGAAACTCACATGCCTTTGGCTGATAATGCTAGAAAACACGCATGCCAAATGCTGGTGGATGCAGTTTCCGATAAAGCAAAAGACAATACTCCCGCATTTTGTACCGGCGACTTTAATGCTACCCCGGATGCTCCTGAAATAGCTACTACGATTTGTCAAAGTGGTATATTAAAAGATGCATATCGGGAAGCGGCCGTTCAGCATGGAGCTCTCTTTACATTTCCTTCTAAAAAGACCAGAATTGATTTTATTTTTGTGAAACATGCTACGGTGCTTTCTACCCGCACTATTGTCAGTTCTTTATCCGATCATTATCCTATGGTGATCGTAGTAGAAATCTAAAATAAAAATGAAGATTATGAAAAACAAATTTTATCATATAAGTACATACTCGGTAATGAGATATTGGACCATTTTATGGATGGCTATTTTATCTTTCTCATGCTCTGATTTTAATCCGATGGATTCCTATAGCCGTATTCCGCCGGATAGAAACACAGACATAGATGACGGAGACGAGGGTGACGGAGCAGGCGGGCTTTTTGAAAAAGGTTATGGAACAGTGAACAAGCCCTATCTCGTTATGGATGTGATACAGATTCAGAATATGAGTGAGGCTTTGGTGAAAGGAAAGATGATTTATTTCCAATTGGGAGCTGATATTGATATGAAGTCTATATCTAATTGGGATCCATTGAACCCAACCGGTGACTATTATATCTATTTTGATGGAAATAATCATATTATAAAGAATTTCACCTGTACGGATAAAGCGTATGCCAGTTTTTTCGGTATTTTGGCCGGGACTTGTAAAAATGTCGGTTTCTATAATGCCCATGTAGAAGCAGCTACTAATAGTGGGGCAGGGGTTATCGGCGGTTATATCGGAGTGAAAGCTCCGAACGCTGTAGAGAAGACAGGCAGGTGGAAAACTGTTACGTCTCCGGAAAAGTGAAAGGAAAGTATGCTGGTGGAATAGCTTCCCGTATGGGTAGACCGTATGGAGGACAGATTTGTTATATCAAAAACTGTTATTCCACAGCAGAGGTTATATCTACAGGAGATGAATGTGGAGGTATTGTAGGTTCTATGTATGAAAACAGTGAAGTGTCGTATTGCTATTCTACAGGTGTATTAATTGGAGCCAATTCAGTGGGAGGTATTGCTGCACTTCCTTCCGAAGGAGCTAAAATTACGTCCTGTGTTGCTTGGAACTGGAAAATAACAGGTCCTGCTGCCAGATCTGGACGTATCAGTGGAGTTTTGTCTCAAGGTGAAAATGGACATCAGGCGGATCCCGTCGCATCTGAATGTTATGCATGGGAGGATATGATTTGTACAGGATTTACTCCGGAGGATAATGCAGGTTCCGTTTCGACAGGAAAATATGATGGAGTGAGTGAAAGTGCTCTGACTTTGCAGAATAGCATTGCTAATTGGGGGACCCCATGGCATAATGTTGGGAATATAGATATGGGATTCCCTATTTTAGAGTGGCAATTGGATAGAGAAGATTATGCTAGTTATGGAGGACATGACAACGAACCGGAAGGAGATTTTGCCAATGGAGACGGAACTCAAAATAATCCTTATGTGATTGCTAATGCTATCCATATTCAGAATATGAGCAAAGCCCTCATTGAAAAACAAACGACTTATTTTGTCTTGAGTGCGGATATTGATATGCAGGGGATCAAGTGGGCACCTCTAAATGATGCTAATGGTTACCATAAATGGATTGATTTCGATGGACGCAATCATGTAATTAAAAACCTTACTTGTGAGTCAGGCACATATAGAAGCTTCTTCGGGGTATTGTGTGGAGAATGTAGAAATGTGGGATTTGTGGATGCAAATATCTCATCTCCGAATACTGGTATTGGCATCATAGCCGGTTATGTAGGATTGGCTGCCGGTGCAGAGAATTATACTGGAAAGATAACAAACTGCTATACTACCGGAGTACTGAAGGGGTCGGGAGCAGCAGGTGGAATTGGCGGTGTACTTGGTGGTTCGGGATATATCAAAAATTGCTATTCCAGTGCTACTGTTATTGATCAAATTGCTAACAATACAGGTAAAGCCGGTGGAATCATCGGAAGGGTGAATGGCAATGCCAGTGGAAGCAGTATTGAAAACTGTTATACTAGTGGTGATATCAATGCCATAGGTGGAGGAAATGCCGGAGGTATAGTCGGCAAAGTGGATGGCGGTAAATTAGTCATAAAAAATTGTATTGCTTGGAATAGTATGTTGGTTAGTACCGATAAAGCAAAGGTGGGACGTATAGTCGGAGGTACTGCCAATGCTACTTATGAAAATTGCTATGCTTATGACGGTGTGATTTTGAAAGCAGGAGAGGCTACATTTACCGTTTCAGATGAGACATCACCGTCCGGTAGTAGTTTCCAGGGAGTAGCTAAATCTGCTAACGAGCTGAAAAACACTGTCATAAACTGGGATTCTTCTCTTTGGAAAGAAGGAAGCAACGGCTATCCGGTATTTAAATGGAGTAAATAAATTGATACTTAATGATTTGTAATATGAAGTGTTCTATAAATAAGAAATATTATTTTCTACTTTTGATTTTACTTTTTGCCGGAGGTCTTCCGGCAAAATCTTCCAACTTAGACAAAACGAAACCGGAAGATATTATTCGCCTTGCATCTTATAACATCCGTACCAAAGGAGACAAGGGGGATAAGTCTTGGGAAGTCCGTCTGAACGCATTGGTAGATGTTGTGCGACAGAATAAGTTCGATATGTTTGCCATACAGGAAGGGCGTACCTCTCAATTAAAGGATATGATGATTCTGAACGAATATTCTTATATCGGTCGTGATCGTGACGGGGATAATAAAGGAGAACATTGTGCCATTTACTATAAAAAAGATCGCTTTAAGGTGTTGAAACATGGTGATTTCTGGTATTCGGAAACTCCGGATATACCTTCTTATGGTTGGGGAGCACGTTGTCGCCGGATTTGCACTTGGGGATATTTTAAAGACCTCCGGACTGGGAAGAAATTCTATGTGTTTAATTCGCATACGGATCATGAAGCAACAGAAGCAAGACGGCAATCTTCGTTCATGTTGTTGGAACAGGTAAGGAAAATCGCTAAAGGCAGACCAACCTTTTGCACCGGTGATTTTAATGCCACTCCGGACGAAGAACCGATACAACTTCTCCTGAAAGATAGTTTATTACTGGATTCATATAAATGTACTTTGACGCCTCCTAAAGGACCGTCCGGTAGTTTTTATGCCTATGACAAAACTGGAAAAACAGCTAAGCGCATAGATTTTATTTTTGTGACTCCAAAAATAAAAATACTTTCTTATCACACCATTGATGATGATATAAAGTATAATAAGTACTCTTCAGATCATTTTCCTGTAATGGTGGAAGCGCTACTGAAATGAGAAAAGGAATAAACATTTGAATAGTTATAAAAAACAAGTTGTAAAGGTCGTTCATTACTATAAGTGTATAGATATATTTGTATATATCGCATTGGTGTTGTTTCGGCCTTTACACTGTTTTCTTTTTCTCATACAAGATGCTAATAAACTCATAGAACGTTTATAATAAAAAGTGAAATAGTTTATTATAAACGTCTCTTGTATTTATTATAAACGACATTCATAGAAATTCGTCAAACGGCACTGAATATATTAAACAAAACGGGGTGAAATTAGCAAAAATTTCACCCCGTTTTTACTCTTTCAGACATATATTTATGTATCTGAAAAACTACTTTATGTATCTATTTTTGTATATATCATTTTGATGTTAGCTAATTGGTTATTGCAAATATACAAAATAAAAAGGGCAAAGTCAATAGTTCTATTCATTTAGAATCCACAAACTGCCCGAATATATTGATCATATTAATATTGAGAAACCAAACATGCGGACAACTCTTTTTATAGTCAGTCTAGTCAGCAGCATGGTACGGATGTGTAAACCAGAAGCAGGAACCTATTCCTTCGGTCGAATCCACGCCAATTTCTCCTCCCATTTGGGAAACAATGCTTTTGCAGATAGAAAGTCCAAGTCCTGTACCCTGAACAAAGGTATTGAGCTTCACAAAACGTTCAAATACGCTCTTTTGCTTTTCTTCCGGTATTCCCATTCCGGTGTCGCGCACATAGAATTTTATTTTCTGATGGGATACTTGTTCATATCCCAGGGTGATACTGCCTTGCTGGGTGAACTTTAACGCGTTATTTATAAAGTTACTGATTACTTGGGTGAATCTGTTTTTATCCGTATAGATATAACATTCCGGGAATGGTTCCTCAAAAATCAATTCAACACCTTTACTCACTTTCATACTCATTGATTTGATGATTTCAGCACACGTCTCATTTACATCCACATTGGTATATACAAAATTAAATGTTCCCGCTTCGATTTTCGAAAGATCGAGAATGTCCGATATCAGTTGCAAGAGAAGTTCATTATTCTCTTGCACAATCTTGATATATTCCTGCCGTTCGTTTCTGCTGTCCGTTTCTGCCAGAAGACTGGAAAAACCGACAATAGCATTGAGAGGAGTACGGATCTCATGACTCATGTTAGCTAGGAAAGCCGACTTCAGACGATCCAGTTCTTCCGCTTTATCGCGGGCAATAATCAATTTCTGTTCAGTTTCTTTCAAAGGCGTGATGTCATAATTGATACACAACATCTCAATAATGCCGTCTTGCGGACGATAATCTCTGACCATTACGTTAATGCTGGTCCATGTATATTTGCCATTCTCCCTGCATACACGAACTTCTTTACGCAAACTGGTTGCCTTTCCCGTTTTCACTTCACCTACAAAGTTTTTCAGAACAGCCTGATCTTCAGGAACCACATGTGCATATACTCCGATAACCTGTGGCATGGGAATACCTTCTTTCTCTCCCAAATTCCTGTACCATGTATCTTGGGCATATCCGTCTCTTGTCAATACATTGAAATGAGCAAATCCTACCTTGGCATAATCACCGATTAGAAGAAACAGATTCTCAAACTCCTGTATCTTGGTGTATGCATTGGTCGTTTCCGTCGTATCTATATTGATAAACAGATAGTTGATAAATCGATTTTGAGAATCATAGAGAGCAGTAACTTTAGTGGTAAGATTAATAATCCCATTTCTCCGGCTATCTACATATTGATTTATTTTTGAGAAGTCATAATTGATGGAGAAGTTTACATCTTCTTTCGCTCTCAACTTCTCTTTAACCTCTAAAGGAATATTGGGATTGTCGAACAGATTAACTCCCAGTGCCTCATGCTTGTCAGACAAGCCGAATATTTCAAGCTCTTTATCATTAATATCTACCAGATAACCGTCTTTGTCGTAAAGTTCGACGCCAGCCGGAAGATTCTTATAGATGTTTCTCAATATCTTCTCGCTGTTGTCCAAAGCAAGACGATCTTCTTTGGCTTGTAACTCCGACTTTCGCAATTCGATGCAAATACTGATAATATTAGCAAGGGAGGAGAAGCATTGATAATCTACATTGCTCCAGCTACGCTGCGTTCTTACCATATCAATTCCCATATAGCCCCATACCTCTTCTTTAGAGATTAGCGGAACTACCATCAGCGACTTGATATCCTGCATCTCCAACGTCTGACGATATTCCGCAGCTTCTTCGGGCATGTCGTCCAGCGTGTTCAGTATGATAGCCCTTCTTTCGGCTATCTGATGATTCCACCAGGTAGAAGGGTCCCAGGGAATATTACTCAAGAATTCCTGTTCCTTGGATATTCCTTCGGCGGTAACCTCATAAGTGCAATCCTGGCGTTGTTCTTTTCTGTTTATTTCGAAGATATAGATACGATCGCCCAAAAACTGGTGAAGGAGATCTCCTAACGTCTTGTTAACCACTTGAGTAACATCATCACATTGCAGAAAAGCAAGCAATGAATATGAAATATTAGTTTGTTGGTAAAGCAAATTGCTCACTTGAAAGAAATCAATGTTTCCATCCGTAGTATCGATCGGTCTGTCAATATATTGCAGAAGGCCCGTCATGTTCCTATATCCCTCTTTATCGGGCTTTTGGAAATTAATCTTGGAGTACACCCATATTTCCCCGTCTTTTGCCCGGATTGGAAACATTTGTTCGTATGTCTCCAGATAAGAAAGAGACATATATTCATTTTTAAGACGCAGCCGGTGGTCTTCACGTATTCTTTGGTGGAATTCGGTGAAACTGATGCGGTTACTTTCAAGGCCGAGTAAGTCAACAATAAAGTCAGAGCAGATATATTCTTTATTCTTCAAATCTGACTCCCACCATCCCATTTTGGCCATCTGTGCTATCTGAACGTATTTTTCATAGTCATAATTTGTTTGTTCTTTCATATTGTTTGCTCTTGTTTTCTGTTTTTATATTATAAGACACTAGCCTGCAAAGATAAGCATAACTTTTAAATAATGAGGCATTTGCATATCACAGCAGGATGAAAGTGGAAATTTGGTGCTGAAAAGTGGAAAAAGAGACGAATGAGTACAAACAGGGGATTATTTCGTCTTTCTCTTAGTGAAGAAATGAATTATATATCTATAATATATATCAGAAGAATGAAAAATACCAGATTATTCATGTTTGCGGCATGCACACTTTTTTTGGCAGCGTGTGGCAGGCAAACCGTGAAGATTATGACTCCGCCGGATGCGTCAAATCGTGTTCTGTTTGGTGCGGAGCAGTTACAGACTACCTTGGATAAAGCCGGTTATCAGGTAATGATGCAACAGGGAGACACGACATTCTCCGATCCCGAAATCAAAACGATTCTCTTGACGGAAGTAAATGACACGACGCTCAAGAAAGAAGGTTTTCATATTTCGACGACGGGCAATCTGACCAGAGTGTCCGGCAGGGATGGGAGTGGTGTCATTTACGGATGCCGTGAACTGATTGACCGTGTGAATGATTCGGATGGTAAGTTGAACTTCCCGGAGGAACTGAAAGACGGTCCTGAAATGGTATTGCGTGGCGCATGTGTAGGATTACAGAAGATGACCTACCTGCCGGGGCATGGTGTATACGAATATCCGTATACGCCGGAAAGTTTCCCCTGGTTTTATGATAAAGAACAGTGGATTAAATACTTGGATATGCTGGTTGCCAACCGCATGAATTCGCTGTACCTTTGGAATGGCCATCCGTTTGCGTCATTGGTGAAACTGGAAGATTATCCGTTTGCACTGGAAGTAGATGAAGAAACATTCAAAATGAACGAAGAAATGTTCTCTTTCCTCACGGAAGAAGCGGACAAGCGCGGTATCTTTGTCATACAGATGTTTTATAATATCATTCTTTCCAAACCTTTTGCTGAACATTACGGACTGAAAACACAGGACCGTAACCGTCCCATTACTCCTCTGATTGCCGATTATACACGCAAGAGTATTACCGCTTTCATCGAAAAATATCCCAATGTAGGATTACTTGTTTGTCTGGGTGAAGCGATGTGTACAGTGGAGGACGATGTGGAATGGTTTACTAAAACAATTATTCCGGGAGTGAAAGACGGATTACAGGCATTGGGACGTACGGATGAACCGCCTCTTTTGTTGCGTGCACACGACACGGACTGTAAACTGGTGATGGACGCTGCCTCGCCGCTCTATAAGAATCTTTATACGATGCATAAGTATAATGGTGAATCGTTGACTACCTACGAACCTCGTGGCCCCTGGTCGAAAATTCATACGGATTTGAGTTCGTTGGGTTCTATTCATATCAGTAACGTACATATTCTGGCAAATTTGGAACCGTTCCGCTGGGGTTCTCCGGATTTCGTTCAGAAGGCGGTAACTGCCATGCACAATGTACACGGTGCCAATGCGTTGCACCTTTATCCGCAGGCCTCATATTGGGACTGGCCTTATACGGCTGACAAACTACCGAACAATGAACGTGAATCCCAATTGGATCGTGATTGGATCTGGTATCAGACCTGGGGACGCTATGCGTGGAACTGCCATCGCGACCGTACAGATGAAATGGGTTACTGGGACCATCAGTTAGGCAAGTTCTACGGAACCTCTGACGAAAATGCAAGTAATATCCGTGTAGCATACGAAGAAAGCGGAGAGATCGCTCCGAAGTTGTTACGTCGTTTCGGTATCACAGAGGGAAATCGCCAAACGTTATTACTGGGTATGTTTATGAGTCAGCTTGTCAATCCATACAAATATACGATCTATCCGGGATTCTATGAAAGCTGCGGACCGGAAGGAGAGAAGCTGATAGAGTATGTAGAGAAAGAATGGAAAAAGCAACCTCATGTAGGTGAAATGCCTTTGGATATTGTTGCTCAAGTAACAGAACATGGAGATAAAGCGGTAGCGGCTATTGATAAAGCAGCAGGTTCCGTCTCTTCAAATAAAGATGAATTCGCACGTTTGCAGAATGATATGCATTGTTATCGTGAGTTTGCGTATGCGTTCAACCTGAAAGTGAAAGCTGCCAAACTGGTATTGGATTATCAATGGGGAAAAGAGATTAAGAATCTTGAAGAAGCTATTCCTTTGATGGAACAAAGCTTGGAACACTATCGCAAATTGGTGGAACTGACGGACGAACATTACTTGTATGCCAACAGTATGCAGACTGCCCAACGTCGTATTCCTATCGGTGGAGATGATGGAAAGAATAAGACTTGGAAAGAATTGCTGGTACACTACGAGAAGGAATTGGAGAATTTCAAAGCCAACCTCGCTTTGTTGAAAGAAAAACAGAATGGAAATGCGGTGACTGAAACTGTCGAGATTACTGCCTGGACTCCTGCAAACGTGAAACTGATCTCTAATTATCCGACAGTGAAAGTAGATGAGGGTATTTCTTTATTTGTGGATGTTCCAGGTAAGATAGAAGCAATAGCTCCGGAATTGAAAGGAATGAAAGCGCTCCGCTTCAATGGAAATGAGCAGAGAGAGAAAGGCACAAGCATCACTTTCGAAACGGATGCTCCGGTGAAATTGTTAGTCGCTTATTTCAAAGACGACCAGAAAAAATATGCAAAAGCTCCGAAACTGGAAATCGATGCGTCAGCCAATGACTACGGTCAGGCGGAACCCGTGTTGACGAATGCTGTCCGTATCAATGGAATGCCTTTGGCAAATGTGCATGCATATAGTTTTCCGGCTGGAAACATACGTTGATGTTACCCAAAGGTTATCTGCAAGTGCTGGGATTCACGGCTGCGGAAACGAAAGTTCGTAATGCCGGGCTTGCCGGGGATGAAGAGACAATGGATTGGTTGTTTTATTAATGGGAATTTATCGGTTAAATGAGAATTTATCGGTTAGGCTGAAAGCCTTACATTATATATTTATTGGGGTGCCCTGAAAGGGCTTAATTATATAGCGTAGGGCAACGCCCTACGAAAAAAACACACCAGCCACAAGCCCTGAAAGGGCGGAACCGTATACAATTATGCCCTTTCAGGGCGCAAATTCAGATTGTCGTTTTTACGTAGGGCGTTGCCCTACGCTATATAATTAAGCTCTTTCAGGGCACTCCGCAAAATGATCATTTATCTCATTTCTGCACCGATTTGAACTAAAACCGGAAGTTCGGATTAAGCCAGAAGCCAGTCCTTTGGATTCCGCTTAATTTAAAAATAAGAATCCCTAAAAATTTCTCTTTTATCTCTTATTATCAAAAAGTTTTATTAGTTTTGCTCTTCATTATATCTCAAACTCTTAAAATAGAAGCAAATGAAAAAAGGTTTGAAAATCGCAGCTATCACCGTAGGAGTAATTATCATTCTGATGTTCCTTCTTCCTTTCGCCTTCCAAGGAAAGATAGCCGACATTGTAAAAACAGAAGGCAACAAGATGCTTAACGCACAATTTGACTTTAAGAACCTTAACATTAGTCTGTTCCGCAATTTTCCACAGGCTTCTGTCACTCTCGAAGATTTCTGGCTGAAGGGTACGGGTGAATTTGCCAATGACACCCTTGTACAAGCCGGAGAAGTTACCGCCGCAGTCAACTTATTCTCCCTTTTCGGAGATAGCGGTTACGATATTTCTAAAATATTTATTGAAGACACGAAGTTACATGCCATTATCTTGCCGGACGGACGTGCCAACTGGGATATCATGAAACCGGATACAATAGCAACAGCCGAAACGCCTGCAGAAGAAGAAGCCTCTTCTCCTTTCAAAGTCAAGCTGCAACGCTTTGTTATCAAAAACATGAATCTGATTTATGACGATCAACAAGGAAAGATGTATGCTGATATCCGCGACTTCAACGCTATTTGTGCCGGAGACTTAGGAAGCGAACGTACCACTCTGAAACTGGAAGCGGAAACCAAATCACTCACCTACAAGATGAATGGAATCCCTTTCCTGGCAAATGCCAATATCTCCGCTAAGATGGATGTAGACGCCGACCTTGCCAACAACAAATACACATTGAAAGACAACACTATCCGCCTCAACGCCATTCAGGCAGGCATCGACGGTTGGGTAGCCTTGAAAGACCCGGCTATCGACATGGACTTGAAACTTAACACGAATGATATAGGCTTCAAGGAAATTTTGTCATTAATTCCCGCCATTTACGCCACAGAATTCTCCAGTCTGAAAACAGACGGAACTGCAACGCTTACCGCAACGGCCAAAGGTATCCTGCAAGGAGACACCGTTCCATCATTCAATATTGACATGCAAGTCAAGAATGCCATGTTCCGCTATCCGGCTTTACCGGCAGGAGTAGATCAAATCAACATCAGTGCCAACGTTCAAAATCCCGGAGGAAATATAGACCTGACTACGGTCAACATCCATCCGTTCAGTTTCCGCCTTGCCGGAAATCCGTTTAGCCTGACTGCTACTGTGAAAACGCCGATCAGTGATCCGGATTTTAAAGCAGAAGCGAAAGGAGTGCTCAACTTAGGTATGATCAAACAAGTCTACCCGCTTGGAGACATGGAGTTGAACGGTACCATCGACGCGATATGCAAATGTCGGGACGCCTCTCATCCATCGAAAAAGAAGAATACGAACGCATACAAGCCTCAGGCACTATCGGACTGACGGGCATGAAACTCAAAATGAAAGATATGCCGGATGTAGAGATTAAAAAGTCTCTCTTCACCTTCACTCCGAAATACCTCCAGTTGAGTGAAACAACCGTCAACATCGGAAAGAACGATATCACCGCCGACAGCCGGTTTGAAAACTACATCGGTTATGTATTGAAAGGTAGCACATTGAAAGGAAACCTGAATATTCGTTCCAACTACTTCAATCTGAACGACTTCATCACCGCTTCTGCCGATGAAGCCTCCACATCAGAAGCTGCGTCCACCGACTCTGTAGCTACAGCCGCCACAGGTATTGTTGAAGTTCCCCGTAACATCGACTTCCAAATGGACGCTAACCTGAAACAGGTGTTATTCGACAAGATGTCTTTCAATAATATGAATGGCAAACTTGTTGTAAAAGATGGCAAAGTGGATATGAAAAACCTTTCCATGAACACCATGGGTGGTAATGTAGTGATGAACGGCTATTACTCCACTGCCAACATAAAGAAACCGGAAATGAAAGCCGGATTCAAGCTCTCCAATATCGGTTTCGCACAAGCTTACAAAGAACTGGATATGGTGCAGAAAATGGCTCCTATCTTCGAAAATCTGAAAGGTAATTTCTCCGGAAGCATCAATATCCTGACAGATTTGGATGCAGCCATGAGCCCCGTACTGAATACGATGCAGGGTGACGGTAGCCTTTCCACGCGCGACCTTAGTTTAAGCGGAGTAAAAGCAATCGACCAGATAGCCGATGCCGTGAAGCAACCCAGCCTGAAAGACATGAAAGTGAAAGACATGACATTGGATTTCACCATCAAAGACGGCCGCGTAGAAACCAAACCGTTTGATATCAAGATGGGAGACTACACACTGAATCTTTCCGGCAGCACAGGACTCGATCAAACCATCGACTATTCCGGTAAAGTGAAACTGCCCGCATCCGTAGGCAATATCTCTAAGTTAATGACTCTTGACTTGAAAATCGGAGGTTCGTTCACCTCTCCGAAAGTCAGTGTAGATACTAAAAGCATGGCCAACCAAGCTGTCGAAGCCGTAGCCGATGAAGCAATCAGCAAACTCGGACAGAAACTTGGACTGGACTCTGCCGCTACCGCCAACAAAGACTCAATCAAACAGAAAGTCACAGAGAAAGCTGCGGAAAAGGCACTAGATTTCTTGAAAAAGAAACTCAAATAAAAAGAGAAGATAATAACCATTTAACCCCACTCATCCCTCCTCTTTCTCCTTTGCGAGAGGGAAGGGATGAAGCTTTTAATATGCTACTGAAACTATATGATAAAAACAATAACCCGCAGGATTTACAACGAATCATCGATATCCTGAATGACGGCGGACTTATCATCTATCCTACCGATACGATGTACGCCATCGGCTGCCATGGTCTGAAGGAACGTGCCATAGAACGGATCTGCCGGATTAAAGAGATAGACCCTCGAAAAAACAATCTGTCTATCATCTGTTATGACTTAAGCAGTATCAGCGAATACGCGAAAGTAGACAATAACGTATTCAAACTGATGAAGCATAATCTTCCGGGACCATTTACCTTTATTTTGAACGGCACCAACCGGTTACCGAAAATCTTTCGCAACCGGAAAGAAGTAGGTATCCGTATGCCGGACAACAACATCATCCGTGAAATCGCACGCCTGCTGGACGCTCC
This sequence comes from Bacteroides sp. AM54-2NS, assembly GCF_003602935.1. Classification (NCBI taxonomy): domain Bacteria; kingdom Pseudomonadati; phylum Bacteroidota; class Bacteroidia; order Bacteroidales; family Bacteroidaceae; genus Bacteroides; species Bacteroides sp. AM54-2NS. The sequence continues at coordinate 48,894 of NZ_QTMZ01000009.1, forward strand.
CATTATGACCACCACACTGCCATACGAAGAGCACGAGGACTTGGAATATATGACTGATCCCGAACTTATAGATGAAAAGTTCGGCGACATCGTCGATCTGGTCATTGACGGCGGTATCGGAGGTATAGAACCTTCAACGGTTGTGAAATGCACGGACAACGAACTGGAAATCGTCCGACAAGGAAAAGGCTGGCTGGAAGAGAATTAATTCCGCTGACAGCTATCTCTAACATACAAAATGGGCTGCAATCAATTCAACACTGATGCAGCCCATTCTCTTTTTATAGAATCAATTTTATGCTTACTTAATCAAAGATTCCGGTTCTAAATGAGCAGACTCGATATCTTTGAAGTAACGGTAAGTACCTACTTTCAATTCCGCCGTAGCAGCATCATCACAAACGATAATACCTTTTTCATGCATTTGCAATGCACTGATTGTCCACATCTGTGTGATAGGACCTTCTACTGCATGATACAAAGCACGAGCTTTGTTATGACCGTTTACAATAATCATCACTTCCTTTGCAGAAAGCACAGTACCCACTCCCACTGTCAAAGAAGTCTTAGGAACTTTATTGATGTCATTATCGAAGAAACGGGAGTTAGCAATGATGGTATCCATCGTCAATGTTTTCTGACGAGTGCGTGAAGTCAATGAAGATCCCGGTTCGTTGAACGCAATATGTCCGTCAGGACCGATACCGCCCATGAACAGGTCGATACCACCGTATGACTTGATCTTTTCTTCATAACGTGCACACTCTGCATCCAAATCCGGAGCATTACCATTCAGAATATTCGTATTCTCCGGTTTGATGTCGATATGACCGAAAAAGTTATTCCACATGAAAGAATAATAGCTTTCCGGATGTTCTTTCGGCAATCCTACATATTCGTCCATGTTGAATGTTACCACATTCTGGAAGGAAACGATTCCTTTCTTATTCAGGTCGATCAAAGCTTTATACATACCCAGAGGAGAAGATCCGGTGGGGCAGCCCAATACAAATGGTTTTTCGGGGGTTGGATTGGCAGCTTTTATTTTAGCAGCAACATAATGTGCAGCCCACAGAGATACGGACTGATAGTCCGGCTGAATAATAAGTCTCATAAGTCGATTGTTTTATAGGTTAGTTAATAAATTATTATCTCATTCACAGTTTTAACGATCTTTCTTCAAACGATCCGCCATGCACGTGCCAGATTTTCACATTGAGTATAAGTCAGGTCTTTCATTGCCTGTTTCATCTCCACCGGATCACCGACCAATTCGAATTTGCTCTTTTCCGCAAACTCTGCCAGACGCTTCACAGCAGCACCTGCCCATGTGAAAGAACCGAAATAACCCAAATAGCGTCCCTTCACCTCACGCAACAGAATCTTTGAGAGCAGCGCTTCCACTTCCGGGAATATCTGATTGCTATAAGTGGGAGAACCGATAATCAATCCCTTGTAACGGAAAATATCCGCTATAATATAAGAAGGATGGCTCTTTGTCACATTATGCATGACAATGTTCTTAACACCCTGTGCCGAAAGCTCTTCTGCAATAGCTTCCGCCATTTGCTCCGTATTTCCATACATGCTTCCATAAGCAATAACAACACCTTCGTCTGCATCATAACGACTCAAACGGTCATAGATACCAATTACCTTGGCAATATTCTCTGTCCATACCGGACCATGTGTAGAACAGATGGCAGAAATAGGTAGTCCTCCCAATTTTTGCAAAGCTTTTTGCACGGGGCTTCCGTATTTGCCTACGATGTTAGAGTAGTAACGAACCATTTCCCCCCAATACTTATCCACATTGATCCGCGTATCTAGGAATCCGCCATCTACAGTGCCAAAGCATCCGAATCCGTCGCCGGAGAAAAGAACGCCGTCCGTTTCATCAAAAGTCATCATCGTTTCCGGCCAATGCACCATCGGAGTCATATAAAAACGCAGTTTATGATGTCCCAAAGCTAAGAAATCACCTTCCTTTACCAGATACTGTTCGCCGGTTACACCGTAGAAACCTTCAATCATACCGAATGTCTGCTTGTTACCCACGATAATAATTTCCGGATAATGTTGCTTAATCAGTCGGATAGATCCCGAATGATCCGGTTCCATGTGGTTTATAATCAAATAATTAATAGGACGTTCTCCAATCACTTGCTTGATCTTGCGCAAGTAGACTTCAAAATAACAAATATCTACCGTATCCACCAATGCCACCATTTCATCATCAATCAGATAAGAGTTATATGAAACTCCATAGGGCAATGGCCACATCCCTTCAAATCTGTGCTTGTTACGGTCATTCACTCCCACATAGTGGACATTTCCTTTAATTCTTGTTTTATGTTCCATTCTTCAAATCCATTTATATTTCTTCCACCATCTATATTCCGCTCAAACAGCTATTTATTCAGTGGTAAGTTTATCGTCTGCAAAAATAATCCTTTTTTCCGAATCCCTATACTTCTTACCTTGATAAGCACCTCTTTCTTTCATTCTTTTTTGTAAACGCGCTACAAATTCATAATTTTTCAATCCCCAGTCCGGAGCTATTAATAAATCTTTAGGAGATTGGGAAACAAAACGCTCCACAACTATATCGGGACGAAGATGTTCTACATAATCAATCACCAGATCAATGTATTCCTCCACCTCGTTAAACAAATGAAAACCATCAGGAGCTTCATCATACTCATGCGCCATTCGTGTACCACGAATCAATTGTAACTGATGGATCTTGAGTGTAGCTAAAGGCAGATCGGAAAGTATTTCCGCTTGTGCCACCATCGTATCATGCGTTTCTCCCGGAAGTCCGAGGATGATATGTCCGCCTGTCAGGATACCACAGGCGGCTGTCCGCCGGACGGCTTCCACCGTATCGGCATAAGTATGCCCCCGGTTAATGCGTTTTAGGTTTCGTCGCAAGTGCTCTCGATCCCATATTCAACCATAAGGAAAGTATGTTTGTTCAATTCTTCCAAGTAACGCAACAAACTCTCCGGCATACAATCGGGGCGTGTACCTATTACCAATCCGACCACCCCGTCTACCGTCAACGCTTCTTCATATTTACGCTTCAAGCCTTCCAGTTCGGCATACGTATTGGTATAGGCCTGAAAGTAGGCCAAATATTTCATTTCCGGATATTTATGGGCAAAAAAGCATTTCCCTTCTTCCAATTGGGTAGTGATAGACTTCTCTGTCCGGCAGTAATCCGGATTAAAAGTCTGGTTATTGCAATATGTACATCCGCCCCATCCTTTTGTTCCGTCACGATTAGGACAAGTGAAACCTCCGTTCAATGAAATCTTTTGTACCTTGTAAGGAAAATATTTCCGCAAAAAAGTAGGAAAATCATTATATAATAGCTGTGTAGACATGTTCATTCACTTCTTTCTTTATTTTATCTACAAACATAAGCAAAATCAGCGAGTTATGGAAAGTTGACACAAAATATCTTCAATATATTAAAAAATTCATAAATTCCATAAGATAAATTAATAAACATTGCTATTCAAAAAACTATTTAATTAGCTTTGTAATGATTTTAGGCATTGGCAGGAGGATACTTGTGAAAGTCTTGTGCAATTATTCCCCAATTATGATTTCATCTCACCATACCCCATGCAACTCTTGTCAATAAAATTATCCTCTTTATATTCTGAATAAGATATAAAGAGGATTTTTTAACGATATTATTCATTTCACTTTTCCAAAACAAAGAAGCGAGATCAATACTATTACCCAACCGATCTGCTAGATGAAACATTTATAACAGGGCTGTAGTGATAGTATATTACAAAATCAGAATAAACAGATTTTATATCCCCAACCGTTCTTTCAGCAACCGGTAGCCGGAAAGGCTAACCCGAAGTTTCACTCCATTCTTCAATAATAACTGATAGGTTTCTTTTCCAAAAAGCTCGACCCGGGAAATCTGCGTAACATTCACAATCGTAGAACGATGCACCCGAACAAATGTATCCGGAGAGAGATGAGTTTCAAAATACTTCATAGTCTGCTCTTTCAGGTATTCGCCTGTGGGGGTTATCAGCATCACATAATCTCCACATGCTTGTATGTAAATCAATTCGTCTGCCTTCACCAAATGAATCCGGGAGCCGTCTTTCACTGTAATACGATCTACCCATTCCATGGCTGACTCTTTCTGCTGTTCAGCCACATTCACCTGATGTACAGCCAGTTCTTTTTCCATTTCCAGGTTTTGTACTTCTTCTTTTGTGACTATCAAGCGGTACCATAGAGTAATGGCAATTAAAACCGGTAGTCCGAACAATAACCGGAAAGGGATTGTCTGCGCAAAAGGAACATAGGACACTCCTACAATTCTCACCATTATGTCACAGACCATAAAACTCCCTGCCAGCCAAAGCAGACTTCCAACGATAATCATAATTACATCCGTCTGGAACAACGAGACAAGACCGACCACAAACCATGCCAGATAGGCGATAGCCGCCAACCAACCGATCGTTACTATTCCATCTACCAAAGCGGGAAGATAATCGTTTCCGGTGTATCCACAGACTAAAGCTACTTGGAATACAACCAGAATCAATGCCAGCACCAGTATCGGAATCCAACGAAAAGGAGATTCTATAATCGGATGTGCTTTCATACGCTAGCCTTTAACCTCCAAGCCTCCGAAAGAAAGTGTTCCCCGAATTACCAACACACTCTCCTTATTTATATTTCCATTCTGCCAACGTTTATCATCACATCCTCCAAAGAAAGCATTGCATTTAAACACGACTTTCCAGTCAGAAGGGACATATATCTCAACTCCTCCCCAACTGCAATCCAAATCTATGTATGTTTCTCCGGGTGCAATATGGGTATGGCGCAAATCAATCGTCGTTCCTCCGAAAGATGTGCGAATGACAGCTCCTTTAAACAATTCGTCAAGCACCACGTGACGGGCAGCTCCCCAAACATTCTCGGCACGTAGAAAACCATCTACTGACTCTGCCTGCTGTTGCTCACTTTCAAAATTCATGCCGGGTTGTCCCTGATGCATCTTCATCCATTTCTGACGATGTTGCATGGCATGATGGTGTGCCCAGTGCCCCCGCCTGTTCTTGCCGGATTTAAAAAAGAATAAGACACCTGCTGTTATCAGAGCGATAGGCCATACCATTGCCTGCGAATTTTCGGGCAACCATGAAAGCCCTCCAATCAAAAAATACAAACCTATCAACAAAAGGATGATTCCACCGATGAAATGGCGGCGAATCATAGAATATATACCTAATATAATAAGGAGTGAATGCCAGGATACGATCATATCGAAGACTTCAGATGTAATCCATCCCATATTACGGGCAAACAGCAGAATCCCGGAAAGGATAAAAAGCGAAGCTATCAGTATTTTACCGGAAAAGCCTGTAGCAGTGGGAAATTTTTGTTTCTCTTCCATTGTCTCTATTATTAATTGATTAATGGTTCAAAGATACATCATTTCCCACTGCTTCTACAGCCTTTTCTGTTGATTTCCGGTATAAATTCCGATGAATGCCGGATAAAAACCGGTGAAACTGACTATAAAGTATCTTACCTGATAAAGATAATTCTTAAATACGATGTTTGCAGATTACTTCTTTCCACCGCTATTTTGTTTTTCAATAATGTCATGCACCAAACTATTCATATACATTTCCAGATTTGTATACTGGCCATATTTATCTATCGTTTTTCCATTGCCATCAGAAGCATCATGAGGATTTAATCCGAATTTTCTCTCCCATGCATCAGGCATACCATCATTATCAGAATCAATCAAGGTACTTCTTTGTAAAAGAACTGGCCATACGGAAACATTTTCCGAAGTATTTAACGAGAGCAAATCATCCTGACTATCTATCAATCCTGGTTTCGGATATCCTTCACTTTTCCAAATACCTCCTTCTCCATTATGAACATTCAAACCTTTATATCCAGCTGTTCTCGTACGTGTTTCCTTCACAATACGTGCATCCACATCATCTCGATGCAATGAACACCCCGCATAATCCAACACTTGTTTATAAGCATTGAAAGCAGAATGTGTTGTTACCGATGCAAATTCATGAGGTTTGTCCAATCGAATCGAGTCTTTAGTTTTTTGCGTAACTACTTTCTTATAATTATTCGAAAATTGATTGTAGACTCCATATTCCCAATTATTAGCTGTAGCCTTTTGGCTGTTTTTATCATCTGCCCCTCCATCTACAACGTTACCATCGATATAATACTTTCCCCACAGATACCCCCCATTCCTATTTTCTGTTGCATCTATAGCAAAAATCCGTCCACGTTTAGAGCCTGTCACCGTTGCAGGACCTGGTTTATAATAATTGTTCACTATATTAATATTCATCCTTTCACCACCATACGAACTGTTCATACCCCAATTATAGATCACATTATTGCGAAAATCTACATAATCACCATCACATTCTCCATTCTTACGTACCTTAGCTCCTAATCCGAAACGGGGATTCCGGCTATCATGATGGGCTAATAAATTATGGTGATAAGAAGAGTGTTCACCTCCCCAAATTCCTCCATATCCATGAGGACCTTTGGTATGTCCACCTAATCTAAGACTTTCAGAAATAATGCACCACTGCATAGTAAAATCATCATTTTCATAAAAAGAGGCACATTCATCTGTACACCAGCTGATAGAGCAATGGTCTATAATCACATTCCTTGCCCCTTTTCCTCCTAAAGCATCTGCACCGTCAGGATGCACACATTCTTTATTACCCATACGGAAACGTAAAAAACGGAGAATTACATTACTAGCATAATTTGTCACCGGATAACCCGCTATGCAAATACCGTTTCCTGGTGCAGTTTGTCCCGCAATAGTCAAATCCCCTTTCCGTATTTTTAGGTCTTTATGCAGAAATATTGTACCGGACACTTGAAAAATGATAGTACGAGGACCATCCCACTTTTCTATACCATAACGTAAAGTGCCAGGCATCCCATCATCTGCTAAAGAAGTAACAATATACACTTCACCTCCACGTCCGCCTGTAGTCATACGTCCATATCCTTCTGCTCCGGGAAAAGCAGCCAACTCTCCAAAATCAAGAGTGTTACCAATACCAGCAGAGGCAAAAGCAGCCTCATTTCCGATCAGAGTTAATAAAACGGTTAAACAACGAAAGATCAAATTCATATTCATATTTTTATTTATGGAATAATACAAAAATACACCAAATTTATTTATTGTACTCCTCCTTTATTCTGTTCCTCAACAATCTTTTGTACCAAGCTATTCATATACATCTCCAGATTTGTATATGTTCCTTCCTCATCTACTGTTTTACCATTTCGGTCAGAAGCATCATTCGGATTCAAACCATACTTTTTTTCCCATTCATCAGGCATACCATCATTATCCGAATCCTTCAGAATAACACCTTGTACCAATTCAGGCCATGCTGAAGATTCTCCAACAGGAATCACATCATCCTGACTATCAATGATACCTTTCTTTGGATACCCCACGCTTTTCCAATCAATACCTTCAACAACTCCCTGACCATTGTGCTCGTTCATTCCCTGATAGTTCGCAGTCCCGGTACGAGTCTCCTGAACAATACGTTCATCCACTCTATCCCTGTGCAAAGAACAACCTGCATAATCCATAACACGCTCAAAAGCCATACGGGCATCATGAGTGGTAACAGTACCTGTTTCTACAGGAGTAGTACGTTTAAGAGCTTTTTTTGTACTTTCATCCAACGTTCCATACTTTTTATCAAACTGATTATAACTCCGTACTCCCAGTTATCCTTTGTAGCCTTCATACAACGATCGTAATCAGCCGCACCATTAATTTGCCCATCATCCACCACATTTCCTTGGATAAAGAAATCTCCCCAAGTGTCAAAAATGGCCGGATATGATTTCTTATCCGAATCACTCACTTTTTTGTCAATGGCAATAATACGTCCACGTTTAGAAGTACCAGTAGGAGTGGCAGGCCCCGGCTTATAAAAATTATTCACAATATTTACATGCATGGCTTCTCCACCATAACAAGAGTTTCCACACCAGTTATAAATGACATTATTACGCATATCAACAATTTCATTCTCTTTTGTCGAATTAACTCCAGGACCTAGACGAGGATTACGGCTATCATGATGTGCCAATAGATTATGGTGAAAAGAAGCTTTCATACCTCCCCATATACCACCATAGCCATGAGGACCTTTTGTATGCCCACCTAAACGCAGACTTTCAGAAATAAGACACCATTGCAGTGTAAAATTCTCATTTTGATAGAAAGAAACACACTCGTCAGTACACCAACTCATAGAACAATGATCAATCATTATATTTTTATGATACCGGCCGCCAAAGGCGTCGGCTCCGTCTGCACTGACATCTTCTTTATTTCCCATTCGAAAACGCATAAAACGGACAATAACATTGTCTGCTTCCAAGAAAACCGGATAGCCAGCCAAACAAATACCATCCCCCGGAGCCGTCTGGCCTGCAATGGTCAAATCTCCATTCTTAATCTTTAAATCACCGTTTAAATGAATAGTTCCGGATACCTGGAAAATAATTGTACGTTTTCCGCTTAGTTTCTCAATACCATAACGTAAAGTTCCGTTCTGTAACTTGTCCTCCAATGAAGTAACAATATATACATCGCCACCACGCCCACCGGTTGTGTAGCGTCCATGTCCTTCTGCCCCAGGAAAAGCTGGTATCTTTTCATCTTGAGTTTCTCCAGTCCCTTCAGGTTCTTTAGGCAATTCATTTGCGTCACTACCATCAGTACACGCCAAGATTCCCAAAGCAAACAAAATGGCCAAACACCATTTACTTAGAATTATATCCATTTTCATACATTATTAGATTAATGAGGGCAAAAGTAGGCAGGATAAAGAAAAGTCTTGTTCAAATTTTGTTTTTCCAAATCATTAAAATCGATAAAACAAGGCTTTTCAAGCTATCATGTGTATTTTTTGTTTTAAAACTATTCTAAAAATGCCTGCCGGCTATTAAAAAACAAAAAATACTAGGTGAAAAACAAATATTGCACATATCTATATTCACATTCATATACTTTTGTACCGAGGAATTAACTCTAAATGTGAGTACAGAATCAAAACAATAACCATTAATTAATAAACATGCAAAGAATGTCTAACAAGGTGAAAAACATGCGCAGTTGGCTGCTAATGCTATTTGCAGCGATATCGCTTGGCGTATCAGCGCAAACAATTACCGTAAAAGGTAATGTGAAAGACACAACAGGAGAACTGATCATCGGAGCTTCTGTAGTAGAGAAAGGTAATACTACCAATGGTACAATTACTGATTTAGATGGTAACTATTCTATCAAGGTTCCTTCAAAAGCAACCCTTACAATTTCTTATATCGGAATGAAAACTCAGGATATTGCTGTAAAAGGACAAAGTCAAATTAATGTCACTCTTTCCGATGATACACAAGCATTGGACGAAGTTGTGGTAATTGGTTACGGAACCGTTGCAAAAAAGGATCTGACTGGTTCCGTATCTTCCGTTAGTGCCAAACAGATAGCTGCCATTCCGGTATCTTCTGCATCAGAAGCATTACAGGGAAAAATGGCTGGTGTATCTATTACAACGACTGAAGGTTCTCCTGATGCAGACGTAAAAATCCGCGTACGTGGTGGCGGTTCTCTATCTCAAGATAATTCACCGCTTTATATTGTAGACGGATTTCCCGTATCAAGTATCTCTGATATTGCTCCAACAGATATTCAATCGGTAGATGTATTGAAAGATGCTTCTTCTACTGCTATTTATGGTGCCCGTGGTGCAAACGGTGTTATCATCATTACTACTAAATCCGGTCAGGAAGGTAAGGTGCAAGTAAACTTCGGTGCATCTTACGGTTTGCGCAAAGTGACCAAGATGGTCGATGTGCTCAATCCGTATGAGTTTGTGATGTGGCAACAAGAATTAGACCAGAAAAGTTTTAATTATGGCACCTTTGACGATCTGGAGATTTATAAATCATACACAGACACCGACTATCAAGGAGAAATATTTGGTCGCACCGGTAATCAACAACAATACAATATTAGTGTCAGTGGTGGAAGCAAAGATACCAAATTCAATATCAGTTATTCACGTAATGACGAAAAAAGTATCATGTTGAACTCAGGTTTTGCCAAAGACAACATCAATGCTAAAATAAATACAAAAATCAACAAATGGCTAACATTTGACTTCAATGCCCGTTTATCCTATCAAAAAGTAAAAGGAACCGGAAGCGGTGCAGACGACAATCAATCGAGTGCAACCACTTCTGTAAACGCACGCTCTGTAGTATTTGCTCCTGTTGAAAAATTAATCAGCGGCGGCAGTGACGATGATGAAAACGTAAATAACGCACGTTACACGCCTATCGAAATATTGAACGCGACTTACAAACGTGTTAGCCGCTTCCAACAAAACTACAATGCCGGAGTAAACTGGGAACCCGTAAAAGGACTTAAATTCAGAAGCGAATTCGGATATGGATGGAAATACAATAATACTGACCAAGTATGGGGGGTGGAAGCTACAAACAACAGTAAATACGGAAATCCGGGAATGCCCCAAGCGTTATTAACCAAACTTATCAACAAGAACTGGAGAAACGCCAATACTGTAACATATAATAACGATAAGATGTTCAATTTGAACCACAGAATGAATGTCATGTTAGGTCATGAAGTATCCAGCAGTTACGACCACAAAACAACAATGACATCTGTAGGTTTCCCTAAAAACATGTCAATAAAAGAAGTACTTGCTAATATGGGACAAGGTCAGGCACTCCCCACAGATACATACATTGGTATCAAAGACAACTTGCTCTCTTTTTTCGGACGTATCAACTACACCATTAACGATAAATACCTGATGACTTTCACCATGCGTGCAGACGGCTCCAGCAAATTTGCCTCCGGCAATCAATGGGGATACTTCCCATCACTAGCTTTAGCATGGCGTATATCCGACGAAGCTTTCATGAAAAACGCCCAAGAATGGCTTTCCAACTTAAAACTTCGTTTAAGTATCGGTACGGCAGGAAACAATCGGATTCCCTCCGGGTCGCTGGAAACAACTTACTCACTGGCAGGTTCGGGAGACAAACATATCTATTTCAACAATACAAGCAGCGTGGTCCTGCAAAGAGGTAAAAACCTGTCCAACCCGAACTTGAAATGGGAAACAACGCTCACTCGTAATATAGGTTTGGATTTCGGCTTCTGGAACGGACGCCTTTCTGGTAGCTTAGATGCATACTGGAACACGACCAAAGATTTGTTGATGCAAACTACCCTCCCCAAAGGAGCTGGTTATGAGTTTCAATATCAGAATTTCGGTCAAACCTCCAACAAAGGAATTGAGCTTGCTTTAGACGCTATCCTTGTCGACCAAAAAGATTTCGGTCTGAATTTCAACTTCAACATTTCCTATAATCAAGCTAAAATTGACAAACTGCCTACAAATAAAATCTGGCAAAGCAGTGCTGGGGCGGTAGTCTCATCGCTGGTATCGATGATTTCCTAATTGAAGAAGGTGGAAGACTGGGTGAAGTATACGGTTATAAACTAGATGGTTTCTATACCACAGAAGACTTTACTTGGGATAATGGATGGAAACTTAAGGAAGGACGTGTCAATCCAACGGAATCGGGTATGAAAGTCAATAACTTCGGTCCTGGCTCACCCAAACTGAAAGCAAATGCAGATGGCAAAATCGAGAAAGAACGCCTTGGCAATACAATCCCGAAAATAACCGGCGGTTTCGGCATTAATGCACGATATAAGAGCTTTGATTTAAGTGCATTCTTCAACTATTCATTGGGAAACAAAATTATCAACGCTACCAAACTTGCTTCCGGATTCTATAGTGACACAAAAAAAGATTGGAATCTGAACAATGAATTCAACCTTAGCAAACGTTACACTTGGATTGACCCTGCCAACGGAATGGACATGACTTCCAAAAGCTATATCAACGAATTTGGAAGCGACTATGCCATCAACCGTCTAAACGAAATAAATGCCGGTGCCAGCATATTCAACCCTGCCTCCATCACACAAATTCCACTTTTGGACTGGGCTGTAGAAGACGGTGCCTTCCTGCGTGTCAACAACATTTCCATCGGCTACACATTGCCGAAAGCTTTCGTACAAAAACTACAAATGCAGAATGTGCGTATCTACTTTACAGGATACAACCTCTACTGCTTCACTAAATATTCCGGTGCCGACCCGGAAGTAGACACTTGTCGCAAAACACCTATGACTCCGGGCATAGACTATTCAGCCTATCCTAAAAGCCGTTCATTTGTAGGTGGTATAAATGTTACATTCTAAAACAGATACATATATGAAGTCAATTATAAAATACATCATTGGAGGAATGGGGTTACTGAGCATCACCTCTTGCAGTGATTTCTTAGATCAAAGCTCTCCTTCCGAAATCAAAGGCGACATGGTTTTCAACTCGCTTACTTTTACAGAACAAAGTTTGAACAAAGTATATGCAGGGCTTACCCTCGACCATACTTATGGTGCCCGCATCCCTCTGAATTTCGGATTCAATACAGATATTGAATTAGTAGATGCCGACGTTAACAAACCGGCTTCTTTCACCGAATCCAGCGAGCGCGCTTAGGTAATTACAATGGAGAAAGCATCAGCGGTTCCTGGTCAAAACTGGATGACAACTGGAAAAACTGTTTCGCCATTATTGAGGACGCCAATCTTGTCGTAGAAGGAATCCGTTCCAGCGAGTTGTTCCAAGAAGGAAATCCGGCACGCAACAAGATGGCTAATTTCTTGGGTGAGGCACTCACCATCCGTGCTATGGTCTATTTCGACCTTGTAAAAAACTATGGAGACCTGCCAATGAAATTCGAAACGACCAAGGTAGACGGTTCCAATTTATATGTAACCAAAAGCGACCGAGACGACATTATGGAACAATTGCTGAGCGACTTGGAAGAAGCTGCAAACTATCTCCCTTGGGCAGGCGAATCCGGCTATACGACCGAACATGCCACTGCAGGTTTTGCTCACGGCTTGTTTGCCCGCATCGCCCTTGCCAAAGCCGGCTACAGTATCCGCGAATCCTCCAAACCCGGCTACGAGACACTTGCCGGCTCTGACGGTACATACCCTACCCAACGTCCGGGAGAAGCAGAAAGAAAACTGTTGTACGAACGTGCACTGAAACATCTGACAGCTGTTATTGGAAGCGGTGTACACAAGTTGAATCCTTCGTATGCAGACCAATGGTTCCAAGTAAACCAGCGGAAGTTGGACAATACTTATAAAGAAAACCTATACGAAGTAGCACACGGCCTGAATAAATCCGGAGAAATGGGATATACCATTGGCGTGAGAATCAGCGGTGCAAGCAGCTACTACGGTGCTAAAGGAAACTCAAGCGGAAAAGTGAAATTAACCGCTCCGTTCTTCTGGTCGTTCGACCACTCTGACCTGCGTCGTGACATCACATGCGCCACTTATGAACTCAAAGAAGAAAACGGGCACATCAAAGAGAATATGCAGAAAAACGCCCCATTCGGTATCTATGTAGCAAAATGGGACATCCGCAAAATGAACGACGAATGGCTGAATGCTGCCCGTGCGAGCGACGCAAAAATTGGATATGGCATCAACTGGATTGCAATGCGTTATTCCGACATACTATTAATGTATGCTGAAGTTATGAACGAACTGTATGGAGCTGATGCAGCCAATCCTTTGGGTGAAACTGCCATGACAGCCCGTACCGCACTGACAGAAGTTCACAGCCGCGCATTCGACAACAAAGCCAATGCACAAGCGTATGTAGCTGCTATCTCATCAGGTGACGCTTTCTTCAACGCCATCGTGGATGAACGCGCATGGGAATTTGCCGGAGAATGTGTTCGCAAATATGACTTGATTCGTTGGGGATTACTCTCAAAGAAGATCGACCAATTCAAAGAAGACTACCGCCAACTCACTACCATAGCTCCAAAATACATCTTCTATAAGATGAAAGCCGATGATGAATATTCCATCGACATGAGTAGTATTTGCTGGTATGAATATCCTTCCTTTGTCAACGAAATCAATAACGAATTGGATGTCAAGAATGCCATAAAGAACGCCACAGATCCCAACTGGAAATACGTTCCGGGCTGGGGAACCTTCCCAAATGGAAAAATAGAGAAAGACGCAACTACAAAGCAAGAAGTGTTCAAAGAGGACGGAAGCACCTCCAACGACTCTAATCTCTCGGGATTAACAGACTACGTTAGTACCGGTCTAAACAAGACCGTAAAAAACAGGCATTTGATTCCACTAGGTAGTAAAACGATTTCAGAATCAAACGGAACATTAGCCAATTCATACGGATTCTAATTGATAAAAACGATTATTATGAAAATTAGTACAAATATACACACGCTATTAAGCATCATTTGCTTGACAGTTATTTCATTTTCGTCTTGCGATAAAAGTAATGACTGGAGTTCGGACGAACGATACAACCGCTTATTCCAAAGCAACAATCTTGCGGTTACTCCTCAAACATTCGAAGCAGAGGTTATTTGGAACGCAACTCCCAACACCGACTACTATATCATAGAGGTAAATAAAAACGAATTTACAAATGACGAACTGCAAGAAGGCTCTATCATCTACGGAGAAGACAAAGGCATTACAAGCAGCCCCTACAGTATCACAGGACTAGAAGAGCAAACGACGTATTACTTGCGTCTGCGTTCTTGCTCCGAATCTGCCCAACCGTCTAAATGGTGCACCTTAGAGGATGGCACTTTCACCACGAAGAGCGAACAAATTATCGAAGGTAGCAGCAACGTGACCAGCAAAAACGCCACCATCCGCTGGACTGCAGGAGTGGACGTTACCCACTTCCTCATCGAATCTACCGAAGGGGAGACACGCCGCGACATCACCGCCGACGAGAAAAATGCAGGCCAAGCTACATTGACAGGACTCAAAGCTGCCACCACTTACAAAGTTTCTATCTATAACAATCAGAAGTTGAGAGGAAACTGTAAATTTGAAACGACAGAAGACTTTCCGGAAGGATACACCATAGCCAACCTGAAAGAGGGCGATGACATTGATGCAGTTCTTACCGAACAACAAGGAGATGTAGTACTCGTCTTCCCTGCTGGAAGCACTTTCGAACGTACGGAAAAACTTAGCATTCCCGCATCGGTAAATGCAATTATCTTCTGGGGTGCCTCCGGTGGAGCACAGCCTAACTTCAAGCCCAAAGAAGTGACAGCCACAGAAAATACGACTTCTATCAAGTTTTATAACATGAACCTCTACAACAACGGTAAGAGTGGCGACTATATGATTAATCAGGATGCCATGACAACGGATGTAAACATCTCTTTCGACAAATGCAACGTATCCAAAACTCGTGGTATATTGCGTGTGCAAGGCGGCGGTGTGGATTGCTCCATCAATAGTATAGAGTTTACTAATACCACCTTCAGTGAAATCGGTTCGTATGGTGTCATCAACACTAAAGACATGACGGGAAATCTGAATTCCATTCATATCAGTAAATGTACATTCAATAATGTAGCAGCTACCGACGGACCGACATTTACACTAACAGCAAAAAATACAATGCATCCTATCACATTCAATATCGATCAATGTACATTCTATGCTTGCGATCAAAAAAGTGGAAAACACTTCATTGATGCAAACAAAGTGGAACTACACGATATCAAAATCACAAATTGCTTATTCGCCAACTGTGGTAGCAGCGATGCCAAAAACAAACTATGTAGCATAAAGGGTATCGTTAAAGAGACTTCCGACAACTGGTATACCACCGATTGCGCATGGCACAGTGAGGCACAAGCGATGTGCACCGAATATAGCAAAACATCTGCCGAAC
The DNA here is from genome assembly GCF_003602935.1 of Bacteroides sp. AM54-2NS. NCBI lineage: Bacteria > Pseudomonadati > Bacteroidota > Bacteroidia > Bacteroidales > Bacteroidaceae > Bacteroides > Bacteroides sp. AM54-2NS. Next base: position 64,862 of record NZ_QTMZ01000009.1, read on the forward strand.
TCTTTGAAGATCCTGAAAACGGCAATTTCAAAATTAAAGACGCTTTATTCAAGAATCGTGCAGGCGACCCTCAATGGTTCAGTGAATAATATAGGTTTTACATAAAAAACATATAAAAAGATAGGGCGAATGTATATTTGAATATATACACTCGCCCTACTTTTTTTAACATACACTCCCAAGCAAATGAACGTTTACAAACAAAGCATATAAAATACACTTTGAGTCTGGAATATATGAATTAGGAAGTCTATAGGAATAGTCTCTTAAATCATTTATATCCTAAAATAGAATAAACAAAAAGATTATTACTACGTATTACCTGCCTATTTTTTCCTTATACTCAGTTGGTGTCATCCCCACTTGTGCCTTAAAACATTTGCTAAAATAACGCGGGTCGTTGATTCCGACCATATATGAAATCTGCGTCATATTAAACTCTCCGGTTTCAATCAGTTGCGTAGCACGCTTGATACGTATTTCTTTGATAAACTCAATAGGTGCCAGTCCTGTCAATGTCTTCAGCTTCTTGAAGAACACAGAACGACTGACAGCCAGTTCGCGTACCAAATCATCCACTACGAGGTCTCCATTATCCATGTTCTGCTCCATCAATTCCACCAGTTTATCCATAAACTTACGGTCATTTGGAGACATATCAGGAATAGTCGGTTGCTGTTGTGACTGTAGTTGCGTTTGCTCTTCTTCTCGCTCCGACACTATCTTTTTTTCCTCTTCAGCCATAGCCTTTGTCGACGCAACCAACTCGCCGGAAGTAACGGACATATTGATATGCATCAGGCTATCCCGATAGAAACTTTGCAGTTTCTTACGCTGCATCAACAGATTTTCCACACGGGCTTGCAGATAGGTAGCACTGAAAGGTTTCGTGATATAATCATCCGCACCATATTCCAATCCTTCCAGTTTACTTTCAATCGTAGTCTTGGCAGTAAGCAAGATAATAGGTATATGGCTGGTTGTCATATCCGCACGCAGTTCACGCGTCATTTCGATACCGTCTTTCTCGGGCATCATCACATCACTGATAATAATATCCGGGAGATACTTCAATGCTTTATTCGCTCCTTCCCTACCATCGGCAGCTTCCACTACCCGGTACATCGGAGAAAATATACTACGCAAGAATTCACGTAACTCCTGATTATCTTCCACTAATAACATCAGTTCTTTGGAGTTTTCTTCTTTCGCAGCATCTTCCTCATAAACAGCTTCAATTTTCTCCGAATCATCGGGTATCAGCGTTTCAGACTGAATGGAAGAGTTGGCTATATCCACCACTTGTCCCATCCTTACCGGAGCTTCCGCATCTTCCAGGATAAACTCGGTTTCCTTATCATAATGTTCTTTCCCTTTCAGGAAATCGACTTTGAAACAACTTCCCTCTCCCAAACGACTATCCACGGAAATAGTAGCCTTGTGCATCTCCACAAGCTCTTTCACCAATGAAAGTCCGATACCCGTACTAGCCTGATTGAACAGATTCTTGTCCACCAGATTCTCAAAACGGACAAACAAGGACTTCTTTTTATTTTCCGCGATACCAATTCCCTGGTCTTGTACACCGATAGAAACTGTATTCTCATCTTCACGGATAAACATCGTTATCATCTTGCCATTCGGCGTATACTTAAATGCATTGGAAAGCAGGTTGAATACAATCTTTTCCAGCTTATCGGCGTCCACCCAAAGATAAAGATGCTCCTTTTCCGTCTGAAACAGGAAATCAATCCGATGCTCTTCGGCCACAGCCTCAAAATTATCCATCACCTTGCGCACGAAAGGAACGATGTCCACACGCTGTACCTGCATCTTCATCTTCTTGTTCTGAATCTTACGGAAGTCCAATATCTGATTGACAAGACGAAGCATACGGCTGGTGTTCCGTTCAACCACCACCAACTGTTCGCGGGCATCAGCCGGCAATTTATCATTCTTCAAGACTTGCTCTACCGGACCTGCTATCAACGTAAGCGGAGTACGCAACTCATGGGATATATTCGTAAAGAAGCGCAGTTTTATATCCGAAATCTGCTGTTCGACCGACACTTCATGCTTCAACCGGTAAATGGTGAACAGGATATAAACGGCCACAAGAATAATAATCAGAATGAAAAGTATATAAAGCACGTATGCTATCGGCGTTTCCCAGAAAGAAGGCAGAATGACAATATCCAAGATACGTTCGTTATCCACCCACACACCATCGCTATTGGTAGAACGGACGCGGAGCACATACTCTCCTTTCGGAAGATTCGTATAAGTCACGCTACGCTGTTTGTCGGCAAAGGTCCACTGTTTTTCAAATCCGTCGAGAATATAAGCATACTGTATATTCTGCGGATTGGTATAATCGAGTGCCGCGAAATGAACGGAGAAAATATTCTCTTTATGCGAAAGTACCAATTTATCAGTGTCGTCAATATCCACTTTCAATAATGAGTTGCCGCCGGGGGTAATGTCCTCATTAGCCACTGTCAGTTTGGAGAATACGATAGGCGGGATATAGCTGCTCTTACGAATAGAGTCAGGATTAAATATAAAGACTCCGCCACTGGCACCGAAAAGCATGCTTCCTTTAGCAGTTAATGCCGAAGCGGCTTCACTAAAACGTACGGGGAAAGTGATACTACGTTCGTCATAACTTTCAAAACGTTCTTCAGAGGGGATGAACTTACAAATTCCATTCTCTGTACTAATCCATAAATTCTGCTTACTATCTTCGCGGATGGAAAGCAGGACATCGGAAGGAAGACCATCCAATACGGAATATGATTTGAATTCTCCGTGACCGTCCTTACTGATAGATACCAGTTTGTTGAGTCCGCCGCCGAAAGTAGCCAGGTAAAGTTCCTTTTTCTTGGTGGAGATAATCCAATGGACATCATTATTACTCAAACTTTGCGTATCATTCGGCATACGGGAGAAATGATAGAACTTCACATCCTCCGGTTTCTTAAAATTCTCATCAAAAGCAACGGCACCCGTAGTTGTTCCTACCCACAAGCGTCCGTTGTTATCGGAAGTGATGAAACGAGCTTTGTAACAAGGATCGATGGGATAACCTTTCAGGTTGTTCCGGTGATTGATAAACAATGTCTTTCCAGCTTCATTCTCCGTGATATAATTGATACCTCCGGCAAAAGTTGCCAGCCAGATACGACCATAATGATCTTCATAGACGCAATATACATTATTATCGCTCAAACTGTACATATCATCTTCACGATGAAGATAACGGGTCAACTTATAAGACATTCCGTTGGAAGAAGTCGGCTCGGCACGAACAAGGCCGTCTCCTTTTGTCGCAATCCAGATGATTCCTTTTGAATCCTGAATAACAAAATAAACGGTTCCCAACATGGGAGTACCGATGGTAGAGATCGTGCCGTTTTCGGTGAGGTATCCTTTATAAGTTTTGCCGGCATCATATATACGAAGTATACCGTCTTTCAAGCCAACCCACAAATTGCCCAGTTTATCTTCACACAGGGCACGCACCTCATTATGCAACGATTCGTGTTCATGAGGCATAGGGGTCATCATCGCAAAGGGTACATTTCGATAAGTCACCTTCTCCAATCCTTTGGAGTGGGTACAAAGCCACAGATTACCTTGTTTGTCGGAAAAGGCCGAATGAATCTTATTGGAAAAACGCCAGTCACGGCTACCCAGTCCGTTATAGAAAGGAACCAAGCATTTTTTTTGAGGATCGAAGTAAGAGAAACCTCCTCCGTAAGGATGTACCCAAAGATAACCGTTTACGTCTTCATGGATATGAAAAGCCGGACGGGAACGTTCGGGATTACTATATTCTATTGGAATTTGTTCACGGGTCACCACTCCGGTCGAGGGATTAAAATGAGCTACAACACCCGGTTCTTCCTGTTCGAACCACACTTCCGAAGAACGGTCTACATAAGCAGAAAGGATCGGCTTTGCGGGTAACGCCTTACAAGCCAGGAACGAGTAATGTACGTTTGTTTTTGTTCGCAGGTTGTAAGTAAAGAAGCCATCCGAATCGGTAGTAATAACGGATACGTCCGGTGCAATGGGATGAATGGAGGTTATCTGTCCTTTTGTGGGAAGCTCGATCAACGTAAACTCTCCGCTTTCTTTCTGATAAGACCAGATGCGTCCATGATCCGAGGCGAAGCAAATATCTTTATCGCGTTCCTGCACAGCATAGAAAGCCTGATTCATTCCGCCAAACTTTCCTTTTGTCTCCGTAAAATAAGAATCCGGCTCTTTCTTTCCGGGATGGATCATACCGAGGCCATTATCCGTCAACAACCAGTCATTGCCGGCTTTATCCTGATGAACTTTGAATACATGTAAAGAAGGAAACAGTTCTGTCTTGCTGGAATAAATATCCCATGTCAAGCGATTATTCTCATCCGGATGCGTCAGGATGCGGATAGCTCCATCGTTTTCCGTTAGCAGCCAGACGGTTCCGTTCGGCATCACTTCAATGGTATGCACATTGAAAGCACTCCCCTCTTCTCCGGCAGCAGGCACTTGCTCGAATGTCTCTGTCTTCGGGTCGAAACGATGGACACGGTTGTCATAAGTCAGCAACCACAGAAAGCCGTAACAATCTTCATACATACGGTCTACACGGTTATTGGTCAGACTGATGTAGTTTCCCTGACGAGCCTTGTATGTTTTGAAAGTATAACCGTTGAAACGGTTGATACCATCCCAGGTGGCAAACCAAAGGTTGTCTTTGTGATCCTGCAAGATGTTCATCACCGTATTTTGGGATAGTCCATCTTCAGTAGAATAGTGGGTGAAAAAACAGTGCTGTTGCGCGTATGTTGAGAACGCAATAGCTAACAAAAGAATTACTGAAATTAAGGTTTTCTTCATCATATCACTCGGTTCTGTGGCGTAAAGATAGAAAAATACTTGTAGTATCATGCAATCTTTAGTGGCTATTTAACAGAATCGGGCCAACATGACTTATGTCTCTATTTTTTTTAAAATATTAGGCAATGCGGCTATCATGTAAAAAGGAAGGTTGATAAGTTTGAAATGTTTTCCCTCATTAGTAGTAACTTCGTCTATAGCATAATTCCCCGACCAGATTCGAACTGCCAAATCATGCTCCGTTTCATTCATAAACTGATGAATGGATTTTAAGTGGGCGTTGTGTCCGTTTTTCACTTCAATTGGAATGATTTTCCCGCCATATATGTATACAAAGTCCACTTCAGCAGAACTCCCCCTTTTAGCCCGTACCCAAAACTTTTGCTTCTTACCTACTTCGTTGGAAAGAGCTTTTAATTCCTGCGCAACGATTTGTTCGGCAGCCATACCTCTCCATGTATCTGTCAAATCTTTACTAAGAAGATATTCTTTTTGTATTTCAGCCGCATAATTTACTAGTCCTGTATCCAGCCAGATCAATTTAGGAGCGCGTTTCAAATCTGTGGTAGCTGGCATTATCGTATGAGTGGTAGGATATACCAACTCCAGCAACAATGCTTTTTCCAGAGTACGGAAAGCCTCGCCCGTTTCACGGGCTTTGTAAGCGGACTGTGCAAATCCTCCTAAAGTGACAGCTTGCCCTGCATACCCCCAACCTTCTTCCAGTATGTAACGAATCACCGCAGCTTGCGTGTTTGTCTCCGCATACTTTTCCACATCATTCTTGTAGGCATTTAGCAGTTGATTGTAAGTATCGGACAAGGATACAACATCCCGGTTGGCAGCATACCTCGCTACAATTTCGGGCATCCCGCCTATCAGTGCATAACTATTAAAAAGTAGCATTAATTGTTGATGGAAAGCCTCCGGCAAACGTGCTTCCAAAATCCAATCTACAAACCGTCCCTCTCCTATTGCCTGAAGAAACTCAATAAAGGAACACGGATGCAAAGCCATATACTCCACCCGTCCTACAGGCAACGAGATGTGTTTGTCCAACATATTTTCCAGAAGAGAACCTGCTGCAATAACATACAACTCCGGCAATTCCTCGTAAAAGTACCGCAACAATGCAACAGCTTGTGGAGACGACTGTATCTCGTCGATAAAAAGCAGGGTTCGTCCCGGCCTCTGCGGCTTATTATCATACAAAAACAATAAAGGCAGCAGCATCTTTACATCATCAGTAGACTCAAACAAATCCTTTGCCTCTTTCTTTTCAAGATTTAAAGACAGGAAATTATCAAATTCTTTGCCAAACTGCTCAACAATAGTGGTCTTCCCTACTTGGCGGGCTCCTCTCAATATCAGAGGTTTTCTATTATTTTTCTCTGCCCACTCATGCAACTGATTCTGTATCCTTCGTTCAAACATATCGTAATTTGTTTATTTACAGTTACAAATATACAAATTTGTTTCATTGCAGGGGTGAATTTACTCATTTTTTGTTTCATTGCAGAGGTGAATTAGCTTAATTTTTGTTCCATTGTAGGGGCATATTGACTATCAGTTGTACCAGATCGATAAAGTTGTACCAGCTCAATAAAGCAGTGTACCAGTTGAGCATATGCAGTTCCGCCCTTTCAGGGCTTATGTTTGGTGTATACCTATCACGTAGGGCAATGCCCTACGCTATATAATAGAAGGCTTTCAGCCTATTAAACTACTTCCGAAACTTGAGTAAACAATCATATCTGTTCGTCAGATCAACGCTTTACCGTTATCAGTTTATTTCCGTTCTCTATCGGATTCCATCCGTCTTCTCCTGCCAAAACTGCATTTATCTCATATCCTTTCAGATTCTTCAATTGTTGGGAGAAAGCAGCGCGCGCTTTCGGGTTGGCTCCTTCGCCCCGACTTTCATATTCGGCATAAAAGACAGTTTTCTCGTTTTCCTTCTTGCCCCAGTTGTTCCAGCCAATGGGAAGAATGTGTTTCCCCAGTTCGCAACGGATGAATACAGCTTGTGCATACGGACGCCAGGGACGGGACAGATACACTTTTGTGGCTTCCGGTTCCGCAGTCAGTTTGCAATTATAGAATACATAGCCATATTTTTTACCTTTATCAGTAGAGGGAGCGGTGACATAACCATCCCGCTTACTATGAATGTGGCAACGGTTGAAAACAGCCGTAGACCAACCGAAGATAAAATCAACCGTTCCTTCGATGTAGCAGTCTTCATAATATTGGCGGCTTTGCTTGCTGTATGTATAGAGGGTATCCTGGAAGCCGAGGAAACGACAGTTCTTAAAATAGACACGATCGGCAGATACGAAACAGGCAACTGCTTGTCCTACGGGACTGATGAGTTCTCGAATGTGATATTCTCCGCATAAAAATCGGGGGCATAGATGTAACAGCTGGACGAACCGGAAGTTCCCATGTTCTCACCGAATACATTTTTTTTGTTTGCAAAACCGTCATAAGTCAGTATCGCACCGTCTTCTCCAATCAAAGAGATATTAATCTTGGATTCAGGAATGATGAGCTTCTCTTTATAAGTTCCTTTACGAATCAGGATAGTGGTAGGGACGTCTTTGCGAAAATCGGGAACAGCATTGATAGCTTCCTGCACAGTAAAGAAATCACCGCTACCGTCTTGGGCCACTACATAATCGAATTGACGGATATATTTCGCCAGTTCCGGAATTTCCTTGCCGATAGCATCCACTGCCAGTCCGGCAATTGTTCGTGCTCCGTATACGTTTAAGTGAGTATTGTCTTCACGACCTTTCGGGAAAGCCGGCACCTGATTGGGTTCGACAAACATGAATAGTTTCTTTGATTCTACTGGTCCCAGTCCCTGCACCAGGTCGTGGGTGATTTTGTTCATGTCGATGAAAGTCACTCCCAGTTCTTTTGCCACATTACGGGGAGCATCCAGATAGGCACCATGCGTATCGAACAAAACGGTTCCTTCTTTCGGTTGTTCCTTTTCCCCCGGTGTGCGGCGGACATCTTTTGCGATGGCATCATCCTTCGGCTGTACGAAGTTTCGACGGACGATAGAGTTGAACAATACCGGTATTCCACCTTTGGCGCGGGTTTCATTCACATACCGACGAAGATTTTCATCAAAAGTACTACCTGGATCGGTGTGACGGGTAGAGTCTGCTTTCTCATCATTATGGCCGAACTGGATAAAGACATAATCTCCTTTTTTCACTTTAGAAATTACTTTTTCCCAGCGTCCTTCGCTGATAAAACTCTTGGAACTTCGACCGTTGGCGGCATGATTGTCTATCCGTATGTCTTCGGAGAAGAATCCGGGAAGTACCATTCCCCAACCACGTTCGGGATTTCCTCCGTCTATTTTCTTGTTAGCCATTGTCGAATCACCTATCATAAAGATAGTGATGACCGGTTTGTCTGCACGAAATGCAGAAAAAAGAATAAGAGCCGTTGCAAGTAGCCCTACCATTTTAACCCTAAGTGTTTTCATATTCTTCATCCCCTCCTACGAGTTTTATTGGTTCTTAATCAAATTCCGTGCTACTTATTTATGTTCAATAACCTTATTCATGGCTATTCCGGGGTACTTTAAGATGCATATAGCTTGGATAATTTATTTGCTATTTCTAATATGCCGATATCCCTTTATCCATCAACCTTTCAATGAGCTTTACTAGCACGGAATTTGAAGAAGAACCGTTTTATTTTTTGTTTTTATCTGCCACCTGCAACGTTTTGCTTGTATCTTACTTGCAATCAACTGATTGCAGCGTTGCAGATACTGTTGCAGATACCGTTGCAGATGTTTATCTGCAACACCTTATATGATCCTGTTTTGCACGCAGGCAAATTCAGTTTCCACGTATAGGAACTACAGTTTCCCCGGGAAGAAACGCTAGTTTCCACGTAGAGAAACGACAGTTCCCACATAGGGAAACTGCAGTTTCCTGCCTTGGAACGGGAGTTTCAAGCTAGGGAAAGCAAAGAGCCAAGCCCGGAAACAAAAATTTCAAGCTGCATAAACAGTCGGAAAACCTACGTATTTTTATTTATAAGGATACCAATTACTGCTTTCCTTAAAGATATTTTGCGGAGTATACTTCATTGCCTCCTTATTTGTCAACTGTTTAGCCCATGCCACACGCCCGGAAGCATCTGCGCCCGCACCCGTATTTCCGAATTCGGCATAACGGGCTGTCTTTTCGTTCTCCGGATTCTTCCAATTGTGCCATCCTTCGGGACGGATATGATTGCCAAACTCACAATTGATAAAGACCGTTGCCGCATAAGGACGCCACGGACGACCCAAATATACTTTTTTCACTCCCGGAGCGGCCGTCAACTTACAGTTTTTAAATACATAACCGAATTCTTCACTTTGAGGAGTGGAAGCGGCAGTGATATACGAATCACGTTTACTATGCAGTTCGCAATATTCGAATAGAGCGGTGGAAGGACCAAAAATAAAATCGGTAGTTCCCTCGATATAGCAATTTGTGAATAAGAGACGCGCTCCTTCGGTTCCTGTATAAATAGTATCCTGATTTCCCAGGAAACGACAATTGACAAACATCAGTCTGTCGCCTTCGGTGTGAAGAGCTACCGCTTGCCCCAGTGGAGCCGCATTATTTTCAATCGTCAGGTCTTTGAAAGTGATGTCATTTCCCTCCACTTTTACCGTATAGGTGCGGAAAGTACCCATCTTATTGATATTGGCATGGTCATCGTAAGTGATAATCGTTTTTTCTGCGCTTTCGCCCACTAATTGCACATTCTTCACCCAGGAAGGAATGACCAGCTTTTCTTTGTATATACCGTTCTTGATATAGATCGTCACCGTATAATCCATAAAAGCGCGGACAGCTTCCACGGCTTCCTGAATGTTACGATACTCCCCTGTCCCGTCGCGTGCCACGACTAATGTGTCTTTGCGTTGCTGTTGTTGTGCATAAACAGATGTTGCTCCCACAGCCAGTAGAAGCAAACACATCATTCCTTTAAAAATAGTCCTTTTCATTGTCGGAAATTACTTTTGTAAACGTTCGTATTCCAAGCTAGCCATAATAAAAGGTCCTACGGCTTTAGGATCGTTATTGCGGATAGTTTCATTAATATAATAGTCATAATCGCCGGAACGATAGACCTTTCCTCCCAATCCAGCCACTGCACAAGCCTTGGTGATGGTTACCAATCCGTTCTTGTCCACTTCGATAAAATTATCCAGGAATCCTTTGTAGCCTTTCAATGCCACATCCAGATAAGACTTATCAATATATCCCAAACGAACCGCCTTAAAGAGCGAATAAATAAACATAGCGGAACAAGAAGATTCTACGTAATTACCTTTATCACCACTCCGGTCCATCACCTGATACCATCCTCCGGTCTTCGGATCCTGAAGTTTCTTCACCTGCACAGCTACATTATTCAATATATCAAGCAGGGAATCTCTTCCGGCTTCATGCTGCGGAATAAATTCGAGCACATCCACCAATGCCATCGCATACCATCCCATCGCACGTCCCCACGTATGTTTCGACTGTCCGGTCACCGGGTCCGCCCAACGTTGAGTGCGGCTTACATCGCACGCATGACGATAAAGACCATTCTTAGGATCGTACGTATGACGGGCACAAGTGACAAACTGGTTGATTACATCTGCATAGTCCTGCGGAAGATTATTACGGAATGCATACTCCGCGTAGAAAGGAGCTCCCATGTAAATTCCGTCCAGCCACATTTGGTGGGGATAAATCTTTTTATGCCAAAAACCACCGTCCTCATTGCGCGGTTGTCCTTCAAACTGGCTATAAAGCAAGTCGAGCGCTTTCTTATATTTAGGATTCTTGGTCTGCTCATAGATACGGAAAAGGATTTTTCCGGAGTTGATGCGGTCGAGACTGTAATCGGTTAATTTATAAGCGGTAATGCTTCCGTCCTCGTGCACCATTGTATCCGTATACGCGATAGCGTAATCGCGAATTTTCTTGTCGCCATAAGCGTCGTACACATCGAGCATGGCTCCCAGTTCAAGTCCGTGGCAATAATCCCACTTCAGTTTCGGCTGAAAGTCGAGCTGCCAGGATTCGGGGTAACGGATCATTTCCGATTCAGTCAGTCGCACAGACCAGGGAAGTTTGCTGTCTACCTGTTGTGCCGATACAGAAGCGGTCATTGTAACCAATAAAGCCACTATAAAAAAATTATAAAAAGGAGTTCGTCTCATGGTTTGTTATTTTAAGGATTCAACATAGTCTTTTTTCACGGTACGAAAGTAGTGTTTTTCCTCCAAACCCAGTGGGATTTTTTAGTCAAGTAGGTGCATTTTTTGTTTTTCGTGCACGGAAACGACTAATTTTGTGCACGCAAACGTCAAAAATGTCCATTTTTGATGCAATATCTCATAAATTAAGAGTTTCGTTTTGGAAGAAAGCAAAAAAGGTCTTACTTTTGGCACGGTTTACAACTAATACCCTCTGGGGAAACACAGGTAATTTATCATTAAAACAGAGAAAAAATAGAACAGAATGGAAGAAGTATTTAAGTACATTATCGGTCTTGGAGCGGCAGTAATGATGCCAATCATTTTCACGATTTTAGGAGTATGTATCGGTATTAAACTTCCCAAAGCGCTGAAGAGCGGTTTGTTGGTTGGTGTCGGTTTCGTTGGTTTATCAGTAGTGACGGCATTGCTCACCAGCAGTCTGGGTCCGGCATTAAGTAAAATGGTTGAAATCTACGGATTGGAATTGGGAATTTTCGACATGGGTTGGCCTTCTGCTGCGGCGGTAGCTTACAACACTTCAGTCGGTGCTTTCATCATCCCTGTTTGCTTGGGAGTTAACTTATTAATGTTGCTTACCAAAACAACCCGTACCGTCAATATCGACCTTTGGAACTATTGGCACTTCGCATTTATCGGTGCTATCGTGTACTTTGCTTCCGACAATATCTATTGGGGATTCTTCGCTGCTATCATCTGCTACATCATTACGCTGGTAATGGCTGATATGACTGCTCCTGCTTTCCAGAAGTTCTATGATAAAATGGACGGTATCTCTATTCCTCAACCGTTCTGCCAAAGTTTCGTTCCGTTTGCTATTGTAATCAATAAACTATTGGATAAAATTCCGGGATTCGACAAACTGAATATTGATTCTGAAGGTATGAAAAAGAAATCGGATTGATGGGTGAACCGCTGTTCTTGGGTATCGTAATCGGTTGCGGTATCGGCGCATTGGGTTGTGCCAGCTGGAAAGAAGTATTGGATAATATTCCGGGCATTTTAGGACTGGGTATCAAGATGGGCGCGGTGATGGAATTGATTCCACGTATCACCAGCCTCTTTATCGAAGGTTTGAAACCGATCTCTGACGCTACCCGCGAACTGATCGCTAAGAAATATAAGAATAACACCGGTTTGAGCATCGGTATGAGCCCTGCACTGGTTATCGGTCACCCGACTACCCTGGTGGTATCTCTGCTGTTGATCCCTGTCACTATCTTCCTGGCTGTTATCCTTCCGGGCAACCGTTTCTTACCTCTGGCTTCTCTGGCAGGTATGTTCTACCTGTTCCCGATGATTCTGCCTATTACAAAAGGTAACGTAGTGAAATCATTTATTATCGGCCTGGTGGCATTGATTGTAGGTCTGTATTTCGTAACAGGACTGGCAGGCTTCTTCACACTGGCTGCTAAAGATGTATACGAAGCAACAGGTGACCCGACAGTAAATATCCCCGCCGGTTTTGAAGGCGGCGCGCTTGACTTTGCTTCCAGTCTCTTCTGCTGGGGTATCTTCCACCTGACTTACAGTCTGAAGATTATCGGCCCTGCCATCCTCGTGGCACTGGCACTCGGAATGGCTATCTACAACCGTATCCGCATGACTAGAAACGACGCAAAGAACGCATTGAACAGTAATAAGGAATAAGTCGAAAAGCCTTTAACTGATAATAATAAGTGGTATATAATATATAACTCAATAAAAAACTCGAAAGATGAAAAAATTAGCAATTGCAATGATGTTGGGTATCGCAGCAATGTCTGCCTCCGCCCAAGTGAATTACAAGATGCAAGTGGCTTGCAGCCCGCAAGACGTGAAAACGTATGATACTAACCGCTTGCGCAGTAGCTTCCTGATGGAAAAAGTAATGGTTCCGAACGAAATCAACGTTACTTATTCTATGTACGACCGTCTGATCTTCGGTGGCGCAGTACCTGCAACAAAAGAATTGGTACTTGAAACAATCGACCCGTTGAAATCTAAATTCTTCCTCGAACGCCGCGAACTGGGTGTCATCAACATTGGTGGCGAAGGTATCGTAACCGTAGACGGTAAAGAATATACGCTGAAATTCAAAGATGCCCTGTACGTAGGTAGAGGCAAGCAGAAAGTGACTTTCAAGAGCAAAGATTCCAGCAATCCTGCCAAATTCTACATCAACTCGGCTACTGCTCACAAGGAATACAAAACTCAATTGATTACTATCGACGGACGTAAAGGTTCTCTGAAAGCAAACTCATTTGCTGCCGGAAAGCTGGAAGAAAGTAACGACCGCGTTATCAACCAGTTGATTGTTAACAACGTACTTGAAGAAGGTCCTTGCCAATTGCAAATGGGATTGACAGAACTGAAACCGGGTAGCGTATGGAACACCATGCCGGCACACACTCACTCTCGTCGTGTAGAAGCATACTTCTACTTCAATGTACCGGCAGGAAATGCTATCTGCCACTTCATGGGCGAACCTCAAGAAGAACGCGTCGTATGGATGCAGAACGAGCAGGCTATTATGTCACCGGAATGGTCTATCCACGCTGCTGCCGGAACAAGCAACTACATGTTTATCTGGGGTATGGCAGGTGAAAACCTCGACTACGGAGACATGGACAAGATCAAATATACAGAAATGCGCTAACCGTTGCGTATTCCTGTATGACATATAATTTTTCAGACGCAGATAACGCGGATAGCACGGATCAAAAATAAGTATCCGCATTATCCGCGTCATCTGCGTCTAAAAGATTAGACTCATTTGCTCTTGATTCACAACTCGTTTATCTTCTTTCTGTATTCCCCCCAACGTTGCAAATGATAATGCTATGAGACATTTTTATATCTTTTGAAACAAATAGCATATATAATGCAACGAATAATACATGATTTTGACCAATTTTTACAAATAAAATTCAGTCGAAATACCGACCTTTGTCAACGAAACAAAATCTATTTAAATCCATTATCATGAATGCATTTCAAAAAACAGGCGAAAAGATGACAAACTACAGATGGACCATCTGTGCTATGCTATTTTTTGCTACTACAGTTAACTATCTCGACCGTCAGGTTCTCTCATTAACGTGGGATGAATTTATCAAACCGGAATTCCACTGGGACGAATCTCACTACGGTACTATTACTTCTGTTTTCTCCATTGTATACGCTATATGTATGCTGTTTGCCGGTCGTTTTGTCGACTGGATGGGAACTAAAAAAGGTTTTCTATGGGCTATCGGTGTATGGTCGGCAGGTGCTTGTCTTCATGCCGTTTGTGGTATTGTTACAGAAGCACAAGTTGGGCTTCATAGCGCAGCAGAACTGGCCGGTGCCACAGGAGATGTGGTAGTGACTATTGCTACGGTCAGTATGTACTGCTTCCTCGCCGCCCGCTGTATCCTCGCTTTAGGAGAAGCCGGTAACTTCCCTGCCGCTATTAAAGTAACCGCAGAGTACTTCCCTAAAAAAGACCGTGCTTATGCTACTTCTATCTTCAATGCCGGTGCATCTATCGGAGCATTGATCGCTCCTCTTACCATTCCTATCCTGGCAAAAATGTTCGGTTGGGAAATGGCATTTATCGTAATTGGTGGACTTGGCTTTATCTGGATGGGATTCTGGGTGTTTATGTATGATGCCCCGTCGAAAAGCAAACATGTCAATCAGGCAGAGCTTGATTACATCGAGCAAGATAATCGCGAAGCAGGCAGTGCTCCAATGACAGACGAAAAAGATGAAAAGAGAATGAAGTTCTGGCAATGTTTCAGCTACAAACAAACATGGGCCTTTGTCTTCGGTAAGTTCATGACTGACGGCGTATGGTGGTTCTTCCTTTTCTGGACTCCGTCTTATCTGAATACACAATTCGGTATTAAAACCTCCGACCCACTAGGTATGGCGTTGATCTTTACGCTTTATGCAGTGACTATGTTATCTATCTATGGTGGTAAACTACCTACTATCTTCATCAACAGAACAGGTATGAATCCGTATGCAGCCCGTATGAAAGCGATGCTAATCTTCGCCTTCTTCCCGCTGGTTGTACTGTTAGCACAACCGTTAGGTACTGTTTCTCCATGGTTCCCGGTTATCTTAATCGGTATTGGTGGAGCTGCTCATCAATCTTGGTCGGCCAATATATTCTCTACCGTAGGCGATATGTTCCCAAGAACAGCTATTGCAAGTATCACCGGTATAGGTGGTATGGCAGGAGGCGTAGGCTCTATGATTCTTCAGAAAGTGGCAGGTAACTTGTTCGTATATGCTTCCGGAACAACGATGGTTGACGGTCATGAGGTGGAAATGACGAAAGAGTTGTTGGAACAAGGGGCACAATTTGTTCACCCTGCCATGACATTTATGGGCTTCGAAGGTAAACCGGCCGGATATTTCATCATCTTCTGCGTGTGTGCAGTAGCTTATCTGTTGGGTTGGGTTATCATGAAGGCATTAGTTCCGAAATACAAACCTATCGTATTGGATTAAATCTATTCGTACAGATAGAATCGTTAAAAACAAAAGAGTAACTCGTCGCCGAGTTACTCTTTTGTTTTTAACCAATTATTCAAAAAAATGAAAAATGAAAAGAAAAATAAAAAAGCCTCTTCTCACGAAGAAGGCTTTTTAGGTTTACTTATCCTGCATCATCCTCCTGCAAAATTTTTAACCAAAACACTAGAAACAGTGTTTTTGCATTCCTATAATGAAGTATAGTAAACGTTAAGATGAAAAAAAGGGAAGTCTCACGACTTCCACAATTCTTCTAACCTTAAATCTAAATCTCTATGAAAAAAACGTGTTGCAAATATAGGCGTTTGTTCAACATAGAGGTGTTAATGAATTGCATAAAGAGAGAATAAAAACTAACATCTGCAAAATGATGCAATTTTTCAGAAGCTTTCTATTAATTTTAATAAACTTTTATAGAGTGGATTGCGTTCGAGGAGCTCGGGAACTCCTGTAATGAACATCTGTTTTCTTGCACGGGTCAAGGCAACATTCAGTTTCCGGTCGATCAAAACACCCTCTTCTTCCGTCAGATTGGATAGAAATTTTAGTTGGTAAGGGTAGTTGACACAGAAGGAATAGATTATTACATCACGCTCGCTTCCCTGGAACCGTTCTACTGTGTCAACTAGAATTCGGTTCAGAGCTGGAATACCTAATGATTCTATTTCTTTTTTTATCAATGCTATCTGACTCCGGTAAGGGGTAATGATTCCTAAAGTACGGGATTCGTCAAAATCTGTCTGATGATCTTCATAAATGCGAGCAGCTAAGTCGGCAACAATACGTGCTTCCGAATAGTTGATCTTTGCAGATGCTCCGGCCTTCTCCGGCACAGAGGGATAAAAAGCCAAACGACAGATAGTATCGGATGATTCTATTTGGTGAGGCAAGCCGACAGGGATCAGACGCCCTCCATAAAAGGCACGATTAGCAAACAAAGCAACTTCCGGATGCATTCGCCCTTGACGGCACAGCATATCGTAGGAGCGATGAACCGTTGCAGTACAGTTCCGGTAGAGGCGTTCAAACAAGGAATCTTTCAGATTGGTCAACCCGATAGACAGTAAAGATTCATCATAAATGGCCGATTGCTCCGTATTTTGCTGTACCACAGCAGGCAGTTGTTTATGATCTCCGATCAACACAAACTTATCTATTGCATCTTTTCCGTCTTCTCCACGTGCACAGAGGATACCCAACAACTGCGGTTCCAATATTTGGGTAGCCTCATCAATAATGGCTACATCAAAATGCTTCAAACGAAACAGTTCCGGTTTGCCGGAAATAGCCGCTACCGTTCCCACAATAATCCGACAATTCCGGATACGTTCGTACACTTCCGAACGACGGTTACAAGAGGATAATTCATTTTCAATCAGATGCCCGCGGTAGGCTTCATCACATGATAATTCACTTCCCACACGTATAAAATCAACAGCCGGAGCAATGGAAGCCAGCGACTTGCATATCTCATCGACAGCCCGGTTGGTGTATGAAAGCAAAAGAATCTGCGCATCTTTATCTGCATGAAAAGTCTCTACCATTTTCTTCAGGGCACATGAAGTTTTGCCTGTTCCCGGAGGTCCGATAAGAAGGAAATAATCCTGTGCGGCTTTTGCTTTCAGGGCGATTCGCGTAAAATCGTCTTCCGAACGGGAAATCATAGGATCCAATGATTCATCAAAACGAGGAGGACGCTGTGACAGCAACAAGTCACGCCGCTCCTTCCTTGCAGAAAGATAAATATATAAGCCCTGATACATCGAGCGGAATGTTGTATCCATCGTATCATGTTCTATCGCATAAAGGCTTTCGGCAGGAAGTACGGATGGATTCTGCTGGGTAGCACGTAAGCGAATACCTATTTCGTTTTCTGTCAGGTATTCAATATTACCCTTGAAAACCATTTTATTGGTAACGTTATCTGTATCGCTGTTTCGTTCATAAAGGATTATGGCGTCGCCTTGACGGAAATTAGGGAGAGAAGTCTCTGTTTCAAGAGCTTCACTTCTGACAGTCTTACTTGCAGAGGCTTCATTTCCAAGAATATCTTTTCCAATAGCTTTATCTCCGGTAATATCATTTATGGTAGCCTCATTCAACAAAGTTCCCCAGCCTTTTCCTTTTTAAAGAAAGAAAAAGTAAGCCCGGCTTTATGTTCATCGGCAGCGTGATTCTCCTTTATTTTCAAATCATAAATGATTTCTCCGGCCTCACATTTCTCCGCTAATGTAGAAAGCCACAAAGAAGCTGCCCCGGTACGTCCTTCATA
Source organism: Bacteroides sp. AM54-2NS (assembly GCF_003602935.1). Taxonomy (NCBI): domain Bacteria; kingdom Pseudomonadati; phylum Bacteroidota; class Bacteroidia; order Bacteroidales; family Bacteroidaceae; genus Bacteroides; species Bacteroides sp. AM54-2NS. The sequence goes on from NZ_QTMZ01000009.1 coordinate 82,828, forward strand.
ATCCACATCACCGGATTTTGAGGTATAAAGTTCCTTTGTAATAAAGTTATACACCGCATAGAAGTAATTCTTTTCCAGTGGAGAAAGAGCTTTCAGTTTCGATTGAAAGTTATCAATAGAAGGACGCAGATATGTTTCCCAAAAACGTCCTTTCAATCCTCTTTCATTCAAGGTGGAGGCATTGATTTCTTCCAGTTTTTGTGCCGTATATTCCAGGCTGTTGCGTAATTGGACGCCATATTCATCGGCCACAATGCGGTTACGCAAATCAATCACCCGACGTACCATCGCCCATGAAGGACGGGAGGGATAAAGGAGCGGATAACGGGTATAAAGCAAATAGGCTTTCACTTTCCGGTGATCCATTCCCATTGAATATTGCAAGACTGCTTGATAAAGTAACATCTGTACTTTATTATTCTCCTTCGGCTCTACCTTGCCCCGGATAGCGTATTCATCCGCCTTGCCGGATTTCATTTCTATGAAAGAAGACATATCCCGCTGCATATAGTCGAGACGTCCCTGAAGTCCGAGTGCTTCACAGATATAAGACGGTTCGAGCACGGCATCTGTCTTGTCCAGTTCATAACCGGCTGCATGAAAGGTATCATTAACCGTTTCACGAATATGATCGAAGTGCAGTTTGCAGTCCTCAAAGAATTGGCGTTCTTTCTCTTTGTCGCGCAAATCGGAACAGGCAGCCAGCTCAATAGGATAACGCCGGAAGGCTTTCTGCATACAGGTACGATAATCTATGTCTTCACTCTTCGCATGAATCCATTCGTCCAGAAAAAGATTGGCTATATTTCCCAGTAACAGAGGCCGGGCATTTTCGATCGGTTGAAGACGGGACAGGAAATAATTGGCCGGATGATGCCCGTAGTCACGGAAACACTCTGCCAAAGAACTGATGTCAAGCAAATAATCCGGTTCGAGTACAATGAAAGAAGGAGTCAGGATTCCCGCCTCATCCACTGCAACATCCAATAAATTGACCTGGGCATGACGCCAAAGCAGTTTGCACGTTTCTGCAAACTCTTCATTGATTTGAGGGATATTATAACGAACTAAATATGGTTTCTCCGAGACTTCGTCCAAGGGAGTCACATACAAATATTGCTCGTCGGCATACTGGAAGCAGACACGCATTCGCTGCACCCGTTCGCGGGCAGGAGGCGCAACCAGGTAGGTGGCATCCGCACGCGGAAGTAGCCGGTATAGTTCCAAGGGAATATCCTCTTCCAGGAGTTTACGAATAAAGAAAGCTAATGTTTTCGCATCGCGCAAGAGTTGTTCCCGGTTGGGCTCCTGCTGGCGGTTCAGGATAGCATTCGAAGTGAGCCGGAAAGTATGCAGCCGGTTCTGCTCTGCAACAGAAAGACCGACCTTAGCCGCCACGAAACTGATTCGTGCGGAAAGGTCGGTCATCTGTAAACTTTCGTTTTGCATTTGCGCGCGACAAATACGCTCTAGCAAGTCGCGCATTTGCTTATATCCTACGGCAAGATAAGCATCTTCCGCCCGGCAAACTGCTAAAAGGATTTCATAAGATTCTATCGCTTCACTCTTCGGACAGGGCAACTTCATCTCCAGCTTCATCTTCAACTTCCTCTTCTGTTTTCTTCTTGTCCTTTATCATCAAAATACTCATCTCGTACAACAGATAAAGCGGAATAGCGACAACACTCAAGGTGAACGGGTCGCCCGTCGGAGTAATAATAGCAGCAGCTATCACTATGATGACAACCGCATGACGGCGGTATTTCCGCAGGAAGGACTTGTTGACCACTCCCAGTAAAGAAAGCAACCATGTAACCAATGGAAGTTCAAAAGCCAATCCCATGCAGAGAATCAGCATCATAAAATTGTCGATATAAGAATTGAGCGACAGGATATTCTCCACTTCCGAACTCAACTGATAAGTAGAAAGGAAACGGAGAGTCAACGGATAAACCATAAAGTAGCCCAACAGTACACCGATGAAGAACATCAGTGTCCCGATAGTCAATGCTTTACGCACGCCCTTTCTCTCATTCGGATAAAGGGCGGGATTAATGAAACGCCATATTTCAAAAAAGATATAAGGCATAGCCGTCACCACCGACATCCAGAATGCTGTCGACATGTGAATAAAGAAAGGAGCAGCCAAGTTGATATTGACCAGCTTCACATAAAATTGTTGCGTGAAGAAGTCATCGGTCAAATCAAATGTTTTACCGATATGCCGTAATAAATCGTAGAATATGAAATCATTGTGGCAAGGCGCAAGTATCACATGGTCGAAGAGATAGGGCATAGCAATAAAATAGCCTATTGCCAATACAAACCAAACTCCAACTACCCGAAAAAGTACCTTACGCAGTTCGTCCAAATGATCCCAAAAGGTCATTTCTGCCATCCGTATGTTGTGCTCTTTTAGTTCTTAGAAGGATCTACAGGTTTGTCCAACTCGTCTTTTGCCTTGTTTATTTCATCTTTCGCTTCGTTCACACCGTCTTTGAAGCTCTTTACGCCTTTGCCTAATCCGCGCATCAGTTCAGGAATTTTCTTTCCACCAAAAAGAAGAAGGATAACCAAAGCGATAATAATCCATTCGGAACCACTGGCAAAAAGCCTAACAATAATAAGTTTGTCATAAGTTTATTTGATATAAGAGGTTTTTAATAGTTGCTGCAAATATAATCATTTTCACCACAGATTACACGGATTCACACAGATTTATAGCTTATCTTTCGATTTATTTCTACTATATATTCTCTTCAATCTGTGTAAATCCGTGTAATCTGTGGTGAATTAATCCTGATAATATACCCGTTTCACCCGTGTTGATATACTTGTCAACACTTCATAAGGAATCGTTTCCAGCTTATCGGACAACACCGTAATCGGCAGATCATCACCGAAGATAATAGCTTGATCGCCTTCCCGACAATCAATATCCGTCACATCGATCATGCAGACGTCCATACAGATATTCCCTACATAAGGAGCTTTCTTTCCGTTCACCAGGCAATAGGCGTTGCCACGTCCCAAGTGGCGGTTCAGTCCATCCGCATAACCGATAGGAATAGCTGCAATGCGTGAAGGGCGTACCAAATGCCCCATCCGGCTATATCCTACCGTATCTTCTTGAGGAACATCCCGGATCTGAAGGATGGTGGTCTTGAGCGTACTTACATTATGTATTATCGAATTGTCTATCGGGCTGACTCCATAAAGTCCGATTCCCAAGCGCACCATATCGTACTGTGCTTCGGGGAAACGCTCGATTCCTGCCGTATTACAGATATGACGGAGAATCTTATGAGAGAAAGCGGCCTGTAATTCTTGCGAACCTTTCTCGAACAATTCAATCTGTCCGCGGGTGAAAGCGTCGAACTGTGACGAATCACTTCCTACAAAATGAGAGAATACCGAACGGGGAATCACCGCGCTCTGATTCTTCAGTCGACGGATAAGCAATGGAATATCCTCCACCGCAAAGCCCAAACGGTGCATACCTGTATCAAGTTTCACATGAATGGGGAAGTTGGTGATTCCTTCTTTCTCCGCAGCTTTGATAAGTGCGTCGAGCAGATGGAAATTATAGACTTCCGGTTCCAGTTTATAATCAAACATGGTTTTGAATGCAGTAAGTTCCGGGTCCATAATGATAATAGAGGCGGTAATGCCTGCCTTGCGGAGTTCGGAACCTTCATCAGCAACGGCTACGGCCAGATAATCGACATGGTGTTCCTGTAAACTCTTGGCAATTTCATACGAACCGGCTCCGTAAGCTGATGCTTTCACCATACAGATCATCTTTGTTTCCGGATGGCGAAGCATAGAACGGTAATGGTTCAAGTTGGCTACCATCGCTCCGAGATTTACTTCGAGAATGGTTTCATGCACCTTCAATTCGAGGGCTTCGGATACCAAATCAAAGTTGAACACGCGGGAACCTTTCACCAGAATCACTTCCGAATGAAGCGATTTAAGTATATTGGATGCAAGGAGTGCTTCTGTATTAGGGAAGAAATAGCGTTCGAGATCATCATCAAAACGGGCGGAACAAGAAGATATCTCCTGCCCTACTCCAATCAGTTTATTAATACCTTTGCTCTGTACCAATTGTGCCACACGCCGATAAAGCGTAGCGGTACTTTGTCCGGTTTCCAGTATATCCGACAGGATAAGCGTCCGTTTGAGACCTTTCTTTTCCGAACGGCGTACAAGGAAATCGAGAGCAATATCCAATGATGCCAGGTCTGAATTATAGCTATCATTAATCAGTACACAGTTATTCTTTCCTTCTTTCACCTCCAGACGCATGGCAATCGGTTCGAGACGGGCCATCCGCTCGGTTATCTGGTCGGCAGGCGTCATCAGATAAAGACAAGCTGCCAAGCAATTCAGTACATTTTCAATGGAAGCGTCATCGATGAAAGGGATACAGAAAGTATTATCCATCTCCAGATAACGATAGGATATAACGGTATGATCTTCTTTCTTGGTCACACGGCTGATATACAACGGGCGTTCAATATCGGTACGGCTCCAAGCAATCTCACGCGCCGTCAGCATTGATTTTGCGACACAATTGCTGATTAACTCGTTATCACCGTTGTAAATCACGACATCACAGTCTTTGAAAAGCGTCAGCTTTTCCATGCATTTCTCCTGCAAGGAGAAGAAGTTTTCCTGATGGGCACCACCGATATTGGTCAGAATACCAATGGTAGGCTTAATCATTCGTTTCAAAGCTCCCATCTCCCCCATCTCGGAAATGCCGGCTTCGAAAATACCCAGTTCGGCTTCTTCAGAAAGTTGCCACACAGAAAGTGGGACTCCAATCTGCGAATTATAACTGCGTGGAGAACGAACGATGCAACGATCCGGGCTAAGTAACTGATGCAACCACTCCTTCACAATAGTTTTTCCATTACTGCCGGTGATACCAATCACAGGGATTTTAAATTTATCACGATGTGTTTCGGCAAGCTTCTGCAAAGCTTTCAGAGGATTGGGAACGATGAGGAAGTTGAGAGTTGAGAGTTGAGAATTGAGAGTGGGCTGCGCACCATCATGCTGCATAGAACTCTCAACTCTCAACTCTCCATTCTCAACTTCTTTAAAGTCTTCTTCCGTAATTACAAAATTGCGTACGCCCCGGTCATATAAATCGGGGATATAACGGGCTCCGCTGTTTCGTTTGGTAGTTAAAGCAAAAAAAAGAGTTTCTTCCGGAAAACTCAATGAGCGGCTATCTGTTAGCAGCCAATCAATAGTCGCTTTATGTTTGCCCACACGGCGGGCACCGATACTTTTGGCTATGGATTCAATCGCATATGACATAGTTCTGTTTCTTTTTGAAAATCTAAGTACGGGTATTTTCCGATAAGTCGTTCTATTTTTAACACTATTTGTCCTAAAAAGCGTTGATACGCCTCTGACTCGGGATGAAAGGGCTTGTGTGCCAAGTCCCGGCGGATGTCTTGCACAGCTATGATAACCTGCTTTGTTTCAGGAGAAAAGAAGGTTTCGGAGAAGCGTTCCCACAGATAACGAATCGCCAAAGGAGACGGATGCAACATGTCGTCGGCATAGAAACGATAATCACGTAATTCGTCCAATATGATTTCATAAGAGGGGAAATAGAACACTCGCTCCGGGAACAGTTGTTGCAATCGGTCGATGGCGAGCAGCAGAGTCGATTTGCTTAACTGGTTGGCGTGCATCCCGTCGCGTATATGACGGATCGGGCTGACTGTAAACAGCCATTTTAGTTCCGGATTCCGGGCGGTCATTTCAGTGATAAGCGCTGTATAATCTTCTACAATTTCTTCAACAGACAGAAGCCTACGATTAAATTTATTCTCAGGCAGTTTATGACAGTTAGACACTACCTTTCCCGTTTCTTTCTGCTCATAAACATAAGCAGTTCCAAAAGTCAACATCAGCCAGTCAAGTTTTTGCATAGCCTGATGAGCTTGTAACAGCCGAATATTGATATTCTGCAATGTACTTTCCAAGGTAGGTCCAGAAAAAAGACCATGATGCATAGGACTATGCCAAAGGTCATTATGGAAAAACAAGTCACCCTTCTTATATACTTTTCTTTTTAAGATTTCAATCAGAACAGCAGAAAGAGAAGAAGGGTTGTAAAGAATACCAAAAGGATTCAAATCTAATTGAAATTTGGCATCTTTCAAAAAATTCCCTACATTTTGGACAAAGCAAGATCCCATCATGAGTATTTGTCCGGCATGAGTAATAGGCGGTAAACCAACAGGTAACTCTATTTGTGTACGGAAATCCATATTATTTTCTCTTTAAAAATTTCAAACTATTCTCCAAGCACTACCCAATACCCATATCGTTTGCTTCCTACGCGTTTTAATAAGCCCAACTCCTGTAAACGTGCCAAGTTATATTTTATACCATCGACTGTTATACCTTCAATATGACTATTTAAATCCGCCCGTGTGGCCTCCGGATGTTCTCTTAGATAACTTAAAATCATATTTTGGGCTTCTGTTAATTTCTGGGTAGTGTATTGGGTAGTAGATTGGGTAGTATGTTGGGTAGTATATTGAGCCGGTCTTCGTTCATTATCGGCACTATCTTCCATATTTGTATTCTCCTGATAGTTCTTTTTAATAAACTGTACTTGAAAAGACAAACCAACCTCCTTCCAACATAAATCAATTTCAGGATAAGATTTCATTTCTTCAGCCACCATTTTCAATCCATTACCCCATTGGTCAATGATGCCAAGTCTTTTAAACACAGGAGCTATTACTTTATTTCTTGCATCTGATTGGCGGCTCTCCATTGCCGAATAATCAATAGAGGGTGGTAAAAGACCAGGACTTGTGATCTCAACCATATCATCATATATGGCAACTTTGACATCTTTTCCTGTCAGAGAATAATCTCTATGTACAATCGCATTACGGATAATCTCCCTTATTGCCTTCACTGGATACTCCCAACGTGAAACCGTATATACTCCCTCTATATTTGCTGCTTTATTAATATGCCGAAGTACAAAGTTATAAGTTTCTTCCGCCTGTAACCCAATGTGGACAATAATACTTTTTTGATCTAAAAACTCTTCCGTTCCTGTCCCTTTGAAACGGGCACATTCAACTTTGGCATTCGGAAACATAGAATTACGCAAATTATCATCCGAAAATAGAAGTAAAGCTTTTGTAGGATATTCTTTATCCTGTTCAGTCTTAACCAATTCCAGTTTACGAAGTACTTGAATATTTAAATCTTCACCTGTTTTCTCTTTGTAGAGTAATTTAAACCCACTTATATCCAATTCATCTGCGGACTTATCCATGACAACCTCACTATCAAAAGAAATATTTCTCCGTCTCCGCTCTAACTCCGCAATAATTGTTTCATCAGCTAGTTTATTGGTTGAACCAACCCTAATATAAGTTCCTTTCAGCTTCCCTTTATCTTTAAGATAGTAAGGGGGCATACTTCCACGATAAATACACACTTTAATAAGGTGTTTGTCCTCTATAGTTAAAAAAGAGACTTCAGGTAATATAATCGGATAACATCTATCATATATTAAATTACTAATTTGCTCTTCAATACGAGGTAATTCTTCTTCTGACAACCCTATTATCTGTCGCGGGTTATCATTGATACCTATATAAATTTCACCTCCCGCATCATTGGCAAAAGCCACTACAGTTTTTGCTAAATCAGAATTTGTAGGAAGCTCACCTTTAAATTCTAAACGCCGACCTTCAGACTGGTTTATAAGTTCATTAATAGACATCTATTGAATATATTGTTTTTAAAACTTTTTCTCGAAGCAAAAGTACAATAAAGATATGACAAATAATTGGAGAAGCAAAAGAACTTTCTTATCTTTGTCTTTATCTGATAATCAAACCAACAAACTGCAAAATATAATTATCCATAATATGAATAACATACAAGTTAGCCTAAAAGCAGATAACCAAAACGGAATACTATCCATACAAGGAGTTGATTTATTTAGTATCATAGATACCGACTGGAACTGGAACAATATTTCATTCATACAAATCAGCTATCAATGAATATTTCTAATCAATTATTGGATAAAATAGCCAATGAATTCCAACCATTATTTAAAGGAATAAAACAAGAAGACATACATGTAAAATGATTAGTTCATTGATAAAAAGTAACCATTTAGATTAACTGGATAGTTAACCTACTCTCATTTATTCATTTATTATTGGTACTACAGACTGATTAGACAGTAGGAAACAAAATAAGTTTTTCGCCGAAAAGGAGGTCGAATATACTTTCTTTTCGTATTTTTGCACTAAATTTCCTAGAATCATGAATAGTGAACCAACATATAACTTGTTAAACTCCATCAATTACCCCGAAGACCTACGTAAACTAACCGTAGAGCAACTGCCGGAAGTATGCGGTGAACTAAGGCAAGACATTATTAAAGAACTCTGCTGCAACCCCGGACACTTCGCCGCCAGCCTGGGAACCGTGGAACTAACCGTAGCTCTGCACTACGTCTACAATACACCATACGACCGTATTGTATGGGACGTGGGACATCAGGCATACGGCCACAAAATTCTGACAGGACGCCGTGAAGCATTTTCCACAAACAGGAAACTCGGAGGAATCCGCCCTTTCCCATCTCCGGAAGAAAGCGAATATGATACTTTCACGTGCGGACACGCTTCCAATTCTATTTCTGCCGCTCTCGGTATGGCTGTCGCAGCCGCCCGGAAAGGAGACGCCAAACGCCATGTAGTAGCCATTATCGGTGACGGATCAATGAGTGGCGGACTGGCTTTTGAAGGATTAAACAACGCATCTGCCACATCGAACAACCTGCTCATTATCCTGAATGACAACGATATGGCAATCGACCGCAGCGTAGGTGGCATGAAGCAGTATCTTTTCAACTTAACGACTTCCAACCGCTATAATCAGCTACGTTTCAAGCTCTCGCGCATGCTGTTCAAGCTTGGCATTTTAAACGAAGAACGCCGCAAAGCACTCATCCGTTTCGGAAATAGCCTGAAATCAATGGCGGCCCAGCAACAGAATATTTTTGAAGGGATGAATATCCGTTACTTCGGTCCGATAGACGGACACGACGTAAAGAACCTGGCAAGAGTATTACGTGATATCAAAGATATGCAAGGACCTAAAATCCTGCACCTGCACACTATCAAAGGAAAAGGATTCGGTCCGGCAGAGAAACACGCTACCGAATGGCATGCTCCCGGCAAATTCGATCCCGTCACCGGCGAACGTTTCATTGCCAACACCGAAGGAATGCCCCCGCTTTTCCAGGACGTATTCGGAAATACACTGGTGGAACTTGCCGAAGCCAACCCGAAGATTGTCGGTGTCACTCCCGCCATGCCCAGCGGCTGTTCGATGAATATACTAATGGAGAAAATGCCGAAACGCGCTTTCGATGTCGGTATTGCCGAAGGACATGCGGTTACCTTCTCCGGAGGAATGGCTAAAGACGGACTGCAACCGTTCTGCAATATCTATTCTTCTTTTATGCAACGGGCGCATGATAATATCATCCACGACGTAGCGATTCAGAATCTCCCAGTTGTTTTGTGTCTCGACCGCGCCGGACTGGTTGGCGAAGACGGTCCTACTCATCACGGAGCTTTTGATATGGCATGTTTACGCCCGATCCCTAATCTGACTATCAGTTCCCCCATGGACGAACACGAATTACGTCGCCTGATGTATACGGCACAATTGCCGGACAAGGGACCGTTCGTGATCCGCTACCCCCGTGGACGCGGCGTACTGGTAGACTGGAAGTGTCCGCTAGAAGAAATTCCGGTAGGAAAAGGACGGAAACTGAAAGAGGGTAGCGACCTTGCAGTGATTACTATCGGACCGATAGGAAACGTAGCCGCCCGTGCCATCACCCGGGCAGAAGCAGATTTAGGTCTGTCCATCGCCCATTACGATTTACGATTCCTGAAACCGCTGGATGAAGAATTGTTGCATGAGGCAGGACGTAAATTCCAACGTATCCTGACTATCGAAGACGGAATTATCAAAGGCGGTATGGGTAGCGCTGTCCTCGAATTTATGGCAGACAACGAATACAAACCGACCGTGAAGCGTATCGGTATCCCTAATATATTTGTAGAACATGGGGCAGTTGCCGAACTATACCAACTGTGCGGCATGGATGAAGAAGGGATTCTGACTAAAATAAAAGAATTTATCAATTGACATGAAGATTATTATTGCCGGTGCCGGCAACGTAGGCACCCATTTGGCCAAACTGTTATCGCGCGAAAAGCAAGATATTATCTTGATGGATGATGACGAAGAGAAACTAAGTGCTCTTAGCGCCAACTTTGACTTGCTGACTGTTGCCGCTTCTCCTTCTTCCATCTCCGGATTGAAAGAAGTGGGCGTCAAAGAAGCCGACCTGTTCATCGCAGTCACACCGGACGAAAGCCGCAACATGACTGCCTGTATGCTGGCTACCAACCTGGGAGCCAAAAAGACAGTGGCGCGTATCGACAACTATGAATATCTTCTACCCAAAAATAAAGAGTTTTTCCAAAAGCTGGGAGTAGATTCGCTGATTTACCCGGAAATGCTGGCTGCTAAAGAAATCGTGTCTTCCATGCGCATGAGCTGGGTACGCCAATGGTGGGAGTTCTGCGGAGGTTCGCTGGTTCTGATTGGTACGAAGATGCGCGAAAAGGCTGAAATCCTGAATATACCGCTGCACCAGCTGGGCGGTCCCAACATCCTTACCACGTAGTGGCCATCAAACGCGGAACGGAAACGATTATCCCTCGCGGAGACGATGTTATTAAATTGCATGATATTGTTTATTTCACCACTACCCGCAAATACATTCCTTATATACGTAAGATAGCCGGCAAAGAAGACTATGCGACGTACGCAATGTAATGATTATGGGAGGTAGCCGTATCGCAGTCCGTACCGCACAATATGTGCCGGACTATATGCAGGTGAAAATAGTGGATAATGACCTGAACCGTTGCAACCGCCTGACAGAGCTACTGGATGACAAAACAATGATTATCAACGGAGACGGTCGCGACATGGACCTGCTTATCGAAGAAGGGCTAAAGAATACCGAAGCATTTGTAGCCTTGACCGGCAACTCGGAAACGAATATCCTTGCCTGTCTCGCCGCCAAACGCATGGGAGTGGAAAAGACGGTGGCAGAAGTGGAGAACATCGACTATATCGGTATGGCAGAGAGTCTCGACATCGGCACGGTTATCAATAAAAAAATGATTGCTGCCAGCCATATCTACCAAATGATGCTGGACGCCGACGTGTCTAATGTGAAATGCCTGACTTTTGCCAATGCGGACGTTGCAGAATTCACCGTACCGGAAGGGGCCAAAATAACCAAACACCTAATTAAAGACCTGGGGCTCCCCAAAGGCACCACCATCGGAGGAATGATCCGTAACGGAGAAGGTATCCTGGTGACAGGTGATACGCAAATCCGCCCCGGCGACCATGTAGTCGTATTCTGCCTAAGCATGATGATTAAAAAGATTGAGAAGTTCTTTCACTAAGTATCAACAAATACTTGTATATGATTAACTCGAAGATGATATTCCGGATTCTGGGTTTTCTGCTTCTAATAGAAACAGTTATGCTATTATGTTGTGGGGGTGTTTCTCTTTTTTATAAGGAGAATGACTTGCAGAGTTTTCTGGTTTCATCGGCTATTACCACTAGCATCGGTATTCTGTTGCTCGCCATCGGGAAAGACGCAGTGAAATCCCTGAATCGCCGTGATGGATATGTCATAGTCAGTGTAGCATGGGTCACCTTTTCCCTTTTCGGAATGTTACCTTATTATATAGGAGGGTATATCCCAAGTGTTACGGATGCATTTTTTGAAACGATGTCCGGGTTCAGCAGTACGGGTGCCACCATCTTGAATAATATAGAGTCAATGCCTCATGGAATACTTTTTTGGCGGGCTATGACACAATGGATAGGCGGTTTGGGTATTGTATTCTTCACCATTGCCGTTCTACCGATTTTCGGTGTGGGCGGGATTCAGGTGTTTGCAGCAGAAGCCAGCGGTCCTACTCATGACAAAGTGCATCCCCGTATTGGTATCACTGCCAAATGGATTTGGGGTATTTATGCCGGAATGACAGGGACATTGATTGTCTTATTAGTATTTGGAGGTATGAGTGTGTTTGACAGTATATGCCATGCTTTCACGACAACCAGCACTGGCGGATTTTCTACCAAACAAGCAAGTATCGAATATTACCACTCACCCTATATAGATTATGTAATCTCTATTTTCATGTTTCTTTCGGGCATCAACTTCACGCTATTACTGTTGATGTTCAATGGAAAAATAAAGAAGTTCATTCATGATGCAGAGCTAAAATTCTATTTCTGGTGTGTTTCTTTCTTTACTATATTTATTGCAGTCTGGCTTCATCAGACTTCTTCTATGGAGATAGAAGAGGCGTTCCGTAAATCACTTTTCCAAGTGATTTCCTTGCAAACTTCTACGGGATTTGCCACAGCCGATTATATGCTTTGGCCTTCTATCCTTTGGGGATGCCTTCTAATAGTGATGATAATCGGAGCCTGTGCCGGCAGTACAACAGGAGGTATAAAATGTATTCGTATGGTTATCCTGTTTCAGGTTGTGAAAAACGAATTCAAACATATTCTTCACCCTAATGCCGTGCTCCCGGTGCGAGTTAACAAACAGGTTATTTCTCCTTCCATCCAGTCTACAGTATTGGCCTTTACTTTTTTATATGCAGTCATCGCTATCATCAGCATACTTATCATGATGGGGCTGGGAGTCGGTTTTCTGGAATCAATCGGAACCGTAATCTCAAGTATGGGTAATATGGGACCGGGACTCGGTACATGCGGCCCGGCTTTTTCATGGAGTCAATTGCCTGATGCCGCCAAATGGCTGCTTTCTTTTTTAATGCTCTTGGGACGTTTGGAATTGTTTACAGTATTACTACTTTTCACTTCCGATTTCTGGAAAAAGAATTAAGAATTCAATAAAGGTAGTCTCTTTAATGCAAAAGCTACAATAAGGAGTACATTATCAGGCTATTACAAAGAGTACTTATCTATTCATATATTCTCAACGATTCTCACCGTAATGAGAAAAAATACTCATCGCAATGAGAAAAAGTTCTCATTACAGTGAGAATTCTTTCTCATTACGGTGAGTATTCTATCGTATTTGTACGTTGTTATCACATCATATCTTTCTAAGTAAAATCTTTCTTACAACAGGCTTATTTATTTCATAAATCTTATTGATAAGAACATCCATTTCCTGTTGGCGAGCATCACGGACAGCTTCAAACATCATCTTTGAATACATATCACGACGTCCCTTCAACCAAACGTTTTTATCCAAGTTTTCATCCATCACCTCGATCGCTTTTCTGTCGTCAGCATACAGCAATCCCTTTTGCTGGAAAAAGCCGAATTCACACCACGCATATTCTCTGAATGTTCTTTCAATTTCCCAACGATATTCATTCAGGTGCATCACCGTCAATGCTTGTTGGTATTGGGGAGTTTTGGATTCAGCAGCAAGATTAATGCCCTTTGCCAGTTCATCTCCACTCCAGGTTCCAATTTCTTCATCGTCTATCAACAACTTATAATTGCCTTTCAGTCCTGTTACTTTCAACGTTTCACGGTTCATCTCTTCCATAAAAGGAACAACTTTCAGCACTTCTGCCTGGCTCTTTTTCTGTCCCCAACCACGAGCAATAGTATCTAAAGGATAAGGAAGAGCTTCTGCCAAATAGTCAAAACTCAAATCTTTTCCATTCTTCTTTATATTTGAAACGGTACAATTTTCCGACTTAACGGCTTGTTTTTTATTAGCATTAATCTCCATATCCGCTACTTCTTTACCTACAAATCCCTGGGCTTTCAGGAAAAGATAGGCCATCACCATGTGTCCGTCGTTATCGGGATGAATACGGTCACTGCCACAAAGGGTAAAGGTAGGATCTTTCTGCTGATATTGCTGATTAATAGCTGTCATAGGAGCATTTAAATCGGTAAATTCCCAATTATTCTTAGCTGCCGATTCTTTCTGATATTCAACAAGCCGTTTGATGGTTTCATTTTTTGTCTTGAACGGTGTATTCTCTTTCAGTTGTACGGTTTCATCATACGGAGAAGTTCCGACCATCACGATACGGGTATCAGGAAGATCTTTAAAACGTTTCTCCATCTGCTGGTAATTCTTTATACTTTCCTGATATTTCTGCTCACCGAATTCTTTGGGCTTATCACCGTTATATTCAAAATATCCGGAATCATTCATACCAAAAGTAACCATCAACACGGAAGGTTTCATCGCAAAAATATCACCATCCAGACGTTTGTTCATATCATAGGCCGTATCTCCACCAATACCACCGTTGAAAACACGGATAGGCATATCCGGAAAACGGGTCATATAATATAACCAGATGTATGAATGGTAATGACCACCATCCGTTATACTATTTCCCAGAAACACTGCTCTCTCACCCTCCTTAAAAGGTTTCACAGTTTGTGCAAACGCAACAGTACATGTCATACAAGCCGCTGCAATCAATACAAAAAGTTTTTTCATGTCTTAATTTCTATTTTATAAACTGTTATTTTCATTATGAACGTTTTCTTTATTTTTTGAGAGGATCATATACGGCAACTGCCACGCGTGAATCGGCACAGCCATAATATAAGAACCATTTCTGATTGTGGAATACAAGTCCTTCTATAAATACGGTTCCGGCTGGATATTGTCCGCTCTTTTCAAAGTCTGATTCGGGAATATAGAAAGGTTTATCCAAGCGATCGATTAGTTTAGTAGGATCTTTGGCATCAAATAAGGCTTGTCCGGCGCAATAAGAGTTGGCTGTATACAGTGTGTCTCCTTCTGCGCCCGATTTATTTTTGCCGTTATAAAGCAGCAGGATTCCTTTGTCAGTCAGGATGGCAGGAGGACCACATTCGGTCAGGTCACTGTCGAACTTACCTGCGCGGGGAACCATCACTTTCAGGAATTCTCCATTTTCATCCAACATCGGTTCCCAGTTGACAAGGTCTGTGGAAGTGGCTACATTCACAAACTTTTCTCCCCAGTACATCCAGTATTTGCCGTCAATCTTGGCAATCACTTGTTTGCCGTCGATTAATTGGGTTACGATAGAGGCAGATTTGGAAAATTCATCCATGAATCTTCCGTTGTATGCTTTTGCGAAAGCCGGTCCATGTTTTTCCCACGTTTGAAGATCGCGCGAGGTGGCCACTGCCAAACGTGCCTGTTTGCGGTTCCATTGTGTGTAATGCATTACGTAAAGCCCGTCTTCTGTTACAGCAACACGTGGGTCTTCGCAACCGCCGGGATTTTCCAGTTCTTTCTGACTGTCGTCTGCCGGATAAAATACAGGTACGGACATTCGTTTGAAGTGTAGTCCGTCGTCAGAAGAGGCATATCCCAGACGGGAGGTACGTGATCCGATACCGGTTGCCGAGTTATCTTCAGCCCGGTAGAGGACTACTACTTTCCCATCATAAACAGTAGCAGCGGGATTAAACGTATCACTCGCTTCCCATGCTACTGAATCCTGTCTCATCGGACAATAGAAAAAGGTAGTAGTGTCAGGAGAAATAATCGGATTAATACCTTCCGGACGCTGGAAATCTGCCCACGCCCAATCCGGGAACTCTGCTGTTTGCTTCTTCTCGCCACAGGAAGTGATTAATGCGGCAGCCATCAGTAGATAAGCTATGTTTTGTAGTTTTCTTTTCATTTTCACGTTTGATGTTATAAATAAGTGCTCTTACAAAATTATCTTATATCATAAATTCATATACCTCGTTGATTTGCTTTAAGGAAAAGAGGGAGGCGTCACTTTAGTTCCCCACTTCACGTCAGGCTTGGACGAGGTAGTGTATTCTATCGTAGCCCCATTATTCAGTTGATCCCAATCGATCCATGTACTGTCATACGGTTTACCGTTCAGTTTCATGGACTTGATATAAATATTCTTTTCCGAACCGCCTTTTATCACCATATCCCCTTTCTTCAAATGAACTTTCACGGATGAGAATATCGGAGTGTTCACCGTAAAGCCTCCCACTCCCGGTATTTCGGGATAAAGACCGATACAAGCGAACACATACCAGGCGCCCATCGTCCCTAAATCATCATTGCCCGGCAGACCATCAATTTTACTTGAATATTGTTCATTCAATACACGGTTAATAATCTCCTGTGCTTTATAGGGAGTTCCTACCCAGTTGTATATCCAGGGAATGTGGAAGCTCGGTTCATTGCCGGAAGCGAACCAGGCATCATTATAACCGGCATCCAGGCGGGTAAAGAATTCATCCAGACGTTTTTCTGCCGCTGCTTTGCCTCCAATGATTTCTATCAGACCGGCAATGTCGTATGGTACCATCCAGAAATAATTCTTATAGGTCGATTCACGGAAATCTTCAGTCAGTGGTTTCCACGAACCATCCGGATTACGTGATTGCAACCATCCGGTTTCCGGGTTATACAGATTCTTCCATGAACGTGCAAAATGGAAATAACGCCAACTTGCAAACTCATCTCCTACGGCATGTAAGGCAAATTGTGCGATTGCAAAATCAGCGGAAGTATATTCTAGTTGTATAGAAGCGTTGTAATATCCTTTATCCAAATACTGTTTCAGTCCCGGACGAGCCTCAACCTCCTGTGACATTGCTCCCGGTTCTTCCGCTCCTTTTCTCATGGTTTTGAAAATCGGTTTCGGGTCATAATTGCGGGCACCAAAAGCGTAAGCATTGGATATTAGGATAGGAGTCGGATCTCCTTGCATCACGCCGGTCTCTATATTAGCCATCACCCAACGCGGGAAAGCACCACCAGCTTCTTCGGCAAACAATTGGTGAGAAATAACAATATCAGAGGCTACTTCAGGATCAAGGATTGACAATAGTTGAATCTGTGTACGATAGGTATCCCAGTTGCTAAAAGAAGTATAGTGCTTGGAACGGGATTTATGCACTCTGAAGTCAGCTCCCATGTATTCTCCGTTCACATCGCTGCATACATTCGGGTGAATGAATGAACGATACAGATGAGTATAAAATTGAGTGGTACGATCCGGATTGGTTCCTTCTACTTCAATCTTACCCAAATAATGATTCCATTTGGATTCTGCCTGATTCTGAATCTGCAGGAAATCCCATCCGGTATTCTCCGCTTTCAGATTCTCGCGTGCATTTTCTACTGATACATAAGAAACCCCAATCTTATATTGGATATTTTTCTTCTTATTTACATCAAAAGTAAAATAGACTCCGGAGTATTCTCCTTCAGCAAAAGTCGTGTTCGGCTTCAGTTCATCTCTTTTCCATGTTCCCGATTCCAACGCATCCGTATCAAACTCTGCTACAAAATAGACTTTATACGGTGTACGGAGTCCACAGAAATTACCGCCTTCTGCATATCCTTCACACTTATTCGGTGCAGTAATAACGATGGCGGCCTGCTCTATCGGAGTTGCGGAAATGCCTCCACCGATAATTACCGTACCATATTGCTGATCGGCCGGATATTCATAACTCGCCATACCGGTCCTTTCGGTTACTGTCAGTTTTGCATGAATATCTTCCTGCACCTTTGCTTCATAATAACCGGCGTGTCCTTTTTCTTCAGAAATATTGATGCGGTAGTTGAGGATATTGTCCGGAGACATCTTCAGTTTACCTTTTACCGGAAAAGTGGGAAAGTTGCCCATGTGCTCGCAACCGCCACCACTCAACTGATTGATGACGAATCCGGAACGTTTGGAAAAATAAGAGGGGGTGAACTGCACCATTCCGTATGGATAGGTGGCTCCGGGATAAAGATATCCCGAAGTCAAACCCACGCCCTTCGTTCCTATCAGGGTATTTACCTGACGGGCATAATTACTCCCGACGTTCTGCGCCGAGAGACTCCCCCACCCTCCAATCAAAACCAATAATAAACCTGTTAAAATTTTATTTTTCATACTGTATTCTTCTTATATCTTTTTAGTTTCTTATTCTTTCGACAATGAGAAAGGAGCAGCATACTTCGACGTACATCGTTCTTTATTCGGTTGACTTCCCATTTCAAAACGGATAATTCCTCCGTCTGCTATATCGTCGTATCTGATAAAATTCTTATCCAACACACGTCCATTTAAGGTAGCAGACTGGATATAGAGATTCTCTTTACTATTGTTGTTCGCTTCAATCACGAATTTATTGCCGTTTTCCATCGTTATAGTAGCTTTCTTAAATAACGGGCTACCAATTACATACTCATCCGTACCCGGACAAACGGCATAAATGCCTAATGAGCTCAAGATATACCATGATGACATACCACCCTGGTCTTCGTCTCCCGGATATCCTCTTTCTGTGGAATTATACAATCTTTCAACGATCTGGCGTACCCAATACTGTGTTTTCCATGGCTGGCCGGCATAGCTATACAAATAAGGCATGTGCTGAATCGGCTGATTGCCGTGTGCATATTGTCCCATACCCGCCAATTCCATTTCTTTCATTTCATGGATCACTCCTCCGTAAGTTCCCGGTTTAATAGTGCAGGGAAGGGTGAATACCGAATCCATTTTGGTCGTAAATCTTTGGTCGCTTCCGAACAAGTCTATTAATCCTTCTACATCATGGAATACGGACCAGGTATAATGCCAGGCATTACCTTCGCAGAAAGGTCCACCCCACTCCAATGGGTCAAACGGTTCCTGCCATTTACCATCAACGCCTTTTCCACGCATAAAACCGATAGACGGATCGAATACGTTTTTATAATTATACATCTGACGGGCAAAGACTTCCTGATAGTGTTTGTTTCCGGTCATTTTAGCCAGTTGGTAGCCACAGAAATCATCGTATGCATATTCCATTGTCTGTGCACTCGATCCCATTGATTCCGGATAAGGAACATATCCCAGTTCAAAATATTCTTTCCAGAAACCACGTCCGTTGGCACCTCCCCAAGGACCTTTATTCATGGCTTCGTGTGCGTAGGCTTTCAGAGCTTTCTCCGGATCAAAAGTCCGAATCCCTTTTGCCCACGCATCTGCCAATAATGAAATGGAGTGATTACCCAACATTCCTCCTGTTTCTCCGGGTGCTGACCAGGAAGGTAACCATCCGCATTGTTCTTGTGCGGCAAGCAAGGCATTCATGTAACGTCCCTGCATAGTAGGATGAAGAATATTAGTTAATGGAAATTGAGAACGGAAAGTGTCCCAGAAACCATTATCTGTATACATATATCCGTCATATACTTTACCGTCATAAGGACTATAATAATAAGGTTCTCCATTTGCTTTACGTTCATAGAATTTGCGTGAGAAGAGATTGGCACGGAACAGGCAGGAGTAGAAAGTTTTCATTTGTTCGTCTGTTCCACCTTCTACCTGGATTCTGTTCAATAATTCATTCCACGTTTTATGTCCACGTATTTTGGTGGCTTCCAAATTCTTATCTTTACCCAGTTCGTCGTTCAGTGTAATCACAGCCTGCTCTGCGCTGATATAGGAAGAGGCAGCCTTTGCCTGTACTTTCGATCCTTTCTTAAATTTGATATAAGCACCATAGCCTTTGCCTTCTCCTTCCAACTTTTTAGGATAAATCTCATCTTTCTGATTTTCCCACATACCGTAATCCTCAAATGCTTTGTCGAACTGCACTACAAAGTAACTACGGAATGTCTTAGAGTTATTTACAAAACGTTGGTTATTCACCCAACCGGAGATTTGTCTCTTTGCCGGATCAATCTTGATTTCACTCATATCTGTATATCCGTCAATTACCAGATAGGCGTCTTCGGTAGAGGGATAAGAAAAGCGTAAATGTACACCACGAGTAGTTGGAGCCATCTCGGTTGTAATTCCATTATCCAGCATCACTTTATAATAATGCGGCTTGGCTATTTCATTATCATGGCTGAACTTCGTTGCCGCATCTCCTGATTTACAACTAATTTCCCCACCATCGGCATAAAGGAATACACTGCATAATCACTCATCCACGGACTGCATTGGTGAGACTGGCAGAATCCTCTGATATTATCTACTGCATATTGATATTTCCAGCCTTCTCCATTTTTCCCTGTCTGGGCAGACCACGTATGCATGGCATAAGGCATACCTGTAGTAGGATATGTATTTCCATAACTTAATCCGAAATGAGAGTCGGTACCTTGCAGTGTATTGACATATTGCACAAGGTCTTTCATTTGGGCATATATACCTGTTGAGAAAAAAGAGAAGATCACTAAATAAATGAGCTTGTTCATGGTTATTTTTTTATGTGTTACATCTATTTCACTTGACAAATCAAAACAACTATATCTATTTATTACCATAAGTAATACCCTGCCAGTCATCTGTACGGAAAGGGGACGCCGGAAGGTTAACTCCATTGTATAAATTACAAATTGGATTATCTGCCCAAGCATAACGCACTGCTATTGGGAAAGCAACTTCAGGAGATGAGACGATGATGGAATTACCATCAATCACAGCATCAGCCCAGTGAAACTTATGATCAACACCAGAGATAGTAAATCCTTTTACTCAAGTGGAGCATCGTTATCGTACAATGATTCCCAATTAAATACACGGTAGAAATAAGGACGATAGAAGTCAGCACTACCCGGTGCATTGAAATTATCCCAAAAGTTGGAACAGTCTGTATTGGTAGAGATCACCAATTCACCGGTACGTGATAAAGCCGGATGAATATTTACCATATAAACATGTTGATAACGTTGTTCGCCAATCTTATCAAGAAATTCGGGCAATGTAAAGAGAGTCTTTTGGTCGACAAACGGCCCATAAGGGTGCTTACTACGGAACATCAGCACGTCTCTCCCGAACCACATGGATTGTCCGATCATGTAGTAGGTATCACCTTTTTTAAATACCCAAGGCATAGAACATGCACTTTCCAAAGGGATAATTGTAGAATTTTCAGCATCTTGGGTTGAGGGGTACTGCGTTGTCCACGAGAAATGTCCTTGCGGGTCGGCCACATAATATTCCCACTGGCTGCCAAGGTCACGTGTAGCGGTACGTGCTACAGCCACCTTATAATTGGAAGTTGTGTAAAGATAGATATGTCCGTCCTCGTCTTCCCACATAGTGTCGCCATAACCTAAAGTGTGGTCGTTAAAATTATCATTACGACTGATAAGTTTCATATAAGTAGCATCACCCGGTTTTCCTTCCAAGCTATAAGTAGCCAAGCAAGTACCAAAGCGGCGCATCAAGTTGTTCGGATCGGTATTATCAACGGCTCCCCACAACATTTGCATCTGATTGTTATATATCGTAGCATCTCCTGCCCAATAAAGATAATCCTGATCGATTTCTCCAGCTTGTATTTTTTCATCCGATAGTGTAGCTTTCGGATGACGAATGTGAGTACGTACCTGATAGTATCTATCCGCATTAGGATCGTTGGTTTGTACGTAATCAGCTAACCAAACAAGATTTTCATCCTTCTCACCAGGTGTTTGCACCATAATACTGTTACGCGGGAAACTACAATTACCTCGTGAACGATTTTCATTGATTACGCCATAGAAGCTATCATTGAACGACCAAAATATATTCCCGTCAGGCAAACCAGTGGTGAACACACCGTCTCCTCCATTCCAGCCCAACGACCGAGTGAAAAGGGCATTGTATTTCAAGTCTTTGTAGACGAACACTTTCCAATATTGTCCTGATCGATTTGGCATTAGTTCGAGATTCCATTCGGAATCAATTTGAGGCATCTTCACTTCTGAATTGCCGTAATAAGGTTCTTGCTGGTCACCACATGCTCCTCCAGCGAGGAGTGCGATACTTAGGATAAGATGAATTGGTTTCATGTTTAATAAGATATTTAAGATTATTTAATTTGTTTCTGCACCTGTAAAGCCGATAATACAAGCTATAAAGGTTGACAAAAAGATGCGTCTCATAATGTTATACTATTAGAGTTTAGGATAAAGACGATTCAGGAATGAAAAACCACTAATTCGGATAATTCTTTCTTTAGATGTATTTGATTTACTATCATTGCTCGAATAATACAATGACCTTTTCACTGAATAATAATACGTGAAAAAAAAGTATTGTGTTTAGTGGTGTATATCTTGTCAATCGTCTTAATACAAATTCAAGTCGTGAATTAGTCTCGGCTTATTGGCTTTAAATTGTTTAATTTTAATTTTATAAGTTTTACTATGAAATTGTACATGAAATCATTAACGCTACTCCTATTTTTAGGAACAGTTGCGTCCTGTAATGACAGTTTCCTCGATCAAACCCAAACTTCGGATTTAAATCGTGAGACCGTTTTTGCAGATAGTACGTATACCGCCAACTTCCTGACCGGAATTTATACCGACATCGGGTTTGATATCAACTACAACCGATGGACATACCTTTTGGCTAATGGTGGTGGGCTGCAAAGCGCTTGTGACGAAGCTGAATTTTATCCTTCGTCAACCATCTGGACAAATATGATGTTTGCTACCGGTACGGTTAATCCGGTTACGGTGAGTGATGATGCATGGTCGAAATGCTACACTAACATTCGCCGGTGTAACGTATTCCTTGCCAACATCGACCGATCACCGATGGTACAGAGCCGGAAAGCTCAATACATATCCGAAGCACTTTTCTTGCGTGCCTGGTACTACTTCATTCTGATGAAACACTACGGTGGTGTACCTATTATCGGTAATAACGTGTATGATGCTACTTCAACAATGAAAACCTCGCGCAACACATGGGCGGAATGTGTAGAGTATGTATCCCATCAATGTGACTCTATCGTCCAACTCAATGTACTTCCCGTGCGACGAACAGGTCAAGAAAACGGTCGCGCCTCATCGGCAGCGGCATTGGGTCTTAAAGCCCGTGTCTGCCTCTATGCAGCTAGTCCATTATTTAATGGAAGTGATTTCGCTCCTACTGATACCAAAGAATTAGTAGGCTACCCCTCTTATGATAAAGAACGTTGGAAAACGGCAATGGATGCTGCCCGCGCAGTAATCAACCTAGGAACCTATAATCTCTTTATTAGAAGTAAAGATTTGAACGGCAAAGCGAACCAGGTTTCGGATTCTACGTCATATTCCAAGCCGGTGATACACGAAATGCCAATTTGACCGATGATGATGGTAAAAACAATAACGGAGCCTTTGCCGGCAATATCCTCGACCGTAAGTATCAACGTGAGTCCGGACATGAAGCTGCTTACTATCCACCTAGTGGCAGTCACTCCGGAACACGCCACGGCGGGTACATATACAAAGAATTGGCAGATGCCTTCCCTATGATTGACGGTAAACCCATTGACAACAGCCAATACACATTCGATCCTCTGAATCCCGCTCAAAATCGTGATCCACGTTTCAACAACACCGTGATTTATGATGGTGCTTTGGTCCCTGCCGACGATACTTACAGTGCTACCACAGTTGTTAACACATGGATTGGCGTAGGGCAGACAAGCGATGCCATATACCAAGGCACTGCCACCGGTTTCTATGTACGCAAGGGATGTGATCGCTTATGTAAAGGTAGTACATGGAACCCAAGCCGTCACAACGATCCACTGATACGTTACGCCGACATTTTACTGATGTATGCTGAAGCAGCCAATGAATATCATGGTCCCGATTTCGAAGAAACGCTAGGCGGACAACAACTTGGTTGCTATCCTATATTAAAACTCATTCGCAAGCGTGCCGGCATCGAGCCCGGTGCAGATGGTATGTATGGACTTGAAAAGAATATGACACAAAAACAGATGCGCCAAGCCATTCAGGAAGAACGCCGCCTTGAATTTGCTTTTGAAGGACATCGTTTCTTTGATGTACGCCGCTGGATGATTGCTCCACAAACCGAAAGCAAAACCATGCATGGCATTGAAATCACTCGCGCCACTGACGGAACAAAGACTTGGAAAGAATTTGATGTACGCACGCATGTATGGCGTCCGGCTATGTACTTCTTCCCAATTCCTTACAATGAAACGGTGAAGTCGAAAGATTTGCTACAGAATCCCTACTATAATTAATAAAATATCCAAAATATGAAACATAGCATACATTTGGCGGCAATAGCCTTGCTGACTACTCTGCTTGTGACATCGTGTGATACGTTCTCTGCTCCTGCTGATCCTGACAAAAACACGGAGCAGGTCAAAGACATATCAGGCACGTGGCAACTCACCACAGTGAGCCGCAACAGTAATGATATTACCGAAACCATGGACTTCAGCCAGTTCCAAATTGACCTGAAGAAAGATGGTAAGTACACAATTGAAAACTATCTGCCTTTTGTGGTACGCCACAATGGCACGTGGAAAGTTGACGATATCTATTATCCTTTTCGCCTCTATTTCACAGAGGATGGAGCCACGGAGCAGGCCAGTACCGATATCCTATTCCCCATTACCAATGGCGAACGTAACATCGTGATTACTCATAGCCCCGGGTGTGGTTCGAATACCTACACCTATGTATTCAAGAAAATATCAGAAAACTAAAAATCATAACGCTTTATGAAAAAGAAATTAATCAGCTTGCTTCAACGCAAACGGCACATCGTAGCGTTATCAACTATACTTATGACTTTCATCGTTATGAGTTGCCTCTTTATCGATTCTGTCGATATAACCCAAATGATAGATGGAAAAGCCGTAAACTATGCAAAGGCGGAACGACTGCTACTTTCAAAATGCATGGACACATTAAGGTTCAAGGAGACCCACGCAATGACAAACGACTTGTTTTCGGTTTTTTGGCTCCTAAGAGTTGGAATCTGGCACAAAATGCCAGAGTTTCGTACACAGAAGATACATTTGATCCGAATATAGGTGAGCAAAACATGACGCTTATCCCATTGACCGAACAACCTAGCAACAAACCAGGATTGTCATGGTCGGCTGCTCTCATGCAAGAATACGGTGTCGGTACCAATATTCTGGAAGATATGGAATGGGCAGCCTATTGGACAAGACCCTATAACGGTGTCGCAGATGAGATTCATTTTACAATCTATGTCCGTGTACCGGTAGGAAACAAAAATCTGCGTTTCAAACCATCATTCTTTATTAACAGTACTGACGATAACTTCAGTACAAGTGCAGATGCAAAGAAATGTGAGGAAGCCGGATGTTTTGAGGTAGTAGAAGGTGAAGGACTTGTTACTGACTTCTGTAGCGAACACTTCAACAAAACCACTCCATTAACAGCATTGCAAAACGACTTTATAACCTTTAGCTTCATTGGAGGCATGGACGACGAAAATGCACTTGTCAAGGCCGATAAGATCTATTTTGAAGGAACGGCGGTAGCTAGCGACGGACACCGTTATACTGTAAATGAGAAGAGTGACAAGACCCTGATGAAACGAGAGAATCAGTATACCAAAACATACAATATCACATTCTGGCCGGAAGGGTTCTTCAATGTACCTGAAGGAACAGAGCTTGTAAGTATTGAATATGCCTTCACTAATGCCGATGGATCTATCTCCGTTACACAGTCTGATGATGACTTCGTAATGTTAAATATACCTCTTCCTCCGCAGAAGGAACCATTCATATATACGTTCTATTGCGAGTGATAACCTTATATTCTACTGATAATGAAACAGAATATGTATAAAATGATAACGACGGGACTACTATGTATAGCTGCCGTCGCACTAAAGGCACAAGATGCACCGATAGACAGTGTGGATCACACTAAAAGTAATACCCTAGGAGCATCTTCGACGGTTTATACCAACGACTTGATAAAATATCAGTCAGCCACCATCCTTACCGGATTGCAAGGACGATTGAAAGGTCTTAATGTATCACCTTTCCGTGGCATGCAACTGTTACGGACTGATGCCAATACTAAATCCGATATAGTGGGAGCTATTCCTAATGTAGGTGGAGGTATCTACGGAGATAATTCGGAGTTTCTCATTTCAGCACGCGGACAATCGCCTGTAGCCATTGTCGATGGTGTAGAACGTGACCTTTATTCCATAGATCCCGAAGCCATTGAATCGGTTACCATTCAAAAAGATGCCCTTTCCAATATGTTTTTAGGAATGCGCAGTTCACGTGGTGCATTGATTATTACTACCAAAAATCCTGATACAAAAGGTGGTTTCCATCTCTCACTCACCGGAAAGTTTGGTATATCCAGTGCATTGAAATCCGGCCCAAATCCACTTTCGGCTTATCAATATGCTTATTTGCTCAACGAAGCATTGCTCAATGATGGCAAATCACCACTCTATACGTATGATGATTTCGAAGCCTATCGTAATGGAACTTCCCCTTATCTGCATCCCGACGTAAATTGGAAAGATGCTATTATGAACAATTCTACTACGTCGCAAGCCTATAATCTGAATGTAACAGGTGGCGGACGAGTGGCTCAATACTTTGTAAGTTTGGGATATTACAGCGAAAACGGATTGTTCAAGACGAGCGATGCTAATAGCTACAACACCAATTTCAAGTACAACCGGTATCTCATCACATCGAAGGTAAACATCAACGTGACAGATGAATTTAAGGTAAGCATGTCTTTAATGGGACGTATAGAAGAAGGAAACCAACCTGGAGGTATTTCGGGGACAGGATACAGCGACCTTTTGAGCAACGTATGGCAGACTCCCAACAATGCTTATCCCGTCTTAAATCCCAACGGTACGTATGGTGGTAACGCTTCGTATACCCAAAACCTCTATGCACAGACCACTGGTTCGGGATATATCTCAAGCAATACCCGCGACGTCGTAGGAACCATTAATTTGAAATATGACTTCGATAAATTAGTGAGAGGACTTTCCGTTGGTGCAACAGGAAACATCTCATCGCAAGTGCGTACTGCTATCGTTCGTACTAAACAGGCACAAGTATTTCAATACAGCATAACCCAACAAGGCAACGAGGCTTATGACAAGTATGGAGATGTAAGTTCACAAACCAACAGTTACCGTTCAGTATCGACGTACCAATATATGTATGGCAAAATGTATGTAGACTGGGAACGCCAATTCGGTATGCATGGTGTGAAAGCTTCACTTTGGGGCGATACACGTACCATACTTAACAACTACGACCTGCCTATGATTCCATCGAACATCGGACAGAAAGTTGAATACAATTACGATAACAAATACTTCGCGCAAGCAGCCGTAACGGAAAGTTATTACAACCGCTATGACAACGGACGTCGCTGGGGAACATTCTGGGCAGTAGGTCTGGGTTGGGATATCAGCAAAGAGAAGTTTATGGAGGCATCAAAGATAGACCAACTCAAGTTACGTGCCACCTACGGTCATACAGGAAACGGAATCGACAATGCCGGTTACTTCAGCTACTTAAAGAGATACAATGAAGATGGCGGATTCTGGTATAGCAACGGTACATCCATGAGCAACGGAGGTTCAGTGTCGGAAATATCCCCATTGGCTAATACCCTCCTGACATGGGAAAAAGGAAGGAAGGTCAATGTAGGTTTAGATTTAACCTTGTTAAAGAATCGTTTGACTCTCTCGGCCGACTATTACAATGACTACTACTACGACATATTGCAATCACGTGGTAAGAGCATCGAATTGCTGGGTATTGCTTATCCGTCAGAAAATATCGGAAAAACACGTTACTACGGATTGGAAACACAACTTAGCTGGCAAGATCACATCGGTAAGGTGAACTATTATGTATCAGCCAACTGGAGTATGGAACAGAACAAACGGTTGTTCATGGACGAGCAATATGTACCTTACGACTATCTGAAAATGACAGGTCAACCCACCGGTGCCATCTACGGATTGGTAGCTACCGGATTCCTCACAGCTAAAGATATAGCCGATGGTTATCCCGTAATGAACGGCTTCAACAATATTCAAGCCGGTGACGTGAAATACAAAGACATGAACGGTGACGGCGAAATCAACGAATTCGACCGTACTGTGATTGGTGGCGACAAACCGACTTGCTATTTTGGTATTGATTTAGGCTTTGAATGGAAAGGGTTGGAAGTTACAGCACTTATCCAAGGTGCTTACAACCGCGACTTATATAATAGCGACCGCACGTTGCTCGAAGGATTCCAAGTGATCGGACAAAGCTACGGACAAACTTACACCAATTTGCTGAATCGTTGGACACCCGAAACAGCTGAAACAGCTACGTATCCGAGACTGACTGCCGGAGGCAATATGTACAACTACGGAAACAACTGGAACTCTTCACTCTTTGTACAGAACGGCAACTATATTCGTCTCAAGAACGCCACCGTATCGTACAAACTACCCGAAAACTTCTGCCGTAATTACTTAGGCGGACTGCGCGTGAAGATATTTGTACAGGGACAAAATTTACTCACATGGTCACGTACCCGCTTGCAAGACCCTGAAGTTACCTTCACCAGCTATCCGTTACAGCGCACCATTACGACTGGAATCAATCTTAACTTCTAATAAAAATGATGGATATGAAACAAAATAAATATGGCACATGGGCAGTAGGAGCATTTATGCTGTTATTGAGTGCTGCCGCATGTACAGACAGTTATGAGAGTACGCCTGTAGATATGTTTACAGAAGATTATCTCTTCTCGAAGACCGACTCCAACGGAACTGTAGTACGTAAATACCTCAACCGCATCTACTATTACATGCGTAATGGACACAACGGCGTAAATGGTGACTACCTGGATGCCGCTTCCGACGATGCGCTCTCTGTTATTTCGTCCGAGTCCGATGTATACAAACTGGCCATCGGACGTTACAGTGCCTCCAATTTTATTAACTCGGATATGATTTGGAGCGACCCTTATTTGGTGATTCGCCGCGTAAACATTCTGTTGAGTGGCATTGACGTAGTACCTTTCAACACTACTTACACTGATGCACTCGGTAATACACGTAGGCTCAATGATTCTATGAAAGCCGAAGCCCGGTTCCTGCGTGCTTACTTCTATTTTGAATTGGTGAAGCGCTACGGTGGAGTGCCCATTATCGGTGATAAAGTGTACGAATTGAACGAAAACATCGAATTGCCACGTAGCACGTTCGAGCAATGTATCAAGTATATTGTAAGTGAGCTTGACGATATCAAAGATGACCTTCGTTCGCTGCCACTACCTGACGCCGCCGCCAGCGCACACGTAGTAAACACACAGGCTGCCCAGGCACTGAAGATTCGTGTATTGCTCTATGCAGCAAGTCCGTTATTCAACGAAAAGCCCATTGAATCTGGTAATGAGTTGATAGGATATGCCTCTTATGATCGCGAACGTTGGAAAATAGCAGCCGATGCCGCCCGCAACTTTATTAACACGTACGGAACAGGTGACGGAGCTATCATGGGACTTGACGATAATTTCAAAAATGTATTTACCAATTGGTATTCAAACGAACATAAAGAAGTTATCTTCTTCCGTGAAAACGCAATGGATAAGACGGTGGAAACAGCTAACGGTCCATTGGGACTTAGCGGTGCCAAACAAGGAAACGGCCGCACCAATCCCACACAGAATTTAGTCGATGCCTTTTTAATGAAAGACGGTCACTTTATCAATGATAAAGGTAAATATGAATACAATGAACAGCTTCCTTACGCACAACGTGATCCACGTTTGGAATATACCATTATACACAATGGTTCGTCATGGGTGAACTCTACGATGGAAACATGGCAAGGTGGAGCCAATAATCCTCTTGGTTCGTCATACTCGCTCACGAGTTATTACATGCGCAAGTTTATGGGTGATTTCGAAGCAGCCAACGAATATCAAGACACACAACACAACTGGATGATGTTCCGTTACGCCGAAATACTTCTGAACTTTGCCGAAGCCGAAAACGAATATTTGTCTACTCCTTCGCAAGCTGTATATGATGCTATTATCGCCCTGCGTCGACGTGCAGGTATCGAACCTGGTGAAAAGAATTTGTATGGACTAACAACCGATGAGCTGACACACAATTTGACGCAAGCCGAAATGCGCAAAGTGATTCAGAATGAACGCCGCATTGAATTGGCTTTTGAAGAGCATCGCTATTGGGACATTCGTCGTTGGCGACTTGCCGAACAGGTCTATGCACAGCCTATTCAAGGAATGTACATCACTAAATCACAGACTTCCACGACCTACGTTCCGCAAGCTGTGCTCAATGTACAATGGGACAATAAACGTTATTTCTATCCGATTCCTTATTCGGAAGTAATAAAAAATAAGAATATGGTTCAAAACCCTAATTGGTAATATCTTATGAAAAGAGTAATTATAACATTCTTGTGCCTCCTCTGCATTGTACAGGCATACTCCCAATCGTTTACGATAAGCGGTACCATTATTGATGGGGAAAGCAACGAACCGCTTATCGGGGCGGGTATTCTGGTAAAGGGAGCCGGAAGGGGTACCATCACCGATATAGATGGAAAATATTCGCTGGAAGTGAAACGCGGCGAAACATTGGTATTTTCGTTTGTGGGCTATCAAAATCAGGAAGTCGCAATAACGAATCAGCGCACACTGAATATCGCATTGAGGGTTTCCGAAGCCAACAACCTGAACGAAGTTGTTATCACAGGTCGCGGTAGCGCGAAACGTATCACTCTGACCGGTGCCGTGAGCGGTATTCAAGCCAACGAATTGCGTAGAGTTCCTACAAGTAGCTTACAGAATACATTATCGGGCAAACTGCCCGGCTTCTTCAGTCAGCAACGTTCCGGTCAACCGGGAAAAGATGCTTCCGACTTCTTCATCCGTGGTGTCAGTTCCTTGAATGAGGACGGCAACAAGCCGCTTATTATGGTTGATGATGTGGAATACAGTTACGAACAGCTATCACAAATCAATGTCAATGAGATTGAAAGCATATCTATTTTGAAAGATGCATCCACTACTGCTATTTATGGTATCAAGGGTGCTAACGGTGTGTTGGTAGTCAAGACACGTCGCGGTGAAGAAGGAAAACCAGTGATCCATGTGCGTGCAGAAGCCGGCGGTCAGATACCTGTACGTAAACCCAACTTCTTAGACTCATACAACACCGCCCTGTTAGTCAACGAGGCACGTACTAACGATGGTTTGACTAAAATGTTTACACAACATGATTTGGAACTGTTTAAAGACGGTTCGACCCATACGGGCATCCTAATGTAAACTGGTACGACGAAGTGTTCAAAAAATCGGCTATGCAGTCGAACATCAATGTCGACGTATCGGGTGGTACCAAACGTTTGAAATACTTCGTATCCGGGGGTTATTTCTCACAAGGTGGTTTGGTTCGTAACTTTGCTAAAGCGGATGACGATGTGAATACCGGCTATTTCTACCGCCGTTTTGACTACCGTACCAACTTGGACTTTACAGTTACTGATAATCTGACTATGCGTCTGGACTTCAGTTCGCGCTTCATGAACATCAACGAACCGAGTAGTCTGAATGCTACAGGCGAGATTTACAATTTCACCGCCATGCACCCCTATTCGGCACCAGTACTCAATCCGGACGGATCGTATGCTTATCTTTCAGATGTGGACGGTTACGGACCTACACTGAATGCACGTTTGGCTAACGAAGGTTACACACGTACACGCCGTAACGATAACAACATTCTCTACGGTGTGAACTGGAAGATGGATTGGCTCACCAAAGGATTGTCGGCCAATGCACGTATCGCTTACTCTACCATTGATGAAGTCTTCCGCAAGGTAAACCGGGGAAAAGATGCATACCCTACCTACCACTACGATCCTACTACGGATCAGTATAACATCAACCCCAACCGTAAATATGCTTATTCACAGTATGCTCTGACGGCCGGAACCAACCAGGCTGTGAAAAATCTGGATGTTCAGGCCTCCATCAACTATGCACGCGTATTCAATGGAATACACGACGTTAGTGCCACGTTACTGTATAGCCGCCAAAGCCGTACCGTAGAAAAAAATCCAGATGATACAGGAGAAAAGATTCCCGAAAACTTTCAGGGTCTTACCGCTACCGTAGGTTACAAATATAAAGATAAATATCTAGTCGACTTCAATGTTGCATACAACGGTACCGACCGTTTTGCCGAAGGACACCGCTACGGAATATTCCCTGCTATTGGTGTGGGTTGGCGTATCTCCGAAGAATCGTTCTTCAAGGATAACATTTCTTTCATCCAACTATTGAAAATCAGAGCTTCGTATGGTATTGTAGGTTCGGACGTAGCTATGGGTAACCGCTACCTTTACAACCAGATATATACAGCAACTGATAATGCTTATAATTTCGGACAAAGCGATGTCACTTCCACTGCTATTACGGAAGGTGACCTTGGTAATAGCAGTGTGACATGGGAAGAAGCTAAGAAGTTTGATATAGGTCTCGATTTCAATGCATTCGACCGCTTCTCATTTACTTTCGACTGGTTCTACGATAGACGATATAATCAGCTTGTGAAACGCAATGACATACCGCAAATCCTAGGTGTGGGTACTTCACCTATCAATGTAGCACGCACTAGCAATATGGGTTTTGACGGACAAATTGGTTATCAAGACCGTTTCGGTGAGTTCAACTTCAATACCAACTTTGTATTCTCGTATGCTAAGAATAAGGTAGAGTTTAATGCCGAAGCACAACAAAGATACGATTGGTTGTCGGCAACAGGTCGTCCTATCGGTCAACCATTCGGTTACACTTGGATAGGTTATTATACACCTGAAGAAGTGGACTTGATTCATGCAGGAGCCGCAAATGCACCGGCTGTGCCTAATACCGATGTGCCTATCCAAGCCGGCGACTTGAAATACAAAGATTTGAACGGAGACGGTGTTATCAACGACTTCGACAAGGGAGCTATCGGTAAGCCAAACTTACCCAACACCACACTGGGATGGACAATCGGTGGTTCGTGGAAAGGATTGTCAGTGAGCGTACTCTTCCAAGGTTCGTTCAACTACAGTTTCTCGGTAAACGGCACAGGTATCGAACCTTTCAAGAGTCAATTCCAACCTCTACACCAGAAACGCTGGACATTGGAACGCTACCTGAACGGTGAAGCCATCGAATTTCCGCGCTTAACAAGCAATCCGTCAACTGTAAACAGCGCAGCAGCGTATATGTCCGACTTTTGGTTAATTGATGCTTGGTACATCCGCTTGAAAACCATCGACGTCTCCTATCAAGTGCCCACAAAAGTGTTGCCTTCATGGCTTACAAACCTCCGTGTCTATCTCAATGCTTACAACATGTTTACATGGACAAGTTTTGATAAGTATCAACAAGACCCGGAAATCAAGTCCAACTCCGCCGGTGATGCATACATGAACCAGCGCGTGTTTAACTTAGGAGTACAACTTACATTCTAATAAACTGATAAATACTCATAGTAGTATCAATGAAAAAGGGGATGCGTCTTCATAGACGCATCCTTTTTTTTGATAACACATTGTAAATCAAGCATTGTTATTTGGTAGAAACCCGAATCCGTACATGTAGGGGTACATGGCTTGCCGTAAACGAAAACGTCCCACTCCACACACAAGTCGGTGTGCGGGGCGGGACGAAAACTATTATAGTTGCCGTGCTAAAAATCTATCGGTTCATCCTGGTAAAAGCAGCTACTTGAGGTACTTCTTGTTTACATCTTCCAGTATCTGCATCTGCTGGATAGCTATCCGGTTCAATCGGACAAGCCTTTCGTGCTGAGGAAGTCCTTCTCCTATGAATACGGCATTCAGATTCTCCATGTTCGAGAGGCAAATCAATTCGTTCACCGTGGCATAGTCGCGGACGTTTCCTTTCAGGTCGGGATGCGCATCGCGCCATTCGAGGGCAGTGAGGCCGAACATGGCAACGTTCAGCACATCGGCTTCGCTGGCATAGATGCGGGAAGCTTGTTGTGGTGTGACTTCTGCCGGGATAAGGTTTTGTTTGATAGCATCGGTGTGGATGCGGTAATTTATTTTCGACAGTTCTCGCTTGGCACTCCAGCCCAGTTGCGCGAGTTCCTGCTCCTTAAGGCGCTGGAACTCGCGGACTAAATAGATTTTAAATTCAGCACTAATCCACATTCCAAATTCAAATGCGATGTCCTTGTGTGCATAGGTGCCTCCATATCTTCCGGCTTTCGCTTGAATACCGATAGCATGGGTCTTCTCCACGTATTCTTTCACGCTGATTTTGAAACTGTTCAACCCCGACTGATTTCTAATTGTGGCGAATTCGCCATAATTAAATCCTGGGTTATACAACCGCTCCCATATACCGAGGTATTCCAGTGTATTCCTGTTTCTCAGCCAGTCTGATATGAAGAAATCGCCATCTTTGGCTTTTAGCATGTCAGTAATGCAGATATAATCTTCGTTATTAATAGACACTACATTGATGTCTGTAGTCAATACTGTTATTTTGGCCATCTTGTCTTCTCCGGTTAAACGATGGGCAAAGGTACACTTTTCCCTTCAATCCCTAACACATTATTTATGAATAGTTTTCGTTTACAACAAGTCAAAGAACGCGTCAGGTGAATAAAACAGAGCCTCTGTTTAAGTGAAACGAAGCCTGCATTTCACTTAAACAGAGGCTCTATTGAACGAATATAGAGGCTCTAAAAAAGAGACTGAACTCATCTCTCTTTTTTGCTTTCGGTTCGCTTTCAGTCAACAACCTTTTTTACTGATGTTTTTGACTGGAAGCTATTTTTAGTAATCACATTTGGATTATAAGGATGAAGTTTAGTTCTAAACAGTACAAAAAGAAGATGGTTAAATAAACGAACTCCTCATTTATTGTATTCTCCTTTACAATTTCACTGTAATGCCTTTAGCTATATCACCAGAAGATTTATAAGTATGACCAGCATGCAATACTTCTACCTTTATCATTCCAAAATCAATTTGGTCTTCCCCTTTATCGTCTGTCACTTTTACAACAAGATGATGCCCGTCTACTAACTCTGCTTTAAAAGTTAGCTGTTTATAATCTCCTTTCTGAAATCCCCATCCATCTCCTTTGTCCCAATACAGAGAGCCTTCCGCTTTGCCATCCTCATCCGGGCAAACAACTAAAGTCAATGGGTCGAATGAATTTTCATTCACATTCTGAATTATTTTGCCTACTGGAATAATAGAGCCACCTCTCACTTTTAATTTAGCCTGATATTTACCTTTTGTATCTCCTTTAACCAAAGATAAATTTTCCCAAATCCCTTTGGGTAGAGAAGGATTCTTTGCAAATGCAGGAATTATCAACAGGTCTGTCCCCAACATGAAAGCTTGCTCTTCAGCACGCAAACTTTCATCTTTCGGATCGGCAAAGAAAACCGGAGCCATCACAGGCTGTCCATCTTTATGAGCCACATGAAAAGCTGTGTAGA
Organism: Bacteroides sp. AM54-2NS; assembly: GCF_003602935.1. Lineage (NCBI taxonomy): Bacteria > Pseudomonadati > Bacteroidota > Bacteroidia > Bacteroidales > Bacteroidaceae > Bacteroides > Bacteroides sp. AM54-2NS. The sequence goes on from NZ_QTMZ01000009.1 coordinate 118,299, forward strand.
GATAAGGCAGCAAACGGTAACGACGTTCTAATGCCATGCGTGATTCCTTTTCTATATCTTTAGTAAATGCCCAGGGTTCCTTGTTATTTGTATCACAGGAAGCATGTCCTCTGGAAAAAGGGAAAAATGCACCGAAGCCTAACCAGTTTCCCCACAAATCGGGAGTCGTATTCCCAGCAAATCCACCTATATCCGGACCATTGAAAGGTTGACCGGACAACCCCAATGTAATAGACATCGGTATAGAAAGTTTCATGTGTTCATAAGTAGCTTCGTTATCGCCCGTCCACATGGCTGCATAACGCTGTCCGCCAATAATATTGGAGCGGGAAAGAAGAAATGGACGTTTGCCTGGATTAGCAGCCATCATGCCATTATAAGAAGCTTCGACCATCAGACGACCATAAGCGTTATGATACATTAAATGGCTACCAATAGGTAAGTTGCCTCCTCCTAAATGAATATTGTTCTCCGGCATCGTTCCCCCAGGACCATCAAATACAGACGGTTCATTCATATCATTCCAAATGCCATCTATTCCATTAGCCATAAAGTCTTTATAAAGTCCGGACCACCAAGTGCGCGTCTCCGGACGGGTAAAGTCAGGAAATGCGCAAGCACCCGGCCATACTTTCCCGTGAAACTCATTACGATAGATATCACAAACAAAAGCATTTTGCTCTTTTCCGGTTTTATACACAAAATAGTTATCATCCACTTTTACGCCCGGATCTATCATATACACAGAATGGAATCCATTATCATGCAGATACTTATTCATGCGCTTCGGATCGGGAAAATCCCTGTTATTGATCGTGAATACACGGAATTCATCCATATAGTTGATATCAAACCATATTACATCGCACGGTATCTTCTTTTCACGAAAAGTATTGGCAACTTCTTTCACTCTAGCTTCCGGCACGTAAGAAAAACGAGACTGATGATAACCGATTGCCCATCTGGGAGGCATACTTATAGTACCGGTCAATTCGGCAAGTCCTTTTAATACAGCTTGCGGAGATTCACGATCTATGATATAAGTACGAAAAGGTGCTCCTTCAGTATTAAATTCAATTTTATCTGAATTAGTAATCAATTCAGCCTTCCAAAAACTATCAAACAATACGCCAAATGCTGTCCCGTCCGGACGAACACCCAATACCCACGGATGCGTTTGATACAGACGTGAGCCACCATCAACCCGATACATACCATTATCCGTATTCCACATTTTAATCTTTTGCCCATTACGCAGCAACGGACCGGTCACTTCACCACCTCCATACAGACTTGTTCCGGCTGGAACATCCAATAAGGCATTTGCCTTGCCATCAGTCATCGTAAATTGAGGAACTAATTTCCAGTTTTCCGGTACTTCACCTTTCTTTTCCGGTTCATGGGAGAGAATTAATGAAGGCGTACAGGAAACATCATACCCTACGGGGATAAATTCTACAATTCCATTTCCTACCAGTGTTACTTTTTCTGTTTTTATATTACCTGCCCAAGCTACCTGAGCCGTAAAGAAGAAAACAGCCATTTGCAATAACGATATTCTTTTTCTCATTTAAATATTATTTTAGTTATTAGTTCCGCCAACGGATTTTAGTCTGGCAATTTCATAATCAAAAGCTTAGAAAACAGTCCTCATGATATCATGTTTTCATTTTAGTCAAACAGGATTTCCAGCAACTCCTCCGGTCACTCATAAAAGAAAAATAAACAGACCGGAGGAATATTGTGGAATTTCAAACACCAATCCTAACTTTTTACCTATATCTATTGAAATTTATACTATGAACGCTTGAAATTTAAGAAACCACTAAAGAGAAATTTAAAAAGAATCATATAAAAATAATAATCAAAGCGATTAACTTCAAGTCCATTCACTGGACAATTTTCCTAAAGTTAATTTTGTTTCTGCACAGACTTAAATTAAATGATAAATTAGTTTATTACGGTGCGTTTTTAAATGTATCAATAAAAAATTCAGCAGCCTCTAGAAAAGATTTTTCATTTTCATTTCTCATATTCTCATAGGTGACTGATAAACAACAAATAATCAAATAAATAGCTTATGAGAAATACTTTCTAAGACGGCATTTCTCATAATACACCTTCTATTTTAGCTTAAAATTCACCTTATTCTCATAGTATTTCAGAGTATTTCTCATAGTTAAATACGATCTTCTCCTTTTTTCTGGTTGAAGATAAACTGTAGTTCCGATTTTCCCATATATTATGGGAAAATATTCCCTAATATTATGAGAATTTATTCCCACAAAATAAGAGAATCTTTTCCCTGTTAATAGGGAATACTTTCCCACAATATATGGGACAAAGAGAATATGTACTTCCCTGATAATGGTTGACTAGCTGTTTCTTTATTCTTGTATAGGTTGATTGGAAAAACACTATGAGAAATGCATCCAACAAGTATGAGAAATAAGGTAAAATACGGGGTATTTGACGGAAAAACTATGAGAAATACCATCTTAAAAATCATTTCTCATAGTCTATCCTATTAGTTTTCTGCCATTTATGATTAATGAATGAGAATATGAGAAATGAAAATCATAAATACACTCTAGTAGGGTATCTATTTCAAATTAAATAGAAAATCATAATGCCCTGCTTCTACATCAACAGTCTGCTCCTTAACGCTCACTTTCTTCTTATTCTTTTTACATGAGACAGCATTATTAGGGATGCAAACTGTAGCCGTTGTTCCGGCAGGAACTGTCAATTGAAGATTCAACTGATTATCATCTTTCAACTTCCAATTAACAGCAATTGTGCCATAAGGTGATTCTTTCGTTACTTTTGCCCAGGTCACACCGTTTGGAATTTGAGGATCGACATAGAAGTGACGATATCCAGGTTTAGCCTCGTCAAGACGTATTCCTCCTACAGCCTGATAAAACCAAGTACCAATTCCATTGTAACAATTGTGCACACGACTTCGTTCTCCGCTCCAATATTCCCAAGTCGCTGTCGCACCATGATCAATCATATACAGATAACCGGGATAATCACGTTTCTTCATCATTTGATAGAAGAAATCCACTTGTTTATTCCGAACAGCCCATTCTGTCAAAATAGGTACTCCAACCAGACCAACAGCAATATGTCCTTTATATTTTTCTTCGGTCATCGTAACAACATTCTCTTTCACTTTATTGTACAAAGAATCAGGTACAACACCTACCAACATAGGATAGCACATATCCAACTGTGAGCCGGTAGAATAGATTCCTTCATCCGCACGGTAGAACGTCTGATGAATCAACTTGTTAAGTTTTTCTCTACGAATAGCAAACTCTTCCGCCTCTTCTTTGTTTCCTAATGTTAAGGCTGTCTTATACATAGTGCTCAAGCATTCGCTGATAAAACAGTTACTTACCAAATCCACTGAAGCCTGATTACCTGCATCTACTCCCATGGGTGCCAGCCAATCACCCAAATACCAGTCACGGTATTTGGTATCGGGCCAACGTTTCAGCAAACCATCTACTGTATACTTATCAACATACTTAAACCACTCTTTCATTTGAGAATAATACTTCTCAATCAAGCGGGGATCATTATAGTTGACATACGTTCTCCAGGGAGCCTGTACAAAGAATCCGCACCAATACGGACCGCCGCCACCGGCACCCGGATTAGGACCAACATGCGGCAAACTTCCTCCTTCACGCATGGAGTCTCCCCATGTTTGCACCCAGTTTTCAAATGTTGGAGCTACATCGTACATCGTTTGCAAAGACATCGTTGAGGAGTTTCCATCACCACCATATCCTGCACGTTCCAAATGCGGACAGTCTACCATATATCCACTAAAAGTCAGACATTTCATCGTATACTGAATCATTTGGTGAATAGCATTCAAGTCGGCATCCGAACATTCAAAAGTTGCGGTCTGTTTATAATCTCCATAAATCTGCAGAGATTTCATAGCACCTGTTTCCGGTTTTTGAGGAAGATTGGAGATGCGCACATATCGAAAAGCGTGATGATTGAATTTATTTCTGAAGTATTCTCCTTGCTTACCACCAGATATATAAATATCACTTTCACCTTGCTTGTCAAATTCACCGTCTTTCGTCAAATTATCACTATATTCCATAATAACTTCATGACCTGCCGGCAATATAGGCATTTGCATCTCAAACCATCCGGTCTGAACCTTTCCCATATCTACCAGCCAGAGACCTTCACCCAGCTTCTTTACAGAAACAGCCTGCAAAATCTGATGTATCTTGTTTATCTCACACATTTGAGGGGAAGTGATATGATCGGGAACATTCACTTTCACAACAGGAGTCCATTTCATTTTGTCTAAAGCCTGTGTTGAAAGATCTCGTGGAAGAATCCTTCCATCCACCCTCTCACCTCCAAACTGCAAAGCACGCCAAGTACCTGTATCAGAATAGCCACTTTCACGTCCGTACCATGATCCGTCTGTCTTCGTTACGACTTCCCATTTACCATTTCTCAACACATCCAATTCTGCTTTTACCAGCGGACCTTCATAAGCTGCTCCGAAAGTCGTCGTTTTATACCAACCTTGTCCCAGCCAGATAAGCAAATCATTTTCTCCTTCTCTTAAATAAGGAGTAATATCATAAGTAACAATTAGTGAACGTTTAGATAAATGTGATACAGCAGGGGTCAGAACGTCCTCCCCAACCTTTCTCCCATTGATATAAATTTCGTGATAACCTAACGTATTTACATGCAAGAAAGAAGTCTCCCCTTGAGTCAGTTTCACTTTTTTGCGAAGAATAGGAGCACAAATCTTACCACCTTCAACAGAAGCCCCTATATATTCTCCTTTCATCTGTGACTGATCCAAGATGCCAACTCCAAAACGGGCAACAGGGCTCCATGATGAATCTTGTTTTTTAACATCCCAAACGCGTACCCGCCAATAACACAAAGAACGAGAAGTTAAAATCTTCCCTTGATAAGGTACCATAACCGAAGTTTTGGATTTCAATTTTCCGGTATTCCATAAATCAGCTTTATCCTGCACCAACAGAATACTATCCGAAGCTACCTGTATTTCATAATAAGTTTGCCCGCCTTTCCAGCCGTCCCCCTTTAACTTCCAACTGAAGTGAGGAGTCACATTATCAATCCCCAAAGGATCAATAAGATTCTCACATTTTAATTCCGCCAAATAGAAAGGCGAAGTTTTCTCATTTCCATATACTATCATCGGCAGACAACAGAAATAACAAATCAAACCTAAACATAACAATCGTTTCATTCTATTCATCTTCTATTATTATTCAACTCTTGCCAGCCTCACTTTATGAGTGACAGGTTTATTGATTTTATAAATTGTTTCAACAATAGTCTTCATATAATTGCTCCAAACCTCCCGTATTTCGGGATTCATCGCTTTTATATACCAATCGTAGCTCATCCTAAGAAACCCGTCTTTAGGTAAATATTCTTTTAGTTTATCGATAGCTTTCTGATCATCAGCAAACAGTAATCCTTCTTTATTCAGGAATGAATATTCGGTCCACAAGTATTCTCTGAAACGTTTCTCCACTTCAAATCGTTCTTCATTCAGATACATGATTTTCGCAGCTTGTTGATATTGGGGAGTATTCGGGTAATCTGCCAAATTCACTCCATTCGCCAACTTTTCGGATGAGAGATTGTCAATAAACTGATTGTCTATAGTTAACCGATACATTCCTTTCTCTAAGTTTGTTACCTGAAAACGTTCCTGATTAAACTCTTCCATAAATGGAACCAACTGCATTGCATCGCGTTGTGACCTTTTATTTCCCCAGCCACTTCTAGAAATAGAATCCAGCGGATAAGGAAGAGCATACGCCAGATAATCAAAAGTCAGATCAGATCCGCTCTTTTTTAGTTTTGAAATCTTACAGTTCTTATGGGTTATTACAGATGAATGATATGCATCAATAGATACTGATGACACTTCATCCCCAGCCAGTCCCTGTGCTTTCAGAAACAAATAGGCCATGACCATCTGTCCGTCATTATCCGGATGAATTCTATCTATCCTGCAGAATGTAAATGTAGAATCTGCCTCCTGCTCCTTTCTGCTTATCTCACGCATCGGTTGGTTAAAATCAACAAAACCCCAGCCATTCTTTTTAGCCGATGTACGTTGGGCATCTATGATTTTTAAAATGGCGTTGTTCTTATTACGCAATATAAAATTATTAAACCGGGAAGTCTCATCATAAGGAGAACCACCAATCAAAACTTTCTTTATTTTATTTTTAGCCAGTAAGCGTTCTTCTATTTCCCGATAGCTTTCCAATGACTTTGCAATCCGTTGTTCCGACAGTTCTTTTGCATCGTCTTTCATGTAAATATCATAACCGGTATCATTCATACCGAAAGTTAGAGTCACATAAGTTGGTTTCCTGTTGAAAACATCATAGTCCAAGCGATCCTTCATATCCCACGCACTCTCTCCACCAATTCCGGCATTCATGATAGTAATCGGTTTATCCGGAAAACGAGTCATGTAATACAGCCAGATAAATGAATGATAATGTCCGCCGTGAGTAATACTGTTTCCTACAAATACGACACGTTCCCCTTCTTCAAACCGGGGTATTGTTGTTTGTGCCTGTAAGTAATCGCAATTTATATAAACTAAAGATAACAACAAGAGTATCCTCATTTTTAGTCTATTATCCATTTTCTTTATTCTTTTAATCAAACCATAAAGATAACCGTACAACAATCAATCTGCTATATTCAGCTTATTCTTCTCTGCTTTCCCATACTGTTTCACCAATACACTTACGCCTCCTTTCAACAGTTCGGGAGTCGCCTCCATAGTGATAACCTTTTCTTCGCCCGGCATCAACGTCACATAATTATCGGACATAATAATTGGAAGTATTCGTTTTTGCGTAGCCTTATTAACAAGCCTCACCCGATTAGCAAAAGCCACAGTCTCGGAATTGTTCTTTACAGCTATCTTCATCCTTCCGTCAGACATCGATTTATCCACCAATCGGCAAGACAAAGCAACTTCCGGAAGTGTGTTCAGCAATGTATAGTCAAGATCTCTCACGCCATTCCGCCAATAGAAGTTTTCAGAGATTAGATTACCTTTGGCATCTATCAGTTCCAACTTGATAAAATGAAGCGGAGTCAGTTCTTCTATCTCTTTTGGTTTCTCACCGTAGATTTCGAATTCGAACAATGAATATCCAAACTGTGTGGCACGGCTGATGCCTGCCAATTTCACATAACGTGCTGTAACAGGTTCCAATTCAATCTGTTCAGTACCACCTCTTCCATCTTTGTTGGCATAAACGGTTTTCCATTCTTGCGCATCATTCGATACTTGCAGTTCGTATTTCTTAGCACAAGCTGCCTCCCATTTCAAAATAACCTTTTCTATCTTTTCTTCTTTACCAAGATCAATGTATATCCATTGAGGATCACTGTATGCACTTTCCCAACGACTTCCGGCTCCTCCGTCAGTAACCATTGAAGCACTTTTAGAGGCACCTGTTGAAGAAGAAGCTACAGCCTTCTTTCCATAAGCCAGATTGAAAGGGTTAAAGTTCAAAGAAAATGCTTCTGCAATGTTGCTGGCTGCCACATCGACCTGTTTTGTCTGTCCGTATGCTGATACTTCTTTTCCATTCAGGTTGTAAATTGCAGCTTTAGCTATTGCAGCCTTCAAGTCCTCTGCTGTAGTATTTATTACTTTTATATTGTTATTGGAAGCATTCCATTGGATATGTAAAGGTTCACAAGCCTTTTTTGCTCCCCAATAAGCACCTGTAGGATCGTAATAATAGTCATAAGTCTGCCATACAAACGAGGGATAAGCCGGATGGCTCATCCAGATCAGAAGTCCGGCTGCATCATTCCACATCTTATCGTTCCAAGCCTCATACATACCTTTCATCACTTCGATATTCAGCATTTGCGCTTTCTCGCAGAATTCTTCCAATCCGGATGATTCTCCGTACTGTGTGTTCACTGAATTCTTATAATTAACCGGGTTGGCATTAGACGCTTCCTTACCGAAGAAATGTTTGTTCCATACATTGTCATCATCATTCTTCAACTGCTCATCAGTAGGCAGAGGCCACCAGTCTTTTTCCGGGATAAACTCTTTGATACTTTCAAATGTGGGGAAAGTGGCCGTTCCTATTTCTGTACGCATACCGTAACCGTGATCAATACCGTATGGATAAGCCGGTGTATTAAATGCCAGATTACTGCCTGAAGTTTCAAAATGGTGTCTTGGAGGTTGATTTCCCCACCAACCACTTCCGGACAATCCATCCTGATTGGAGCAAGACTTATACATACGGTCATTATTGTCCTCCTTCGCAATCATTTCACGCAGGTAATTATCCAAATCAGGTGCCGGATGCGTTTCATTTGCTCCACACCAAATAGCAATAGAAGGATGGTTTCTAAGGCGTCTGACTTTATCAAGGGCATTCGCTTTAAATGCTTCCGGTTGAGCCACGTCATTGTATGCTACATATAACCAAAAATCATTCCATACCATAATCCCATATTTATCACAATAATCATAAAACTCATCATCAGTAACACACCCTGTCCATAGACGGATCATATTGTAATTCATTTCCTTATGAAGTCTGATTTTCGTTTCATACTCTTTACCCTGACATCGAAGCAGATATTCGCTCATTCCCCAGTTTCCACCTTTCAGATAGATCTTCTGTCCGTTGATAAAGAATGTAAGAACAGGATATCCCACTACATTATCGACCATTTTATACTCATACTTCTTGATACCGAATGTCATTTCTTTTACATCCGACACTTTTCCATCTACAGAACAAGTCAGCTTACAAGTATAAAGATTGGGATCACCATAACCATTCGGCCACCAAAGTTTCGGATGGTCAACGACCAATTGCGCTATGTCATCTTTGTTAATAGATAGTCTGGCTGTTGTTCCTCCTTCTACCCGATGTCTTTAGAGAAAGAAATATTCCCCGGCTGAATCACTCCGGATACAACGACATCTTTGGGGGAAGAAGAAGCATTTCTAATATCTGTTGAGACAGAAAGCTCTGCTTTCTGCAAGGTCGGTAACTCTGAACGTACCCAAGGATCTTCCATCACTACATCTCCCGTTACCACAAGATAAGCATTGCCTGTGATACCAGCCAGACGTCCCGGTACGTATGGCATCCAATCCCAACCGGCACCAGCCAGATAACTGGGGCTACACGCAACTCCATACGGGTCTTTAGCCTTACGCGTCTTTTTCTGATCGGCATCGGTAATCAGAACAGCTATCACATTCTTACCGGATTTCTTTATCAGATTGGTTACATCAAACTTCGAACGTAACATGTGACCGCTTATATCTTTAGTAGATGCTTTTGTTCCTGATATCTTCTCGCCATTAAAATAGAAATCGGCAAAGCGATTCGTATTGTCGAAATGAAGCCATACCCGCTTCCCCTCCGAATAAGAAGACGGGAGTTCGAATTCCGTACGATACCAGAAAGGACGGTTATAAAACGTTTCGTCTACTTTATAAATATTATCGGCATAATTAGGATCAGGAACGATTCCTGCTTCAACATAAGCAGTAAAAACAGTTCCGGGAACCACACCTTTAACGTAATCGGACATTTTAAATTCCGGAGTAGAAATCTGCTCTCCGGTTATGTTCTCTAAATCTGCCTGGGGTTTCACTTCCCAGATAATCCGAGGATTAGAGCTGTTCAAAGACATCCATGTACTCTGCTCTGCACACCCTGTCTGGATTAAAGCTAATATAACCGATACAATGATAAGCCCAAGTTTATTCATCATACTATCAAGATTTTAAAGTAACAATTTGTTTCAGAGTATGTTATTCAATCAAAGTCCCCACTCAACATTAGGTTTATCACCCATAAACAGCTCCAATGTACCTCCGGCTGCAATGTCCGCAAAATCAAGATAACATTTATTGTATTCCTGACCGTTCAACAAGGCCTTTTGTATATAGACGTTATTTATGCTGTTATTATGAGCTATCACCGTGAATTTCTTACCAGTATAATAGCTGGGATCAAGATTGAACTCTACTTTATCAAAAACCGGACTTGTAATCTCCATACGTGTATTTCCCGGACAGGAAGGATGAATACCGGAAGCAGCCAACACATACCACGCCGACATCTGACCTACATCTTCATTGCCAACAATCCCTTCAACTTTGTTTGCATAAGCCTTTTCACATGTATAGCGTGTCCATTTTTGAGTATACCAGGGAACTTCAAGCTGATTGAACAAAAAAGGAACGAAGTGCACAGGTTCATTCGCATGGTTATAATATTCATTCCACAGCATATTAGAAGGAGTTTTATTAAAGAAATCTGTTAAATCCGCAATAACTTTCTCCTTGCCACCCATCAAATTCACCATTCCCGGAACATCGTGAGGTACAAACCAACCTTGCTGATAAGAGTTTGCTTCTATACACCCATACCATTCTTTAAGACGTGCATTCTCCGGCCATTCTACCCATGTACCATCTGCTTTACGGGGACGGAACCATCCCTTTTCTTTATCAAAAATAGAATGATATGCCTGTCCCTTTTCATAGAAACATTTGGCATCGTCTTCTTTCCCCATAGCTTTCGCTAATTGAGATATACACCAATCAGTATAAGCATACTCCAAAGTGGTTGAAATACTCAATGGTTCCGGAGCATACCCCAATGAATCATTACCAAAACGACGGGATGTGTTAATGGCATAACGATATGCTTTCTCTGCATCATACGTACGAATCCCTTTGATATAAGCATCCGCCAAAACAGACAAAGCAGGATTTCCCAACATACAGCCGGAATAGGAATTCAGCAATTCCCAACGTTCATAGTATTCGCGCCCACTCTGCTCTGCCATAGTAATCAATGAGTTCAGTTCATCACTTACTAAACGCGGATTAATTATAGTCTGCAAAGGAAACTGACTACGAAATACATCCCATCCACTGAATATAGTACGTTTTGTAAAAGTGCTGTCAGCCGTATGTATTTTATAATCACCGCCTACATAACGTCCGTCTACATCTGTATAGATACGAGGATCAATCATCGTATGATACATGGCAGTATAGAATATCGTTTTTTCATCATCCGTACCACCGGATATCCGGACACGATTAAGTTCTTTATTCCACAATTCAGTAGCTTCCTGCTTTACTTGTCCAAAATTTTTAGAGGCTATTTCTTGTTCAAAGTTATTTGCAGCACCCTCCATATCAACAAAAGAGATACCAACTTTCATCTCTACAGTCTCTCCCTCCTTCGTTGGAAATTCAGTAAAAAAGCCCAGGTGTTTACCCGTCAGTTCTTTCTTATCTTTTATAACCGGAGCTTGTGATATACGAGTCAAATAAGGAATACTCACTACTTCATCACGTTTCCGAACCCAATGTTCGGGAATATCTGCACTCCAAAAGCCATAATTAGTCAAAGGTTTACTAAATTGCGCATAATAATAAACGGTATAATCGGCTTTTCCTTCACCATTACCCCATCCACCACCATCAGGTGTACACTTCATCCATCCTTGAATAGTGTAATCATCTACAACTTTAATATACTGTGAAGTAGATGTTCCCCCTACTCTACGAGCTAAATCAATCTGAATACGCGATTGGTCACTAGAAGGATAAGTAAAATGTAAAATTCCACAATGTGGTGTCGCGCTACTTTCTACTTTGATATGATAATCAGTCAATTCTACCGAATAATATCCGGCCTTAGCTGTTTCAGTGGCTTTGTTATAAGCCGAACGATAGCCTTTTATACTATCATTATTCTCTTTACCTGCCACTTTATATAATTCACCAGTTGTAGGCATCACAAGAAAATTGCCCAAATCACCAAACCATCCCACACCACTCATCTGGGTAAAGGCAAATCCTTCGATTGTCTTATGTTCATCACTGTATCCGGAACCGTTATCACCTCCCGTTATTGTATTAGGACTAACCTGTACCATACCATACGGAGTCGTAGCTCCGGGAAAAGTTTTACCTAATCCGTGATAAACACCGGCAGCCCCTACACTAGTACTGGCACCAATAAACGGGTTTACATAATCGGTCGGAACCAAATCTTCCGATACGGTATTGGTTGATGAGCAACCCGTCATCCAACACAAAAAGCAAACAATTAAAAGATTAGCAGTCGCTTTATACATAACAATAATCTAATTATTTTAAGTCAAACTAAGAACGAAAGTCTTAATACCAAACCGCGGCATTGAAATCATCATTTCCGATTTACCTGCACGTGTTTTTATCTTCTTTCTTTCGATACATTGTCCATTCAAATCAACTTCCTCCACTCCGGATAATGGCATGTCAATGGTAACCTTTTGTAATTTTTCGTCCCCTTCAGAATTGAACAGGCGCAATAGTACCTTTCCATCTTTCATTTGAAGAGCACTCACTTGATAACCAGTATTCTGTAAATCAATAAATGATTTCGATTCCGGTTTTGCCACTGGATAGCAAGAATGCAGCAATGGTTCATTCCAACAATCGCTATCATCTGCGATTGATGCTTTGTCCCATTTGCCACGATGAGGTATAATTGCATACTTCATCCTCAAAGGGTGTGTTATTTTATAATCAGGTCCCCAAAGTCCTCCACCCGAATATTGAGCAGTCAGTCCTAGCGGATAGTCCTCTCCATAAGAATAAGAAGTAGTATGGTCTGATAATAAAGCCAGAGCATAGTCGCCTTCCTGTTCAGCCAAGTCAACCCAATGAAGTATAATATTATGTTTGATTTGATCCCAAGAGTCAAAGAAAGTATCAGTCAGTTTGCTTTCGCATACATCAAACGGTGCATTTTTATAAACACGGGGAGAATGTAAATCAGTCGGGAATAATACACTTAGTTTAAACCGATCGTCACAATAAGCCCGACGATTATCACGCCAACGTTCCTCTTTATATTCACCAATACCTACATTCTTTTTCCAGTCAACCGTCAAATCAAAATCGATTCGTCTCGTTCCTTTAGTGAGAGTGATTACCTGTGTAAACGGATGGGAAGCAATCTCACCCTCTATCTTAATTTTTTGCTCATATACATTATCCCTTACTACTGTCAGCTTGGCCGGAGTCTCTATAGAAGAACGAAATTTGCCTTCTTCATAAAAAAAGCCTCGTAACTCCCCTAAAGCATATTTCCCCGTTTTACCTGCAAAATCCTTATTCCCTTCTTTTTTAGCTATCAGGCTTTTTATGGTTCCTCCCTTTGATAAGTCAAAAACAATTTTATACATATCATTTTCAACCACGTATTCCTGTTTATTCACCTTATTACCTTCCAAAACGAATCTACTCTCCGAAGCCTCTTTCTTACCGGCTTCTTTCTTTTTTATACAATACGTGGAATAACCAAAGGGAGGAATCTCTGCCTCAAAAAATAATCTTATCTCTTTACCTTCATTTTCTACCAAACAACCTATATCTTTACCTTTCCAGTCATAAACACTTAAATCCGCATTTTCAGATTCCGTAGGCAGAAGAACACTTACGATTTCCTTTCTTCTCATTCCTAATGTATTAAAAACACGTATATATTGCTGTTGAGCATTATTTTGCGGAATAAACTTTTCATTAAAGCTCCGCATAGATGCCTCAATAATTCCATCTGCAAGATGATTGGTACTGTCTGTCCATCGCTTAATCTGATCAGCCCATGTTCCTTTCCTATGCAGTCCATTATAAGGCACAATCCACGAATCATGATGTTGTGCCAACATCAGTGTACGCCAAGCCTCATCCATATCTGCCTGTCGACAAATATATTTATTTTCTAGATAAGCCATTACAGACATTTTCTCTGCCATGACAATTCTATTTTCTGAAACACGTACTTCTTGCGTTATTTTTTGCAAAACCTGACTTCCCCACATAAGATTCACATGTATATCTTCCTGTGAAAAATACCAGTTATCATCCGTTTTTCCAATGGAGACATTTTCAATGTAATCTCTCCATGTCACATATATAGAGTTATTTTTTGTGTTCTTTCCACTTCCCAGCCATGGGCCGTTTTTCCATCCGGCATCCTGAAAACACATACCAACGGGGTGTTTGATACCTGCGTTACGGCAATCTTTTAAATAAGCATCCGAATTTCCCCAAGCAGTTGTCTGCCAAGTTGATCCCGGCTCTAGTTTTTCACAAGCATACCTGGGAACGGTCAATATTGCAGTCCCGTCCGGTCCCACCCAATTAACCAATTCTCCGCCATAAGCAGCAGTATACCCTCCCCAACAGGTATTGGGACATTTCAATACAGCATATTTAAAGCCGAATTGTTTAAGGATTTGTGGCAAGCAACTTGTGAAGCAAGGTTCTTCTACCGAATAGGTTACAAAATCTACCCCCGGAAAATGTTTGTTTATTTTAGCAATACCATATTGAAACTGTCTTATTATACTCTCTCCCGAAATATTATAGCAATAAGGCTGTGCATAAGTAGGATTCGTAAACTCTACCTGATTACTAGTAGCCATCTCTTTAAAACGCAAATAAGCCTCCGGAGTCTGCACTCTGACTGTATCCCATGTTTCAGGCTCTATCTCCATACAAATCCGCCAGTCCGGGTGCATAGCCAGCTGATCCACAATGAATTGAGTTTTCCACTTTACCGGATAATGTCCATATATCCCGCCATGATACCCATCAACAAAATAAGCTTGTTGAGAATAAACATTTGCATAAAAGAAAACAGTCAGTAATATGATATAAATTTTATTCATGGTATCCTAAACCTATTTATCTTTGTGTTGCTCCATTCTACACATAAATTCATATAATTTATGTTGGACAACTTCTTTATTATTTTCATATTCCGGAGATATCCAATCAACGAGTGCCAGCAAATTCTGATTTTCTATAAATTCTTCCTTCAGCCTTTCGTTGTTTTCCACTTCTATGAGAAACTCTGTTTTTTCATCAGAAGTAAATTCATCCGCAAAATATTTATTCAGACAATTCTCCATATACACAGTCCTTTTTTATCAAAGAACGATTATCTCAATAAATACCCCTAAAAAATACCGATAAAATCATTAAAAAGTTATGCAGCCAATGTTACATTGAGTTTTGCTCTCAACTTTTTCAGTGCTATTCCCATCTGACATTCCACTGTATTTACCGAAATGCCCAAACGTTCGGATATTTCCCTATACTTCAATCCTTCCATGCGGCTTAACAAAAATATGTCACGGCATCTTTTAGGCAAACTATTGATAGCATCCCGTATCAGGTTCTCCATCTGATTTCTTTCTGATATATCATATACATCAAAACGATCCAAAGATTGTAATTTCAGATTCAACTCAATCTCAAAAGAAGCCTTCACATTCTCGACATACTTTTGCTCGAATACTTTATGCTTTAAATAATCCAAACATTTGTTTCTCACAAGTCTGAAAAGATAAGCATTCATATTCTCAATATGATTCATAGACTCTCTCTTTTCCCATAAGTCTGTAAACACATCTTGCGTTATGTTCTCAGCATCCTCTTCCGACATCACAAATTCTTTTGCAAACCGAACTAGTTTGGGATAATAAATAAGATACAATTCTGAAAAACTCATAGTTGTGTGTTTCTTTAGATTAGTATTCAGTTATCAAAAATCTTGTGATGCAAATATAGAGATGAAAAAAGCCTACTTCTTAGTGGAAGTAGGCGGGAAAGTAAACGTTTTATAGAACAATTACTGCATATACATTTAATAATCAACAGCTTACAACAAGACCATTTTTTAGTTTTGGTAAACCGGATAGAATCATTTTTGAGACAAAGAACCAAGCTTTTTTACCTCCTCCTCAAAGATATTACTATCAAGAGTGGACATTCTCTTCACTTTACTCTTATAATTATAGATTGTCTGCACAGAATAATGCAAAAATACAGCGATCTGTCCAACATCGGTAATTCCTAACCGTATCAATGCAAATATGCGTAATTCTGTATTCAGTTGGTCCTTTTCCAGTTTATAACGTTCCTCCGGTTTCAACAAAGAATTGAACTTTTCCACAAAGTTAGGATACAATTTAAGGAACGCTTTATCAAAGTTATGATATAGTTCTTCAAGTTCCTTTTCAAAAGGTCGGGAGGATGACTTATATAAATCATCAATCTGTCCGGTCTTGATTTTCCTGTTCACATTCTTCCTGTACTCATCGAGTTTATTAATATAAACGGCACATTGATTCATAAAATACCCCACATATTTTTCCTTAATCAGATTAGCTTCGTCGAGATTCTTATTCAGCCCGACCAGTTCCTCATTCATAGCTTTAAGATGCCGTTTAGCCCGGGATACAATTTTTGTTTGTTTATATGTAAAATACAGGGTGATAGCAAGAGCTACCACAAACAAGCTAGTCAGAAATATATAGAAACGGAGGTTCTGCTTTTGTTTTTCCAACCGGATCAAGTATGTATTTTCAATAATCGGATGGATGCGGGCAATTACTGTATTCTTAAAACGGGAATTATAAAAGATGGCATCATCCAACGCTACTTTAATATAATTATAAGCCCTGTCTATATCTCCTTTATGATATAAATTAACTGCCAATGTCAATAATGCCTCATTCTCTTTGACAGCCAGTTTTGTATCTGTCATAGCAGCCAGCATTAGAAACTTTTCTTCCAGTGCATAATTCCCAATCAACCGATAAGCTCTGGCAAGCCCCATAGCCATCATAGCATATCCATGAGATGCCGGCTCTTGTTTATCATATATCTCTGTCAAAATCAGAAGAGCCTCTTTGGTACTTCCCTTATCTTGAAGCTTCACAGCTTTTTCTTTTCTATATTCATCCGACTGGTCAAATAAGATGCTCATCACAGTATCCCGATAAGCCTCTTTTTCCGATATATACTCGTTTGAAAACCGTACATCGTCCGTGTATTTAATGAGATTTTCATAATAACGTATACGATTCCAGCAATACAAAGCTTTCAAATGATCGGGTAAATCCGCACATTTTATCGACTTAAAAATATCATTTGCTTGAATAAACAAACCGGATAAAGAATAGACAAAAGCCAACCGGAGCTGCTCTTCCAAAAGATATTCTTTATTACCAATCGTTTTTGCTATATCAATATTCTCATGAATATATTGTTCTGCCGAATCACAGACAAAAGTCTCATATTGATGGATAATCTCTTTATTTAAATTGTATATATCCTCCAACGAATTAAGGCCAACTTTCTTTTTCTTTAATTCTTTTATGGTAGCTTCTTTTTTCTGGGTATATATCAAACGTTCAGAAATCACTTTGTCTAACACCTTCAACAAAGAATCATTCTCACTATCTGCATAGAGGTAAAACAAGGAGTTTAGAAGGAAAAATATAAACCAAAGTGTGCGTTTCATAATCATGTATTCTTTCTTAATCTGCAAAAAAATGTATTTTCTTTGTGTTATTCGCCAAAAAGAGCGTAAATCATTCTTTTTATTGCATCTTTTAACAAATGAAGATGGAGAAATTACCCCATTCTAAATGATATTTGTGAAACCATGCTGACTAAAAAATGAATCTAAAAGATATGGAGTTAAAAAAAGCTTTTTTGCTATACGGACTTTGCAAAAAGTATAAATATTAGTTCTATATTTGCAGCCGTTAAAGGAGAAAGATGAAACAAAGCTTAAAATTCGGACTACTTTTAGTGTTGGCTTTGCTCATCCATTGTGCAACTAATGGAGCAATGGAAGATATGTGCAAAGTTTCCTCCCCGACTTATCGGCAGGAGAAATGCTATGTATCACAAGATCGTCCGATTCAGGATGCTTTGGAACGTCTTTATAATCTTTATACGACGCAAACCTGTGACATGAGTCATACAGACGTCGCACATGTTCCGACAGATAAAAGCATGTTTTTGTTAATCGCATATTTCTGTGACCATTACAAACATCAAAGTCCACCTTACCCTGTCTCATCCCATTCTCCTACATATTATTACGATCCTATCTCCTATTATATATATGGGTTGAGAAAGATTGTCATTTAGCCTACAGTACAGTAGACTCTTTTGCTCGTCATTTATTACAGTTGGTTTTATTCTCCATAGGGCGAATAGACTAATTGCTTATTTCTATATAATATTCAATCTAAACAGCTATTGAATTATGAATTTTACATTTTTAGTTGTTGTTTTACTGACAGCGCTTGCTTTTGTCGGTGTAGTAATAGCCCTCTCGCGTGCTATCTCTCCCCGTTCATACAACCTGCAAAAGTTTGAGGCTTATGAATGTGGTATACCGACACGTGGTAAATCATGGATGCAGTTCCGTGTAGGCTACTACTTGTTTGCCATCCTATTCCTTATGTTCGATGTCGAAACAGCTTTTCTGTTTCCGTGGGCGGTAGTTATGCGTGACATGGGACCACAGGGACTTATTAGTGTTCTCTTCTTCTTTATCATTTTAGTTCTGGGTCTTGCTTATGCCTGGAGGAAAGGAGCTTTGGAATGGAAATAACCAAAAAGCCAAAAATAAAATCTATTCCGTATGATGAGTTTATCGACAATGAATCATTGGAAAAGTTGGTCAAGGAACTTAATGCAGGAGGAGCCAATGTTGCCCTCGGAGTACTTGACGACTTTATCAACTGGGGACGCAGCAATTCACTGTGGCCGCTTACCTTTGCAACCAGTTGTTGTGGTATCGAATTTATGGCACTGGGTGCCGCGCGTTATGACATGGCCCGCTTTGGGTTTGAGGTAGCACGTGCCAGCCCGCGTCAGGCTGATATGATTATGGTATGCGGAACAATCACCAATAAAATGGCTCCGGTACTGAAACGACTTTACGACCAGATGCCCGATCCGAAGTATGTGGTTGCCGTAGGCGGATGCGCTGTCAGCGGAGGTCCTTTCAAGAAGTCCTATCACGTAGTAAACGGGGTGGACAAGATTCTTCCGGTAGATGTATATATTCCCGGATGCCCGCCACGTCCTGAAGCATTCTATTATGGCATGATGCAATTGCAACGCAAAGTGAAAATAGAAAAGTTCTTTGGTGGAGTAAACAGAAAAGAGAAGAAACCGGATTATTTAAAAAATGAAGAATGATGAATGATGAATGAAGAATTCGCATGCAACATCCCGGCAGATTTTTCATTCTTAATTTTTCATTCTTAATTTAATTTGATTTATGCAAGAAATACAATTTATAGCTCCTGCAGCGTTACACGACGAGATGCTGCGCTTGCGAAATGAAAAACAGATGGACTTTCTCGAAAGCCTCACCGGTATGGACTGGGGAGTAGCCGATGAGAAAGACGCTCCGGAAAAACTCCGCGGCTTAGGCGTAGTCTACCATCTGGAATCTACCATTACAGGCGAACGGATAGCACTAAAAACAGCAACAACCAACCGCGAGCTACCGGAAATTCCGTCTGTCAGCGACATCTGGAAGATAGCCGACTTCTACGAACGTGAAGTTTTTGATTTTTATGGCATCACCTTTGTCGGTCATCCTGATATGCGCCGGCTCTACCTGCGCAACGATTGGATTGGTTATCCGATGCGTAAAGATAACGACCCGGAAAAGGATAACCCACTGTGCATGACCAATGAAGAGACGTTTGATACGACTCAAGAAATAGAACTGAACCCGGACGGAACCATCAAGAACAAAGAGACGAAACTGTTCGGCGAAGAAGAATATGTAGTCAACATCGGTCCGCAACACCCTGCTACTCATGGTGTAATGCGCTTCCGTGTTTCTCTGGAAGGTGAAATTATTCGTAAGATTGATGCGAACTGCGGGTATATCCACCGAGGTATCGAGAAAATGAATGAAAGCCTCACTTACCCTCAAACATTAGCTTTGACAGACCGTCTGGACTATTTGGGCGCGCATCAAAATCGTCACGCATTGTGTATGTGTATTGAAAAAGCCATGGGCATTGAGGTCAGTGAACGCGTACAGTACATCCGTACCATAATGGACGAGTTGCAACGTATCGATTCTCACTTGCTGTTTTACTCTTGTCTTGCTATGGACTTAGGAGCGTTGACAGCATTCTTTTATGGATTCCGTGACCGCGAGAAAATTCTCGATATCTTTGAAGAAACTTGCGGCGGACGTCTGATTATGAACTACAATACGATTGGCGGTGTACAGGCTGATCTTCATCCTAACTTCGTCAAACGAGTAAAAGAGTTCATTCCATATATGAGAGGAATTATCCACGAATATCACGATATATTCACGGGTAACATCATCGCACAGAGCCGTATGAAAGGCGTCGGTGTGTTAAGCCGTGAAGATGCCATCTCTTTCGGTTGTACCGGAGGTACAGGCCGTGCATCAGGATGGGCGTGTGACGTACGTAAACGAATGCCATACGGTGTATATGACAAAGTCGATTTCAAAGAAATCGTTTATACGGAAGGTGACTGCTTTGCCCGTTACCTGGTGCGTATGGATGAGATCATGGAAAGTCTGAACATCATTGAGCAATTAATAGACAATATTCCCGAGGACCTTATCAGGAGAAGATGAAACCTATCATCCGTGTTCCGGAAGGCAGTTACTATGCAGCAGTAGAAGGAAGTCGTGGTGAATTTGGTGTCTTCCTGGAAAGTCAGGGTGACAAAACGCCTTACCGTCTGCACTACCGTGCTACGGGATTGCCGCTTGTTGCTGCAATTGACACCATTTGCCGGGGCACAAAGATTGCCGACTTAATTGCTATTGGCGGAACAATAGATTATGTCGTTCCGGATATTGACAGATAATACTTAATTATTAAAAATATATGTTCGACTTTAGTATAGTAACAAACTGGATACATGAGCTACTGCTCTCCATTATGCCGGAGGGATTAGCCATCTTTATAGAATGTGTAGCTGTCGGCGTGTGCCTCGTAGCACTGTATGCCATCCTGGCTATCATATTGATCTACATGGAGCGTAAGGTCTGCGGTTTCTTCCAGTGTCGTCTTGGACCGAACCGTGTTGGTAAATGGGGTTCTATCCAAGTGGTCTGCGACGTGCTCAAAATGCTGACCAAAGAAATCTTCATGCCGAAGGGTGCCGACCATTTCCTTTACAATCTTGCTCCATTCATGGTGATTATCGCTTCATTCCTGACTTTCGCTTGTATTCCTTTTAATAAAGGTGCGGCGATTCTGGACTTTAATGTGGGCGTGTTCTTCCTGTTGGCAGCTTCCAGCATTGGAGTTGTCGGTATCTTGCTGGCCGGTTGGGGTAGTAACAACAAATTCTCTTTGATCGGTGCCATGCGAAGCGGTGCACAGATTATCAGTTATGAACTTTCTGTTGGTATGAGTATCATGACAATGGTAGTGCTGACGGGAACCATGCAATTTTCTGAAATCGTAGAAGGACAAGCTAATGGTTGGTTCATCTTCAAGGGACATATTCCTGCGGTCATTGCTTTCATCATCTATCTGATTGCCGGAAATGCAGAATGTAACCGTGGCCCGTTCGACCTTCCCGAAGCAGAAAGTGAGTTGACTGCCGGATATCATACTGAATACTCTGGTATGGGCTTCGGTTTCTTCTATCTGGCAGAATATTTGAATCTGTTTATCGTAGCCAGTGTTGCCGCCACCATCTTCCTGGGAGGATGGATGCCGCTGCACATTGTTGGTTTGGATGGATTTAATGCTGTAATGGATTATATTCCGGGCTTTATCTGGTTCTTCGCCAAAGCATTCTTTGTGGTATTCCTTCTGATGTGGATCAAATGGACTTTCCCACGCTTGCGTATCGACCAGATCTTGAATCTGGAATGGAAATACCTGGTCCCAATTTCTATGGTAAATCTATTACTAATGGCATGCTGCGTAGCTTTCGGCTTCCACTTTTGATAAATGAAAATTATGGAATATAAAGATAAAAAATATACGTACTTAGGTGGTCTGGTGCATGGCATCAGTACACTGGCAACGGGTATGAAAACCAGCATCAAGGTATACTTCCGTAAGAAAGTGACCGAGCAATATCCCGAAAACCGGAAAGAGCTGAAAATGTTCGACCGTTTCCGTGGTACGCTGAATATGCCCCACAATGAGAATAATGAACATCGCTGTGTAGCTTGCGGACTGTGTCAAATGGCCTGTCCGAACGATACAATCAAAGTGACCAGCGAAACCGTCGAAACAGAAGATGGAAAGAAGAAGAAAATCCTGGCAACCTATGAATATGATTTGGGTGCCTGTATGTTCTGCCAGCTCTGTGTCAATGCTTGTCCGCACGATGCCATCACGTTCGATCAGAACTTCGAACATGCAGTCTTCGACCGGACGAAACTTGTCCTGAAGTTGAACCACGACGGTAGTAAAGTAATAGAAAAGAAAAAAGAAGTTTAGATATGGGATCAACACTTGAAACAGTAGTATTCTACTTTTTGGCAGCATTTATTATTGCTATGTCCATCATGACGGTGACTACCCAACGTATCGTACGCTCGGCCACCTACCTGCTCTTCGTGCTCTTCGGCACGGCCGGCATCTATTTTTTGCTGGGTTACACCTTTCTGGGTTCCGTTCAGATTATGGTTTATGCCGGTGGTATCGTCGTTCTTTATGTATTCTCCATCCTGTTGACCAGTGGAGAAGGCGACCGGGCCGAGAAAGCAAAACGAAGTAAAGTCTTAGCCGGACTCTTCACTATGATTGCCGGTTTAGCCATTATCCTTTTTATCACACTGAAGCACGATTTCATGCAGACAGCTAATTTGGCCCCGCAAGAAATTAGCATTCATGCTATCGGGAACGCTTTATTAAGTAGTGACAAATACGGTTATGTATTGCCTTTCGAAGCTGTCAGCATATTATTGCTGGCGTGTATCATCGGTGGCATCATGATTGCACGTAAGAGATAGGAATTTTAAGTATTAACTATCAAAATAGAGTTCGAATATGATACACATGGAATATTACCTGGTAGTTTCTACCATCATGATGTTTGCAGGAATCTATGGATTCTTTACCCGCCGAAATACACTGGCTATCCTGATTTCTGTAGAGTTAATGCTGAATGCTACGGACATCAACTTCGCCGTATTCAATCGTTTCCTTTTTCCGGGGGGAATGGAGGGTTATTTCTTTGCACTCTTTTCCATCGCCATCTCGGCTGCGGAAACTGCAATAGCTATCGCCATCATGATTAACATTTATCGTAATCTTCGAAGCATTCAGGTGCGCAACCTGGACGAGTTGAAGTGGTGATTTGTTTCATTCCCAGGAACAAGGTGTTTCATCCCTTGAAACACTTCGTTTCACACCGAGAAACAAAGTGTTTCTCACCGAGGAACAACTAGTTTCACACCGGGAAACCAAACAGAAGGTCCGAGTATAGTGATTATCAGCTATAAGACCAAAAATTAATAATAATAACTCAAGTAATTAAATAAAACTGTATGGAACTAACAATTCTAATACTCCTTCTTCCTTTCTTCTCCTTTCTCATATTGGGAATCGGAGGTAAATGGATGTCCCACCGGACAGCGGGTACAATCGGTACGCTGATACTGGGAGCAGTAGCAGTACTATCCTACGTTACAGCTATCCAATATTTCTCCGCTCCACGACTGGAAGACGGAACATTCGCCACACTGATGCCTTACAACTTCACGTGGCTTCCTTTTACAGAGACTTTACACTTCGATTTGGGCATCTTGCTCGATCCTATATCGGTAATGATGTTGATCGTCATCTCTACAGTGTCACTGATGGTACATATCTACTCTTTCGGTTACATGAAAGGAGAAGTCGGTTTTCAACGCTATTACGCTTTCCTATCCCTGTTTACCATGTCTATGCTGGGATTGGTCGTTGCAACCAACATCTTCCAGATGTACCTTTTTTGGGAGCTGGTGGGGGTAAGTTCTTACCTGCTAATCGGTTTTTATTATACAAAACCGGCTGCCATTGCTGCTTCCAAGAAAGCGTTTATTGTTACTCGCTTTGCTGACTTGGGCTTCCTGATCGGTATCCTGATTTACGGATATTACGGTGGTACATTCGGCTTCACTCCGGATACAGTATCCTTGATAAGCGGTGGAGCTTCTATGCTTCCGTTGGCTCTCGGACTGATGTTTGTCGGTGGTGCCGGTAAAAGTGCCATGTTCCCGTTGCATATCTGGTTGCCGGATGCAATGGAAGGTCCTACTCCGGTCAGCGCATTGATTCATGCGGCTACCATGGTAGTTGCCGGTGTATATCTGGTGGCACGTATGTTCCCACTTTTCATTACATACGCACCGAATACGCTGCACATGGTTGCTTGGGTAGGTGCATTTACAGCATTCTACGCGGCAAGTGTGGCTTGCGTACAATCAGACATCAAACGTGTACTGGCTTTCTCTACCATTTCACAGATTGGCTTCATGATGGTAGCTCTGGGTGTTTGTACTTCCATGAATCCGCACGAAGGAGGTTTGGGCTACATGGCTTCCATGTTCCACCTTTTCACACATGCCATGTTTAAGGCATTACTCTTCCTCGGTGCAGGTAGCATTATCCATGCCGTACATTCTAATGAAATGTCCGCTATGGGAGGTTTACGCAAATATATGCCGATCACTCACTGGACATTCCTGATTGCTTGTCTGGCTATTGCCGGTATTCCTCCGTTCTCGGGCTTCTTCTCGAAGGATGAAATTCTGGCTGCTTGTTTCCAATACAGCCCTGTAATGGGATGGGTGATGACAGTCATCGCTGCAATGACAGCTTTCTATATGTTCCGCCTTTACTACGGTATTTTTTGGGGGAGCGAGCCGCCCCGGGCAGGTTCCCATTCGGAACATAACACGCCGCACGGAAACTTGGAAGCGGCACCTTGCCGCCCACATGAGAGTCCGTTGGCTATGACTTTCCCGCTGATGTTCCTGGCAGTTGTAACTTGTGGAGCAGGATTTATTCCTTTCGGACACTTCATCAGTTCGAATGGTGAATCTTATTCTATCCATCTCGATCCGTCAGTAGCTATTACGAGCGTTGTTATTGCGATTATTTCGATTGCAATCGCTACATGGATGTACAAGAATGCCAAACAGCCTGTTGCTGATTCGTTGGCAAAACGATTCAAAGGTCTGCACAAGGCAGCCTATAATCGCTTCTATATTGATGATATCTACCAGTTTATTACGCATAAGATTATCTTCCGCTGCATCTCTACTCCTATCGCATGGTTCGACCGTCATGTAGTGGATGGATTCTTTGACTTCCTGGCATGGGCTACCAACACAACAAGCGACGAGATTCGTGGTTTGCAGAGCGGTCAGGTACAACAATATGCGTATGTGTTCCTTTGCGGTGCATTGGCACTTATCCTACTGCTGATTCTCTAAATAGTAAATAGTAAATCTTTAAATAGTAAATCATAAAGATGAATTTCTTATCCATATTCGTACTTATCCCCTTATTGATGCTGGCCGGACTTTGGGCAGCACGAGGAATCAAAGCCATCCGGGGGGTTATGGTTACTGGCGCATCGGCACTTCTGATTGCCTCCGTCGTACTTACATTCCTGTATCTGGGAGAGCGTAGCGCCGGAAACACGGCAGAAATGCTTTTCCGTGCAGATATGCTTTGGTATGCCCCGCTTCACATATCCTATTCAGTAGGTGTTGACGGAATTTCGGTAGCCATGTTGTTATTGTCTGCTGTCATCGTATTCACCGGTACATTCGCTTCCTGGCGCCTGCAACCGCTGACGAAAGAATATTTCCTCTGGTTCACCCTGTTGTCTATGGGAGTATTCGGATTCTTTATATCCGTCGATTTGTTCACCATGTTCATGTTCTACGAAATTGCGTTGATACCGATGTACTTGCTGATTGGTGTATGGGGATCAGGACGTAAAGAATATGCAGCCATGAAACTGACTCTTATGTTGATGGGCGGTTCCGCTTTCCTATTGATCGGTATTCTCGGAATCTATTTCGGTTCGGGAGCAACCACCATGAACCTCCTCGAAATTGCACAGTTGCACAACATACCTTTTGCACAGCAATGCATCTGGTTCCCGCTGACTTTCCTCGGCTTCGGTGTATTGGGCGCCCTTTTCCCGTTCCACACATGGAGCCCTGACGGTCACGCTTCCGCCCCGACTGCCGTATCCATGCTTCATGCCGGAGTATTGATGAAACTGGGAGGTTACGGATGTTTCCGTATCGCCATGTATCTGATGCCGGAAGCAGCCAACGAACTTTCCTGGATATTCCTGATACTGACAGGTATCTCTGTCGTTTACGGAGCCTTCTCCGCTTGTGTACAGACCGACTTGAAATATATCAATGCTTATTCATCCGTATCACACTGCGGACTGGTTCTTTTCGCCATTCTGATGCTAAACCAGACAGCAGCAACAGGAGCAATCCTTCAGATGCTTTCGCACGGATTGATGACAGCCTTGTTCTTTGCTCTGATCGGTATGATATATGGACGTACACACACACGTGACGTTCGCGAACTTGCCGGTTTAATGAAAATTATGCCGTTCCTTAGTGTATGTTATGTGATTGCCGGTCTTGCCAACCTCGGTCTGCCGGGATTAAGCGGTTTCATTGCTGAAATGACCATCTTCGTCGGCTCTTTCCAGAACAACGACGTATTTCACCGTACACTGACCATCATCGCC
Source organism: Bacteroides sp. AM54-2NS (assembly GCF_003602935.1). Taxonomy (NCBI): domain Bacteria; kingdom Pseudomonadati; phylum Bacteroidota; class Bacteroidia; order Bacteroidales; family Bacteroidaceae; genus Bacteroides; species Bacteroides sp. AM54-2NS. The sequence goes on from NZ_QTMZ01000009.1 coordinate 144,994, forward strand.
TGCTCTTCGATTGTGATTACCGCAGTCTACATCCTGCGCCTGGTAGGTAAGATCCTGTACGGAACCTGCACCAACAAACATCACCTCGAACTGACCGACGCAACGTGGGACGAACGTGTAGCCGTTATCTGCCTCATCGTTTGCGTTGCCGGACTAGGTATGGCTCCTTTCTGGGTTAGCCACATGATTGGTGAAAGCGTATTACCGGTTGTCTCACAACTAATCCCCTAACTCATAAATCATAATTCTTAATTCATAAATAAACAAGATGGATTATTCACAATTTCTAAATATGCGAGAAGAGCTGTCGCTCATAGCTGTCTTACTGCTGCTATTTCTAGCTGACCTCTTCATGAGTCCGGATGCACACAAAAATAGTGGGAAAGCACGCCTGAACACCATGTTGCCCGTTATTCTGATGGCTATCCATACGGCTATCAACCTGATTCCGGGAACTGCTGCCGATGCATTCGGTGGTATGTATCACTATGTACCGATGCACACAGTTGTTAAATCGATCCTGACGTCGGTACACTGATTGTTTTCCTGATGGCACACGAGTGATGAAAAGAGAAGACACTTCATTCAAACAAGGAGAATTCTATGTGCTTACACTCTCTACCTTGTTTGGTATGTATCTCATGATTTCCGCCGGCCATTTCCTGATGTTCTTCATCGGGCTCGAAACAGCTTCTATTCCGATGGCAGCATTGATTGCCTTCGATAAATACCGTCACAACTCTGCCGAAGCAGGTGCCAAATACATTCTGACAGCTCTTTTCTCCAGTGCATTGCTGTTATTTGGTCTGTCCATGATCTATGGTTCTGCCGGGACTCTTTATTTCGATGACCTCCCTGCCCATATCGACGGAAATCCGTTACAGATCATGGCATTTATATTCTTCTTCACAGGAATGGCATTCAAGTTGTCACTGGTTCCGTTCCACTTATGGACAGCAGACGTTTACGAAGGCGCTCCGAGTACAGTTACCGCTTATTTGAGTGTTATATCAAAAGGATCGGCTGCATTTGTATTATTGGCCGTCCTTATCAAAGTATTCGCTCCAATGATTAATGACTGGCAGGAAGTACTTTATTGGGTAACCATCGCTTCTATCACTATTGCCAATATATTTGCTGTCCGTCAGCAAAACCTGAAACGTTTGATGGCGTTCTCCAGTATTTCGCAAGCGGGATATATTATGTTAGGCGTTATCGGAGGCACAGCACAAGGCATGACAGCATTGGTATATTATGTATTAGTGTATGCTGCCGCCAACCTCGGAGTATTTGCCGTTATCACTATCGTGGCATTACGCAGTCAGAAATTCACGCTCGAAGATTACGCAGGACTTTATAAAACGAATCCCAAAATCGCTCTTTTGATGACTCTGTCTCTGTTCTCATTGGCAGGCATCCCTCCGTTTGCCGGATTCTTCTCTAAGTTTTTTATCTTCATGGCTGCTTTCGATGCAGGTTTCCACTTGCTGGTATTCATCGCATTGGTAAATACAGTGATTTCGTTGTATTACTATCTATTGATTGTAAAAGCAATGTACATCACTCCTTCCGACAACCCGATTCCTACTTTCCGCAGCGATCGTTGCACAAAATGGGGACTAGCACTTTGCACATTGGGTATCATCGGACTGGGTATTGCAAGTATCGTATATCAATCTATCGATAAACTGTCGTTCGGAATTTAAACGGACTACACCTTTTCACCAAAGAAACGGTCTTGGTTTCATGTCAGTATCAATCGACATCAAAACCAAGACCGTTTCTTCTATATAAAAGCCGCTTTTATTAATGAGGAAGGAAGATATTCACCTGCCTTATTACCACTCTACCGGGCACAGTTCATCTCTTCCGTCACGATCACTCCGGGAATAGTAAACCAAAACCTTGATCCTTTTCCTTTTTCAGAATCAACGCCAATCCGCCCACCTAATTGTTCAACGATGCTCTGACAGATAGAAAGTCCCAATCCTGTACCGTGTACAAAAGAATTAAGCTTCACAAAACGCTCAAAGATATGTGGCAACTGCTCTTTTTCAATACCGATGCCTGTATCTTCAACATAGAATTCCAATTCGCCATCTTTTAGTTTATATCCCACATGAATACTACCTTCAGAGGTAAACTTCATTGCATTGTTAACAAAGTTAGAGATCACCTGATGTATACGGTTACGGTCACTAATGACATGACAAACCGGAAGATGATCATCAAACACCAGTTCCACCTCTTCTTTCGCTTTCATCCCCATAGAGCGGACAATATCCTCACATAACAGATTTACATCTACATCTCCGTTAGTAAACTCAAATGTACCCGCTTCAATCTTTGACAAATCGAGTATATCTGAAATTAATTGCAACAAAAGTTCATTATTCTCACGTACAATCTTAATATACTCCTGACGTTCTGCCAGCTCTTCAGTTTCTACCAGCAAATCGGAGAAACCGACAATGGCATTCAGCGGCGTACGGATTTCATGACTCATATTGGCAAGGAAAGCACTTTTCAAACGATCCATCATCTCTGCTTTATCACGTGCCTGAATCAATTCGGCTTCAGTCTCCTTCAATTCTGTAATGTCATAATTGATACCGATGATTTCTATTTCATTTTCTTCCGGTTTATAATTGGTGACCATCACATTACTGCTGACCCAATTCCATTCGTTCTTCGTTCCGGGACGACGAATACGCATCTCCCCTTGGAAATGCCTCCTTTTTCCGTCTCTGACTCCATCATAAAAATCAAGGAAACGCTTACGGTCTTCGGGATGCATTTGGCTATAAACTGCTACCACCTCACTCAAAGGAATATCTTCCTCCTCACCTAAATTCTTATACCACTGTTTTATAGCATAACCTTTGCGGTTCAAGAGATTCAATTTAGCATATCCTACTTTTGCATAATCGGATATCATCAAGAAGAAATTCTCAAAATCACGAATACGGTTCATTGCATCAATACGCTCCGTATTGTCAATGCTTATTAAAATATATCCGCTGAAGTTGCCTCATTATCATATAGTTTACTAACCTTCGAATATAGTTCTATCACATTAGAACGGCTTGTCTCATAATATCCTCCTGCTTGCTCAAAAGAATAATTAAGTCTGAAATCTACTAAATCTTCATTCCGTACACGATCACGTATGTTCTGCGGCACATTCGGATTATCAAAGAAGTTAACTCCGATCACATCCGACTTATTCACTACACCGAATATCTCCAAATCCTTATTATTCAGGTCTATCAAATAGCCATCCTTATCGTAGATCTCTACTCCTGCCGGAATATTAGCAAATATGTTCTGAAAGAGCTTCTCGCTACGGTCCAATGCCCGGTTAGCTTGTACCGATCCTGTAGAATCGAGGAACAAACCGACTATTTCATCTTTTCCGGGAGAATAAATAACCCAATGCGTATACCGTTCCGTTCTTGGAAAATATTCATCTTTCTCCCTATAAGAATTACTATCCAGTATCTCTTCCAGAAAATTAAGTTTTTGGAGATAGTCAGGATGCTTTTCAGATGCCAAAGAACCAATATACGACTCCAAAGGAAGCCCGAAAAAGGTTGAACTGACCTCATTCGCATCCGTCACCCGATAATCGCAAGGTTTATTATTCTCGTCACGGATAATGGACATACGTATATATCCCATCGGCATAAAATGAAACAGATTATTTAGGAAAGTCTGTTCACGGATTACCTTGTCCTTAGTTTTACGCAACTCGATACAGATATTTATAATATTTCCCAATGAGGAGAACCATTGAAAATCTTCATTACTCCAGTCATGGTAGGTCTCAACCAAATCAATCCCCATATATCCCCAAACGCGGTCGCCTGTCATCAAAGGAGTCACCATTAACGATTTGATTCCCTGAACTACAAGAATCTGATATTCATCAGGAGCCTCTTCTAATAACTGCTCCAGTGTATTTAAAATAATCGGCTTGCCCGATAATATCTGTTCACTCCACCATTTTGACTCACTGGCAGGCATGTCCTGCAGATTGTCTATCTCTGCCGATACTCCTTCAGAAACAACTTCGTAGATACAACTATGATGGGCATAAATTTCATCGTATTCAAAAATATAAACACGACCTTTTCCATTATAAAGATTCAGAATATCTCTTAAAATATCTGCGATACAAGATTCTACTGCCTCATCACGTAGGAAACGAAGCAACGATTGCGAAACAAAATTCTGACGACAAAGCAAATCATTCACACGCCTTAATGCATCCCTTTGATCTTCCTCCTTGGGAGCCTCAACGCGCTGGATTATTCCGAAGGACTTATCACCTCCATCAACACCCGTACCCTTCTCACGAAAAGCCAGACGGGTATGCAGCCAAACCTCACCATATTTTGAATGAATCGGGAAAGTTTGTTCGTAAAAGTCCTTATGGATAGAAGAATTTGCCCGGAACTCCTGAGCAATCTGCTTGCGATAATCTTCACGTATCAGGTTTAGAAAATCCGAAGTAGAGATGGTGTCGCCGTCCAATCCCAAAAGATCAGAAAGATAATCGGAACATAAATAACATCCTGCCGTTAAATCTACTTCCCACCATCCGATTTGTGCAAGAGAAGCCATTTTTTTGTATCGCTCGTTGTCTGTTTGCATATTTTGTATCGTTGTAAAATAATAGGTTGACAAATATACGAAAAAGGTAATCACTGATACCATAAAGGAGCAAATAAAAAAGCTAAAAGAAGATTACGAAAACAAATAAATAGAATATGGGAGAATCTGTTTGTTACAAATTCTCCCATACCTCCTATTAAAAAAGATACACTTTGCTACTCTATATCTTATTTATAAGGAAGAGAAATTATATCCGCTCCAAGTGAACAGGGATGCATCTGCACCTGTATTCGTAGTTGGCTCGGTAAATGTATTCAATGTACCGTTCAGCTTATTCTTAAAGTTCAATGTATGGGTGATGCTGATGCTGGAAGCAGCATTTCCTGTACCTTTATTGTCATTCATATCAATCAAATCGATTGTACCGCCTGAACCTTTGACAAGGGCATTGGTGATCGTAGCTTTTGCTCCACGACGGATTTTAATCACATCTTGCATACGGTCTACATTATCCGTTGTATTGGCAGCATTATTTACGATTGTCATATTTTCAACCACAAAGTCCGACTGACGTAAATGATCCGGATAAATGCCATCCAAGTTACCATCTGCTTCAATGCCGCGCGGATCTGCTTCCGTACTGGTATAACCGCTTTCCCAAACACCATAGCAGTTTTTCAATTTACCGGAATATCCTTGAGTGAAGTCGAACATGTCATCATCCGGGTTCACAGCCAATAGGTTGGTTACATTCACCGTACCGCCAAAGAATTCGACGGCATCATCCGCACTCTCAAGAATGTAGATATTCTCGATCTTGGTACCGTTTCCAACACCGTTCAGTGTCAATCCGTTGTGCTCGATATCGGCAGTAGAGCGGGCACCGGCATAGCAGATTTTCACATAAGTCAGTGAACCGGAATTGTCATTATCGACATTACCACCGTATTTATAGTTGTTGTCGATTTCCGTCAGACCTGTATCACTCTTATTGGCGTTCGAACCGGAAATCGGAGCTTTACCATTGATAATGATTCCTCCCCAATAGCCGGATGTAGGGGTTGTTGAATTGGCAGTGAAAACAATCGGTTTATCAGCTGTACCGTCAGCATAAAGTTTACCGCCCTGTGCTACCAGCAGATAACTGCTGAAACCTTCGCGAGCCTTAATCGTTGTTCCGGCAGGGATATTCAGACGGCCTCCATTTTCAATGACTACCGTTCCGTTCAGAATATATTCCTTAGCTTCCAGTGTCTGTTCTCCGGTCAGCGTGCCGGACAGGATATTTTCGCCCACAACAATAGAACTACCGGTCCCACCGTTGTTTCCACCATCTCCGTTACCATCACCGTCCCCGTCACTATCACTGCTACATGCAGTCAATGTAAGTGCTGTTGCCATAACGGCAAACGTCATAAAGTTCACAAACAATCTTTTCATTTTGCTTTCATTATTAGTTAATAATCTTATTTCATCACCCGGCTTAGAATGTACACGACACTCCCAGGCTTATATTTATTCCTTTCTTATAATCATTCAGTATCACCTTTTCCCCGTTTTCGTTCGCTTTGCGGCTTAACTTATAAGAGGGATTCAGCAGGTTGCGGGCTTTCAGGTTAAGGGAAAGATGCTTGTTCAGTTTGGCTTGGGACACAAAATCCAGTATCAGTACTCCCTGCTCCATCACATCCTGATAACCCTGCGTGCCAATGGTATATATCTTATCACTCACATAATTAAGTACCAATGTATTGACAAAACTGCGTTCTCCTTTCGTGAAGTTATGCGAGAGATCGAAATTGACAATCCACGGTGCAGCTCCTTCCAGTTGCGAGCCAGTGGTAACCGTTGCCAAAGGCATTTTTGCATTCGTGTAGATATAAGAGCCATTCAATCCCAAAGAGAGTTTATTCATTCCGTGCGCAGCATTACTCACCGGACGGACAAACAGATTCTTACGTATTTCTATCTCCACTCCTGCCACGGTTGCCTTATCCGCTATATTCTCATAAGAAAGATAACCTCCGGCACTTGCCACTTCGATGCGGGATATCGGATTCTTAATCAATTTATAGAAAGCTGTGAGAGAAATCAACTCGGTCGGAGTGGGATTAAAGTCCCACTTCAGATCAAGGTTATAATGATCCGAAGGTTTCAGATTGGGATTCCCCTGACTGTTGAAGTTCACGCCGACATAACGGTAAGGAGATATTTCCTTTGCCTGCGGAAGCGTATATGTTTTACTAGCTCCCAGACGAAGCGAGTTTTTATCATTCAGATTGTATTTGAGATTCAAGCTGGGCAGGAAATAATCTTTTTGGATGGTATTGTTTCCTTTAGAACCTCCACGATTCACATTGTAATCCACTTCAATATCTACCTTGTCGTATTTCATTCCCAGATTCACAATCCAACGGGGAGTAAACTGGTAGGTAGCCTCGGCATAAGCGGAATGGATATTCTTTTTCACGGTATATTCATCTAAGTTCTTTTGTATCTTGAACCAGTCGGAAGCAAAGTTTTCCTGATTATAATAATCGTCAAGCGAGAAGTCGTCCAAAGAAGGATGGTAGAAACATGTCCTACGGTCAGGTTATACTCCGTAGCTTTGAAGTTATCATCTACGAATCGGCCTGTATATCCGAAACGGATATTCGAAATTTCGTCTATATTATCTTTCAGACGATAGACCAAGCCTGCTTTTACATTCAAGTCGTCTTCATCTAAAGTTGAGAAATAGCGCTGTTGTGAGTTGCCCCTTAGCAACGTATAGCCGTCTTCCGCTTTAGTCAGGTTATTGATACGACGATCCGGTTCATACCCTTTCACCATATTATAGGAAGCACCTGCATCGAGACTTAATGATTTGGTCAATCCCCAGTTAGTCATCAGTTGATTAACGATCAGCATATTATCATTCGTTTGTTGGCGACGGGTGAATCCGAGGTTTTCATAGTCGTCACTAAAAATCGAGTTCTTACCGTTGTAATCGCCCACCGACTGGGTATTGGCATGAATCATCATCAAATTATAACTGATGTGATGACGATTCTGCATATCGAAATCCACATTGGCAAGTGCCAGCTGACTGATATTCTCCGCATACTTCTTTCCATTCATATCTTTGTAGACCGTACCGCCGGTAGTTGTATTACGTATGATTTCATCCGTATACTGATAGTCCGTCGTATGTCCGGCAGTCAGGAAGAAAGAAAGTGGATTTTTGTCTTTTCCGACATAGAATCGTTTACCTCCGGAAATACTGTAACTCCGGTTGATTTGCAAATGTTGAGCGGAAGGGTCTAACTTATTTCTGAAGTTCCATGAGTTTTCATCGGCAGGTTCGGTGCGATTAGCAAAGCCCATGAAGTTCACTCCATCCTGTTTCAGAAAATCGGCTGCTACCGTTTGTGTATTCAAGCCACCGGAAATGCCGAATCCCAGATTACCGCTACCAATGAGTTCTTTGGATACGATATCAATGGTTGCCCCTCCGACATCGCTGCTGCCTCCCGCGTTGAATGCTTTATTTACGCCTACGGACTGAATAATGTCCGTACCGAAGAAATCAAGAGAGATATTCTTATATTCCGGGTCTTCGGAAGGAAGAGCAAATCCATTAAAAGTAGTTGCATTGTACCGGTCTCCCAATCCACGGACAAAGACATTTTTCACTCCGTCTTGTTTAGACACTCCGGCAACTTTCGTCACAGCACCTTCTGCATCCGAAACACCCTTGCGGGAAAGCTCCCTGACACCAACAGATTGTACGGCAATGACTGCTTTTTGCTGTTCGAGCAACAGCATATTCTCATTTTCCCTATTCTTCTTAGCTACAACCACCACATCGGCAAGTTCCTGTGCATCGGTTTCCAACTCCAGATTCAGTATCACCTGTTTTCCATTCTCCACACGCACTTTATGGCGCACTTCTGTTTTGTAGCCTACATATTTAATCTCAATATCATACATACCTTCCAGAATGCCCATACTGTTCAATTCGAAATTGCCCTCCATATCGGTCACTGCTCCGGCTTGAGTTCCGAGCAAACGTATCGTAGCTCCTATCAAAGGTTCCTTGGATAGTTTGTCTTTCACAGCTCCTTTAATCTTGATATTAGCAGCCAATGCAGGAAGTACACACAACAGGCAAAAGAAGGCTACCACTGAAAATCGGATAAGAAATAGTTTTTTCATCTAACTTTGCTCTACGTTTTAATTACGTCGGCAAAGATAGAGGGTGAGCATTACAACTATAAGACGAAATAAATACAATCTATTGAAAGAGTCATTGCAAGATGATGACAAGATGTTACAAACGTATTATCAATCAGTTACGCTATAACTTTAACCTGTTTATAAGCAAATTTAAGACCAGAACTTCACTCTTTTATCTCTCATTATGCATAAAATTAATCGTCTGATAGTTGTGAGAAGGTGAAAATTCTGGCTGATAGTGTATTTCTACCCGCTTGTCGTCAAAGATATGTTTCATCGCTTTTCAATGCATTACGCAAAGAAACACCGATAGCTCCTTTCCCACTAAGTATATATCCAACGTTGGACTTTCTTAAAAAAAGAACAGGCATAATTGACTTGAAACTAAATATCATTATCTTTGTGTATGTTTCACGCTAAAAACAAATATGCGTCATGGAAGAGAATTTCAGAAGATATCCGATAGGAATACAGAACTTTGAAGATTTACGCAATAATGATTGTGTCTATGTTGATAAAACGGAATTGATTTATCGTTTGACTCATACAAATAAAGTCTATTTTCTAAGTCGTCCCCGACGCTTTGGGAAAAGTTTGCTGGTTTCTACACTAGAGGCTTATTTCCTGGGAAAAAAAGAACTGTTTCAGGGCTTGGCTATGGAGACTCTGGAAAAGGATTGGACGGTTTATCCGGTATTACACTTTGATTTTAGTGTGAGTAAATATATAACCGCTGATATGCTGTCAGCCGTTATTAACCGCCAATTGCTTTTATGGGAGAAAATTTATCAACGGGAAGAAGGAGAAACGACTTTCAGTTTACGTTTTGAAGGAATTATTCGTCGTGCTTACAAACAGACGGGTAAACAGGTGGTGGTATTAATAGATGAGTATGACTCACCAATGCTGGACAGCAATCATAATGATGAAGTTCAAAAGGAAATACGTAATATCATGCGGGATTTCTTTAGTCCACTGAAAGCCCAGGGACAGTATCTTCGTTTCTTATTATTGACAGGTATCAGCAAATTCAGCCAAATGAGTATCTTCAGCGAGTTGAATAACTTGCAGAATATCAGCATGAGGGATGATTACAGTGCTATCTGCGGCATCACCGAACAAGAACTGCGCACGCAATTGCAAATTGATATTGAACAAATGGCCCAAGCCAACAAGGAAACATACGAGGAAGCCTGTGTACATTTGAAACAACAATATGACGGTTATCATTTCAGTAAGAATTGTGTAGACATTTATAACCCATTTAGTTTATTCAATGCATTTGCGCAAAAGAGTTATGAGAATTTTTGGTTTTCGACCGGTACTCCCACTTTCCTGATAGATATTCTGCAAGAAAGCGATTTTGATATCCGGGAACTGGATAACACGACCGCCACCGCCGAACAGTTTGATGCACCTAGCAATAGAATCACCGATCCTCTTCCGGTGCTCTACCAAAGCGGTTATCTCACAATTAAGGGATATGATCCGGATTTCCAACTGTATACACTGGCTTATCCCAACAAAGAAGTAAGAAAAGGATTTATCGAATCGCTGATGCCCGCTTATGTGCATCTGCCTGCACGAGAGAATACATTTTATGTAGTGTCCTTTATTAAAGACTTGCGTATCGGTCATTTAGAGGAATGTCTGGAAAGACTGAAATCTTTCTTTGCGTCTATCCCGAATAAACTGAACAACAAGGAAGAGAAACATTACCAAACTATCTTTTATCTGTTTTTCCGGCTGATGGGACAGTATATAGATGTGGAAGTGGATACAGCCATTGGAAGAGCAGACGCGGTTGTGAAACTTCAAGATACCATCTATGTTTTTGAATTTAAAGTAGATGGTACACCCGAAGAAGCATTAACGCAGATTAACAGCAAAAAGTATGCTATTCCGTATCAGGCGGATCACAGGAAAATAGTTAAAGTAGGTGTAAACTTTGACAGTGCCACACGAACGATTGGTGAATGGAAGATAGAACTCGGGAATTAATCACCGAGTTCATAAAAGAGAATGCGCTAAATCAATTTCTTTTTCTTCCGGTAGTTCTCACGAAACTCTTTAGGCGAACAACTCTTTTTCTTCTTGAAGATCCGGTTGAAATTGGAAAGGTTATTAAAACCGCACTCATAACAAATCTCAGCGATAGACATCGTAGAATCTACCAGCAACCGGGAAGCAAAGCCCAGCCGAATATCAATGATATAATCAGAAAGATTCTTGCCTGTACGCAGTTTGAAAAAGCGGCTGAATGACACATCCGTCATCCCAACCATATCAGCCAACTGCCCCAGACGTATTTCTTCCTGATAATGTGTATTGATGTACTCCTGCACTTTCTGCACACGCCGGCTGTCCGAATGAATATCTATCTTGGCAAAAGACGAACTGGACAAGGTACGCGCTTCTTCTTCAAAGAGAGAAAGTTCATACAGGATTGTCATAAACTTAATGACCGCATAAAATCCTTGCTTCTCGGAAGCAAGCGTATCCAGCAACGGATATATTTTGAGTATGGCAGACATCGGGAAACAAAGCCCTTTTTGTGCTTTATCCAGCATCCGGCGGATAGAGTCGAACTGATTCTTATTGATAAAGCTCTTAAAGAAAAGATCGGAAGAAAACTGAATCGTAATCTCCCGTATCTCTTTCGAATGGCAGTCGTTCTGTTCCCAGACGTGTTCCAAATCTTTTCCTGTTATCAATACCAAATCATAATCACCTATCACTTCGGAAGAGTCTCCTACAATCCGCCTTACTCCGGCAGCCTTTTCGGTGAAGTTCAATTCAAACTCGGAGTGGTTGTGTATAGGATAAGTGAATTCCGTTTTATAACGTTCCGCAATGTAAAAGCAATCCTTATCTGACAAAGGAGTGATTTCACGGATAATCTGGTTGGATAACGGTGTAGTCATAGTAATTACAATTTATAAGCGTTTTATCGTTTGATTAGTTTTCTATCTTTACCCCTATCCGATGCAGGTCTGCCCCCGACGGGTTTTGGAAGACACGCAAGTCGAATTCGGGAATAATGGCAAGCACATGATCGAAAACATCTGCCTGTATGCCTTCGTAGGCAACCCATACTTTATTGGCAGAAAAGAAATAAAGTTCCAACGGGATACCGGTTTCGGTAGGCTGAAGCTGACGTACCATGCAGGTCAGGTCTTGGTTGACAGTAGGCAGATTCTTCAGATAGTTAGTCAGATAGGCACGGAAAACTCCCAGGTTTGTTTGCCGGCGTCCATTCACTAACACAGAGTTGTCGATATGATGTTCCTTATTATATTCTTCCACTACCTTTTCCGTTTCATCCACATAGTCTTTCAACAGTTGTATCTTCCGGTATTTTGCCAACATCTCCGGTGTACAGAAATGCACACTGGTCATGTCTATATTGATGGAACGTTTCACACGACGTCCGCCGGATTCCTGCATTCCCTGCCAGTTTTGGAAAGAATCACTAATCAATAGATAAGGAGGAATGGTGGTGATGGTATTATCGAAGTTACGTATTTTTACGGTATTCAATGTTACTTCTATCACCGTACCGTCCGCACCGTATTTCGGCATCGTGATCCAATCACCCACCTTCAGCATATTATTGGCGGAAAGCTGGATACCGGAGACAAATCCCATGATACTGTCCTTGAAAACTAACATCAGAACCGCAGCGGAAGCTCCCAATCCGGTCAGCAACACCACCGGACTTTGCTTTATCAGAATACTGATAATGATGATAGCTCCTATAAAGAAGAGAATGACTTGCGCTGTCTGCAAAAGCCCCTTCAAAGGTTTGTCTTTATATTGTTCACGCGCGCTATATACCAGATACACAGCCGTAAACAAAGCACTGACGAAGCGAAGAAAGACTGCAAGGATATAAATCATGCAAAGTCTTCGAAGAAAATCAAGCAAAGCAGAGTCTGCATGTTCGGGGAAAGCAATAGGAATAGATATATAAATCAATATAGGCGCCACCATCCTGCTGATGTTCACCATTACTTTATCATTAAATACAATATCATCCCAAGTAGCTTTTGTCTGTCTCACCAATTTAGCCACGGTACGCAGAATAATCTTGCGGCAAATCAGATTGGCCAGTAATGCTATTCCAATAATAAACAATAAGATGATAAAGTTATCAATCTTATCAGCCATAGCTTCATCCACTCCCATCGAGAGCAAAGCATGATTCACTTCTTGTATCACCACATTACCTGCTTCTTCCGGTTGCCCGTTTGCCAATGCCACACTCACTGTATCAACCACTTCTTTTACTTCTTTCATAAGCAATCGTCTCTCTCTTTTTTAGTTTTTCTTTTATTTATGATCTCTGTTTCTTTTCTTCTTTATTCTTTCCTTCTTCCAAATATTCACTGATATCCTGCCGTAGCCAATCATAATGGAAGAGCCTTTTGTAGGCTACATTCTTCTTGAGCATGATTTCTACGTTCACCTGGCTGTTCTGATAACAAGTCAGTTCGTTTTTGAACTGTTCATTGTGTTCGGCCAGCCGCTTGATTTCCTGTTCCCGTTCACGGCGCAATACGGTGCAGACTGGAATCAGTAGTTTCATTACCACATTATCCATCACATGGTGTCCCTGCATATACAAGTAAGTAGTTTCTGGCACCAAGCCCAGCTCTTTAAATTCAGTCCGCAATCCATTCACCTGATTGATGTTATGGGGAAATTTCTTTTTCAACTCTGCCAACTTCTGATTAACCCGTTGTTGAAGGGATTCCAGACTCTTTTCCGGATGCCGGAGATTAATCTCGCGCAAAGAAGTATAAGTATGGAAATCGTACATGGGGAAAGTGTAAGTATCCCGTTGGCGATAGAACCATACGTTCCAGAGGAAAAGCGGATATACTATTTCAGAGTACTTCTTCAGGTAGAAGTTGAAATCTAAAATGGAACGGTCATTCAACGTAGCCTGCACACATACTTCGTGAAGGCTTTCGGCAAAACAATGATAGTTTTCAATAGCATAGGTATAAGTCTGAAAAATATACCTGTTCCGATTGATTTTACGGGAAGTATTGGTAGCTCCCTGCAACAGGAAATCATAGTCACTGTCCACACAGGCAATCAGACTTCTCCCCAATTCGGCTGTATTCAGCGTGTTCATGAGTACCATCTTTTTTCCTTTTGCCAGGGAAGTGGCCGAAGGAAGCATCACTTGGAAATAGTGTTCGTCGTCTTCAAACTCTTCAAGCAATGTGCGCCAGAAAGCGATGTCGTCATAGCTTTCTACGTAAGCGATGATACGTCGGCGGGCTTTCTTCGGATAAAGCTTATGGGCGGCATTGAAATAAGAAGAAGTCAGATTATCTCGTAGTGAAGTTGCCATTTGTTCTATTACAGGTTACGAATTACAAATTACAGTTGGGAGAATCCTTGTCGAGCTTGTGCCCTACGGTGGTAGATATATCGCTTACTTCTGTCACGGCATCCAGCCAGCCTTCCATAATGACGGCAGGCGAATGGGTAGTCAGGATAATCTGCACATTCGGATTCAGTTCACGTATCATAGCAATCAGTTTCTGCTGCCATTCTATATGAAGGGAGGCTTCCGGCTCATCCATAAACAATACACAATGGCTGTTGTCCTGCACGAGTACGGTCAGCAGGATAACCAGCATTTGCTTTTCACCGGACGACAGTTTATAAGGGAATAATAGTTCGCCATCCTGATAGAAAGCGATATCGTTCCGTTTCCGGTCTATCTTTTTGCGTGTATAGCTGAACAGTTCGTCAATCATATCCTGAAAACGACGTTTGGCTACAGATAATGTAGCTGCTTTACGACGCTCTTCTTCATCAGTGCTGGAAAGCATTTCAATCATCTTATTACCAATGTTGACCTGATAATCGAGGTAACGGCGTTGCAAGAGATAGAGTTGCCAGTCCAGTTCAGACTTTACATTCTTGTCGGCCATGCGGGCTGTGAAGTCACCCATAATCAGGGGACGGTCGTAGCTTCGGATGACGTCATAAGGAATATAGGTTGCCTGGGGATTGTCGAAAAAGAGACGCACTCCGTTCTTCTCGTCACTTTTCATTTCACCGGAAAGTTCTTCGAGGTATCCCACCGAACGGTTCAGAATGGTAGTCTTCCCCACTCCGTTGATGCCGGAGAGGATGTTCACATCGGGACGCAAATCCCATCCTATATTAAAGCGTTCCCATAGTCCGTGTATCTCGATACGACGGATATAATTGGCTTGTTGTTCCATAATATTCAAGTTTAATCAAGGCAAATATAAACAAATCATACGATAAAAGACTACCTTTGCAACCGTTTTCTCTATTTGATTGTTAATGATATCAGAGATATGGTAAAATAAATAGTATCAACATGGACAAAAGTAAGAACCTGTATGGTCATTTGTTTGCGCTTACAGCAAACGTTATGTGGGGATTAATGTCTCCCATCGGTAAGTCGGCTCTTCAAGAGTTTTCCCCGATTTCTGTTACTACATTCCGCATGGTAGGGGCAGCAGCCGCTTTCTGGATCCTTTCTATATTTTGCAAACAGGAACATGTGAACCATCAGGATATGCTGAAAATCTTCTTTGCTTCACTGTTTGCGCTAGTATTCAATCAAGGAGTGTTCATCTTCGGGCTTTCTATGACTTCTCCTATTGATGCTTCTATCGTAACTACCACTCTACCGATTGTAACAATGGTTGTAGCGGCCATTTACTTAAAAGAACCTATTACCAATAAGAAAGTAATGGGGATTTTTATAGGTGCTATGGGAGCGCTCATTCTCATTGTGAGCAGCCAGGCAGGAAGCAACGGAAATGGAAGCCTGATTGGCGACCTGCTTTGTCTCGTTGCGCAAATCAGTTTCTCCATATACCTGACTGTATTCAAGGGATTGTCTCAACGATATTCGGCAGTAACGATTAATAAATGGATGTTCATATATGCTTCGATGTGTTACATTCCGTTCTCCTATTATGATATTTCTACGATTCAATGGACTTCTGTTTCCACTGTCGCCATTCTACAGGTACTTTATGTCGTATTAGGAGGTAGTTTCCTCGCGTATCTCTGCATTATGACTGCACAGAGACTGCTCCGTCCTACGGTAGTCAGTATGTACAATTATATGCAACCGATCGTGGCTACGATTGCAGCAATCGCGATGGGTATCGGAAGTTTCGGCTGGGAGAAAGGGATTGCTATCGCACTTGTATTCCTAGGAGTATATATTGTGACTCAAAGTAAATCGAGAGCTGATCTTGAAAAAGCAGAAAAGTCTCATTAATAGTACAAGCGGGTAGAAAGACTGAACGTTTCCTACCCGCTTATGCCAAATGTATTCTTTAAGAATCAGAATCTTATTATCATTTAAAGTCTCATTTCAAATCCTCAAAATAAGTATCGAGCAGACTTCTTGCAGCTATAAACGAAGTCAGGTTGCCTTTCAATACCTGCTGTTCTTTTTCTAAGAGCATTGTTTCAATCTTCGGATTATGATAAAAGCTGTCACGAAGTTGTTCATTGATGCTTTCATACATCCAGTATTTACTTTGTTCGTTGCGGCGATATTCAAAATAGCCGTTTTCTTTCACGAAGTCAATGTATTCGTAAATCATGTCCCAGACTTCCTTCACTCCCAGGTTATAAAAACCGGAGTAAGTCAATACTTTGGGAATCCATCCGGATTCAGGCGCAGGAAACAGATGTAATGCATTACGGAATTGAGTGGCAGCCAACTTGGCACGTTCCAGATTATCTCCATCGGCCTTATTGATAACGATACCATCCGCCATCTCCATAATACCACGCTTAATTCCTTGCAGTTCATCGCCCGTACCGGACAACTGAATCAACAGGAAGAAATCAACCATCGAGTGAACAGCCGTTTCGCTCTGTCCCACTCCTACTGTCTCCACAAAAATCTTATCGAATCCGGCAGCTTCACAAAGAATAATCGTCTCACGTGTTTTGCGTGCCACTCCTCCCAAAGAACCAGCTGACGGACTAGGGCGGATGAACGATTTAGGATGTACGGAAAGCTGCTCCATACGGGTTTTATCGCCCAAGATACTGCCTTTACTACGCTCACTACTAGGGTCGATGGCCAATACCGCCAGTTTGCCCCCCTTTTCGAGCACGTGCAGACCGAATACATCTATGGATGTACTCTTTCCCGCACCGGGAACGCCGCTGATACCAATCCGGATCGAATTACCGGAAAATGGCAGACACTTCTCTATGATTTCCTGTGAGACAGCCTGATGTTCAGGCTTTACGCTTTCCACCAATGTCACAGCCTGACTCAATATGGTGACATCACCTTTTACGATACCTTCTACAAACTCTGCTACTGAAAGTTGGCGTTTCTTAGGTTTCCGCTTTAAGTAGGGATTCACAGATGAGGGTTGCTCAATGCCTTTATTGACAACAAGCCCCTTATATTCTTCACTATTTTCAGGATGTTCCATAATCATAGGATTTAGCGTTTGATATTGATTTCAACTTTCGGGCGTAACGGATCATTTGTTATCATCAGGATACGTAAATGATGCTTCTTATTACCTACGTCACGCTTACGAATAGTTACTTTGAGCTTCGTCATTCCATCCGGAGGAAGGACTGTCTTTTTCAGGCTCACTCCTACCGATGAATTGAATACCTGCAACTTACTGATGACTAACGGAGTCTTTCCGGAATTGGCTATCAATATATCATGGCTTACCTTATTCTTCTTTATCAACGGGATACTAAGATCAATATCCGTTTCCGAAATGTGCATGGCAGGAGCGTTCAAAGAATCTTTTTCCGTCATACGAGAGAAGTCGGGAAGAAGAATGGCCGAAACCGGTATTTCATTATCTTCGCTCACCTTATCACCGGAGAAACGGGAAAGGTAGACAGAAGTCTGTGTCAATCCGTAATCTTTTAGCTGGCTCGCATCCAGCGTCAGTTTGATAGTTCCTTTCTTGCCTTTCAACAAGACTTTGGGTTCCGCTTCCATTTTCAGATAAGGAGGCAGATGCATCAATACCGGTTCGTAAGGACGATCCGAAAGATTGGCGATATCGAAGGTCAATGAAGGCTGCTGTCCGCGATAGACATCGGGGAAAGCAAACTCATCACGATCTAAACGAATATTTCCAATTGTATAAGGAAGTAGCTTTGTATAATCTTTTATTTCCTGCACTACTTCACCGGTAAACTTCAGATAGACCAAGCTCGGACTGGCATTGCTATATATTCCTATCGACTTTTCAAAATGTCCTAACGCTTTTGCGTCAAAAGAAGCTTTTACTACTCCTTTTCCTCCCGGGGCAATCGGTTCTTTGGTCCAGTCGGCCACGGCACAGGCACAAGAGGTTGTGACGTTGGTCAGTACCAATGGCTGGTTTCCCGTATTAGTGATGGTATATTCCACTGTCACCGGACGTTTCCACTCAATTTGTCCGAAGTTATGTGTCTCTTTATTTGAAGAGATACGAGGTTGGGCAACGGCTGCCAAAGCGACAGTAAGTAAAGATAATATAGATAGTAAACTACGTTTCATGCGATATTTTTTATTTTGGTGCACAAATGTAGGGGTTTTAGATGAGTTTTTCACCACAGATTACACAGATTAACACAGATTGACGAAAGAGGATAATTCTCTCCATCAAGAGGTATCAAATAGATTCAGGCACGGATTACGCCTATTTTACGATTTCAGTTTATCTAATGAACCGTAAAATCGGCATAATCCGTGCCCGAATATTTCTCTTACAAATGTCCTGCGTTACTCTTTAACGTCTACCGTCATCGAAGCAGAATGTGAAGCATATTCTGGTGCGTATGCACATTGCATGGTTGCCAGACCTGTTTCGTAAGTTCCTGCACGGCTGACACGGTAACTATATTCCAATACATAGACTCCTTTTCCTAAATGATCGAAGAAGAAATTGGTCGATGCATCTTTGATGTCTACGTAATAGCCCAGTCCGTTGTTCCAACGATAGCCGGAAATGCTGCCGATCGGTTCGAAGCAAGCTCCCCGCTGATCTTTCAACTGCACAAAGTCCATCGGACGGTCTACACGGATGCTCAAACGGGAAACGACTTTATCACCTACCTGAAGAACAGTTTTCGCTGTTATAGGCTGCAATTGAGGGACATTATTTACCATACGTTCCACATACAATTGTTTCTCTACATTCAACTCACCACCCTGTTGTTTCACATCACTGATGGGGGATTCAAATTCTGCATATACAGCTCCCCAGGCGATACCCGGATTTCTCTTTTCCACTTCAATCTTACGGGCATCCACCACGCTCTTCTGTGTGAAAGAACGTTTGATATATCCCAATCCGGGAACAGTTGTTTTACTCGGAGCAACCGTTTCCAGCACTTCATTAGCAATTACAATCCGTACATCTCCCTGATTGTCGAGCAAGTTAACACCTTTCATCAGCAATGCAAATACCGCGTCGGCAGTAGCTACCGGAGAGTTCCATTGTTGTGTTTGCTTTTGCTTCAACAGCCAAAGTTTCATTTCTTCCACGGTATCGCTGTTACCGCCTATCGCCTCCAATGCTTCCATCACATCTACGTGAGCCTGCATCTGCATTCCGCCCCATGTATACGGATTCTCGTTGAAAGCAAAGAACATTCCCTGTTCATCCGTCTTGGTCAGGAATTCTTTCAGAGAAGCGACAAATTCCTGTGCTTCTTTCTTGCGTCCGGCTTTATCCAGTACAATAGCGGCAATCGCTTTCGTATCCATCGAAGGAGAAGTAAGCAGTTCTCCTACTTTAGAAAGATAATAGGTATAAGCAGCTTTATTGGCAGCAGGCACCTGCTCTCCGGAAATAGCGATGAGATACAAATATTGCAGAATACTGCCCGAAACACCGGTAAATTTCACTCCTTCTTTCTGTGCTTTCAAGATTTCCTTATATTCGTCTAAAGCTGATTGATGAAGGTAAGTGAAAGCATTTTGTTGCAAGGAGAGAGCTGTACCTGTTAATTTCTCACCTGTCAACATAGCCAGACGGGCATTCAGTTCGGCGATATAGGCAGTGACATATCGGCTGCCGGTCATTCCTTTATACCAAGACCATGCACCACTTGCGTTCTGCAACTCCTGTAATCGGGTCAAAGCCGCTATATTATTGCTACGGATATTATTCAAATCAAACAAAGTGGCGATACGTTCTTTCTGTTGCTCTTCCGTTTGCGCTTCGAGCACCCAGGGAGATTCGGACAGAATAATATTCTTCACTTCCTGATTCTTTTGCAGATTGCTCAAGAAGGTTTCTTTCGTACCTCCCTGCAATTTCCAACTTTCAAACACTGCTTTGATCTTCGGCTGACTGTTCATAATGAACGAAGCCAAGGTATTTGCATAATATGCCGTAGCCCAGGAGATCGCATTATTGCTTGTAGGAAGACTCAAAGAAGGCAATGCCTGAATAGCATACCAGGCCGGATTTCCTGTAAACTCGACAGTCAGTTTACGGTCGGTTGCCGTTTTACTTTGTTGGTTGAACAGGCGGTCGAGTGAGAAAGTACGGGTTTCTTCTCCACGTACAGGCATTGGAAGTGTCTCTACCAAATGTTCTTTATTGCTAAGCACCGGAAGCAACTGTTGTTCTCCATCGCTGAAAGTACCGCTGTCGGCTATCATCCGGCATCCCAATATTTCGTATTTATCACTGACGGTAAACTGGAAGCTCACGCCAATCGTCTTTCCGGCAACAAGGCTGAATTTCTGTTTTTGTGTACTGATTACTTTCTCCGTCATCGGATCGAAAAGAATCAGAGTTACTGTTCCAGCTTGCGGCTTACCAGTCATATTAGAGATAGAAGCTGCAAGAGAAGTCTTATCTCCCACACGTACAAAGCGGGGAAGATTAGGAGTCAGCATAAATTCCTTACTCGTGGTAGCTTCACCGTCCAATGTTCCCATCAGCATCCCTTTCGTATGAGAATATCCACGGAAGTTCCAACGCGTCAGACTTTCGGGCATCGTAAAAGAGAACGAGATTTCTCCCTGTTCATTGGTACGAAGTTGCGGATAGAAGAAGGCTGTTTCTGCAAGATTTGTACGCAGGTTGGCAGGAGCTTCGGGAAGCATTTCGCTGTCAGACGATTCATCCGCTTTTTCTTCCGTCGATACTAATTCCGATTGAAACTCCACATTATTCACGGCATCAGCAGCCATAGCCGATTTCATATTTGGTGCACTAACATCCATCGCCGAAACACTGCCTGTCAACGTCATCTTTCTTGTCGATCCATATCCTCTCACCATCACTCCGGCCAATTTTCCTTCTAAAGCAATTCCGATACCATACCCCGGCTGCATCACAAAACGATCATACGCCAATCCCGGCACTTTAAGGCTTTTCGTATTCCACCAGTAATTAAATGAATTATTGCCGGAATATCCGCTCATCCAATTAGAATACGGAACAATCTGACTATAGAAGATTTGGAAATTCTGCTGACGGTTCCATATCTTATCCAGTGAAGCATCATACATCGTTGCCAGCATCTCCGCATTAGCGGCTTGTCCTTGTGGCGTTTTAATCGTCAGTTTCCATTCTTCCTTCTGTCCGGGACGCAACTTATCGCGGAACACTTCCCACTTCATAGTCAATGTCTTATCCGGCACACGTCTGGTCAACCGGGCATGTTCCTGATAAACCTGTCCATCTCTTACCATACAGAAATTCACAAACACACCGTCACCATAACTCTCCTGATATGGATATTCGAAGCGAACAATCGTATCAGA
The DNA here is from genome assembly GCF_003602935.1 of Bacteroides sp. AM54-2NS. Lineage (NCBI taxonomy): Bacteria > Pseudomonadati > Bacteroidota > Bacteroidia > Bacteroidales > Bacteroidaceae > Bacteroides > Bacteroides sp. AM54-2NS. The sequence continues at coordinate 166,610 of NZ_QTMZ01000009.1, forward strand.
CAAGTTCAACATCTTACTTTCCAGCAGTTTATCACCGGAGAATACATTCATCATCACATAAGTATCCTTTTTCGACGTACCGAAGCAGAATACAGCCGGATGAGTCGCATCAAATTCCATATTTTCTCCATAGAACCAAACCGTCGTTTCAACAGGCGGACGTTTGTCCTCAATGGAGAAAAGAATCGTGTTAGTATCAGTAGTCACTTCCTTGCCCTGATTATCTTTCACCGATGCTTTCAGTACATAAGGGCCCGAAGGAAGATTCTTCCAATCGAGCGTTATTTCTTCGTTAGAAGTAAAAGTTCCCGTTAAAACCGGTTTCTCTTCCAGTTGTTTGAAATCCTGGTCTTTGGCAGGATATAAGTAATAATTTCCTTTCACTTCCACAGGTTGTCCATTCAGGTTTTGCACGTTAAACATCGTGTCGAATGGTTTATCCTTACAAGTCTTATCATGCAATTCCACCTGCAAAACCAACGAACGATTTCCGGCCGAAATGACATCCGTAGAAGATTGTGTTTCACCCGCCACATTGGTAACAGTAGCTTCAATGGAATAGCGATAATATACTTTATCATCATTCTTATAAGAGTCACTTTCCTGCAGGCGGACCGGTATCGTAAATTCTCCGTTCTCATTGGCCGTCACTTCACCGGAAGCAATCTGCACCGATTCCGCAAAGCGCCAAAGGCTATATGTAGAACGCATCACCTTATATTTTACCGGAAGATCCTGAAGCAATACACCGCTATAAGATTCTATCTTGCCTTTCACCTGCACTTCATCTCCCAACTTGTAACTTCCCTGTTGCTTTTCAAAAGTGATGTCAAATGTCGGACGTTTATAATCTTCCACGCGGATACTTGTACGACCTCTTCCTGCCTTCAACGAGAACATTCCGTTCAGGCAAGCTGAAGGCAACGCGAAATCAGTGGCAAACGAGCCGAACTCATTGGTGCGTACCGACTTCTGCCCTACTTCCTGATTATTTGCATCCAATAAAGTAACCATATATTCCTTGTTCGGAAGCACATCCGCCGTATCTGATTTTTGAGAATAGGCAATTCCTTTCACATACACCGTCTGTCCGGGACGATACAAAGAACGGTCAGTCAATAAAGTCATATTTTCCGCCACTTTATCTTCGTCACCGTAATATCCGTAACTTCCTGCATAGATACCTTGCTTCGGCATCGCTGTATCCGTACCCTTGGAGGCTTTCAAATAGCGGTATTCAGATTTCCAGGGAAATACCACCTTACCATCTTTGTCCGTCGTAAACTCTTGCAAAACTTTTTCATCGTTACTATACATCGTAACTTTCGCATTCGAAATAGGATGTCCCGTCTGTCCGTCCAACGTCACCACTTGATATTGTTTTTCCGGCAGACGACAAGTCAACACCTTGAAACGTGTTACATCAAACTTGCTTTCACTGTCTCTCTTCGCACGAATATCCGGTATGATACGCATTACGTAAGCTCCAAGTTCAGGAGCTTTGAACGTAAACACCGTGTCCTGTGTCCGGTAATCTTCCGGACGAATTACAGAGTAATGTTGTTCTTTTATCAGTTTCTTCGCCTGATAAATCCGGACGGTGAAGCCATCCAGATTCTTATGTGAGGCTCTTAGTTCTATCTCTTCGTTCGGGAAAGCCTGATCTGCTGCATAGACATTCAAATAAGGAGCCAATATCTCTTCCCGAAGATTTTTCAGAGCATTGATTCTGTCATACCCCGGATAAAGACGAATCGCCTCATCGCAAAGCTGCAATGCATTAACCTGCTGTTGCTTTTCAATAGCATAACGGGCTTGTGCCAGGTACACTTCAGCACATATCGGTTCCGAAGCATATTTACTTTTCAATGTATTCAATGCTTTCAGGTAAGTGTCATCCGTCAATACCAAAGCCTCTCCCTTTGCTTGAAGAGGTCGGATATACCGTTCCGCTCCCCGTCTCCATTCCAAATAGTTAAGTGCGGTCAACACATAACCTTCTTTCAATCCGGCTGCTTTATAAGCAGAAAGCATATTTCCGTAAATAGCTATTATATCCTGTTTCACCGGATTTACGGCGTTCGTTTCAGTATACCCGCTACCTAGTTTTTCCACTTGCAACAGAGCATCAATTCCACGGGAAGCCAATAGATGATAGAGGTCATGGTGATAATATTCACTCGTTTTCCCCAGTTCTACGAAAGGGATATAGTCGCGTGAAGAAGTTTTGAGCAGTAACACAGAGTCAGCCAAGGCTTCTTTCACATTTGTCCGCACTTTTTCTACAAACATATTGGCGGTCCACTCGCGTATATCCGCAGAAGGCGTTTGACCTACAATTTCCGTCCGTTGGCGAAGTTGCCACTGGTTGTTGGCAGCATAATTTGCATAAATTCCGGCTATCAGAGAATGCAAAATAGCACGGTCCATTGGTTGGTCGGTTTGTTTCACCCACTGTTCCAGTCCTTTCAGACCAGCATAAAGACTATCCGGATTCAACATTTCCCGGTATTTCATCCGCCACGCGTATGCTTTGAGCATCTGCGGAGAGTTTTTCTCTTTTTCCCCTTTCTGATAAATCTCATCAGTCAGTTTTATCACTGTCTTAGGCAAGCTCTTTTTCTCTGCTTGCTCCACTTCTTTCCATAATTTGTCGAAAGTCTGTGCCTGCACCGCCGGAATCACTCCCAACCATAGTAGCACCATCATACAAATTTGCTTTACTTTCATAATCTTTCTAGTTTAAGTTCGCTATAAGTCTCACTCTATAAATAACAAAGTAAAGAAATAAAGTTTAAAGATTTGTACTTTTTAGCTTAAAAAAAACTTTTATCAAGCTACCAACCTTATACTGTATCGTATAGACGTTAGCTCATTAGCTGATTCACTTTAGAATAAAAAAATATTATTCGGTTTGTTATTTAATTGAATAGTTCATTTTTGCACTATTTTCACCACAGAGGACACGGAGGGCACAGAGGTGAATTGGGTTTATGACTTACGCTTGTGACCCTAATTTTGATGCGTAATCCTTCCTCTATAAAGTTGAAAAAACATAAAAACATCTGCCACCTGCAACCAAACGCGTGTAATACACTAGTTGACAAATAGTTGGAGCGTTGCAGATACTGTGGCAGATAGGTTGCAGATAAAGTATCTGCAACACAGTATAAACCTTACATAAGCTAATTCTCTAGGAGGGCAAAAGTTTATTGTATACATTGACTTCCCGTTTCCAGGCGGGGAACTGTCGTTTCCGGCATTAGAAATTACAGTTTCCACGGCAGGAAACGAGAGTTTCTAAGGCGGGAAACGACAGTTTCTACGTAAGGATACTGCCGTTTCCCCGTAGAGACACCACAAATTATCCATAGAGTCACCCCAATTATCCCATAGCTTTGCATCAAGGAATCAAGGCTTTTTCTTTGATTATATAACGTGCGGCAGATACTTTATCTGCAACCTATCTGCCGCAGGTATCTGCAACGTTCCAACTATTTATCAATTAGCGCATTACACGCTTTTCGTTGCAGGTGGCAGATGTTTTTATGTTTTTTCAGGTTCTTCGTCAAATTTGGTGGTAATCTCTTTTTTATTTCGATGGTTTTCCTCTTCTTCTTTCTTAATCCTATAAAAAGTTGTAGATATGTTTGCTTTTTAG
>NZ_QTMZ01000090.1:0-7729 GCF_003602935.1 Bacteroides sp. AM54-2NS
ATCGTCCCCTTATCCCCGTAAAAGGGGTTAGCAACAATCTATATTTGCAACGGAAAATGATTTGACTTCCCTAAAAAATGATATGAAAAAGACAAAACTTGAAAATCAGTAACAGGTTTGGAAAGGATGCAAAAAACAACCGGTTAGACAGCAAGCATGGCACATCCCGAAAAGATGGTCAGCCGCCTATCGACACACCGGAAGAAACATCTGCAATTCCTTTTAAAAAAATGAAGCCGAAGAATGAAGCATATCATATTCCACGTATCGAAAAAAGTGACTGCACGATAAAATGAAAAGCTGCAACGGAAGAACTGACTTGCGGATTCTGCGGGAGAACATAACCACACAGGCATACAGCCACTACACCTGTTTCCAATAAAAGAAGATTACACCACCGGAAAAGCAGAAAGGCTCCACTCGGAGAAAAGCAAGCAAACGATTGAAGCGGACTGCCGATTTGGCAGCGAAATATCCAACTACCTATCTACAGCCCTAAAAGGCTAGGACATATGGGTAAGCAACAGACTGCCGGGCAGTCACTCCGCTGAAAGGGTGGGTGGGAAAAAACTAAGTGGACGCAAAAAACAACCTTACCATTGGGGGATAAACTTCCCCCTATTTTCACTTCACATATTCTTTACCCCACTTCAATTGATTCAACAAACTTCAACAACAAAGCGACTGTTACCGTATGAAATGAAAGCTGATTGAACAACTTATGCGCTTTCAGCATCTCAATAGCGGCTTCAGCCGTAACAACTCTCTGTTCATAAAGCCGAATTGTCGCATATAACTGGTCATTTGCGACAGGCCCCATTATTAGGTCATAGTCACCGTTTTCTCTTCCTCTGCGGTTGTTGACAACAAACTCCAGCCATTCTTTTGTCGCACCCATAAACCGAAGAACCGGATATTCCCTATCAAGAATATCATCGGGAACTTCATAAACAGAGACGATTGCTTTTTCGCTCTGTTCCCTGTTCTTCTTCAACAAAGCCCATTTTTTTGCTTGTTCAAAGTTGGTTGTCGTATAAAATCCCTTCCCAAAGTCCGTAGCCTTCCGTCCTTTCTGTATATTAGGGCGTTTCACGGTAACTGTAGATCCATGAAATAGTCTCATTTTCTTTTATTGATATAAGTCGTTATAGTATCTAATATATATTCGGGGTCTTGGGTATGAAGCATTTCAAAAGTCTCATCCAAAAAATCAAAAACCCCATAGTCCGAAAACAACAACAAGGTTTCTTCCGCACTTTGTTTCTTTTCCTCCCTATAATTCTCAATGCAGAACATCTTGAAAAGCAGGATCTTCGTGTCACCGTTATACCGTCGTTTTTCTTCTGTTTTTTCCTTCTCCAATGTTTCATAAAGCGACAATGTACTTGAATACCATAACTTGGTACTCTTATCCAGCAAAGATTTATACAACTTGGAAGAATATATATAATACAGTGCATCGCCTAAAGGCAATGCCTTTTTCTTCATGACCAGTTCTACCAGCTCTCTCATCACGAATGGGAGCATGGTTGAGTCAAGTTCTCCTTGATTTTTATGAGTAATTTCCATATTCTTGTTGTTATTACTTTAGCATATTTTCGAAAACACCTTCTTCACAGTTCTTTATACACACCTGACACTCGGCCACCACTTCTCTTAATATTCGGGCACATTCTTCATTCGAATGCCCTTGCAGTAATTCATAGGCATATCGCATCAGTTCATTAGCTTCCATTGTTTCCATCCTTATCAATAATATTCAAGTTCATCATTATTTTCTGCAACGACTCCATATTTGGAGTTCCTAACCAACACACACCTATGCAAAAGGTCATATTGTTCTCTGTATCTGAAAAACGCATATTGTTTTACCTTTTACAAACATTGTTGTCCCATTAAAATCTAAAAGAGTTCTTTGAAATATTTGAAATTTAGTTAGTTACAGCGATTTTCCGAGCGAACGGACTTGAATTTGTAGCTTTGCATCAGATTAATCCGATGGCATATGTTCCAAGACAAATACGTTTTCGCTCAATTGGCTTCATTTCTGAATCGAAGTAAGTTTAACCGCATAGTCACCAAGTATGATGGTGATAAATATGTGAAGCACTTCACCTGCTGGAATCAACTACTTGCTTTGATGTTTGGTCAACTTTCTAATCGTGAAAGTCTGCGAGATTTGATAGTTGCTCTTGAAGCTCATCATTCCAAATGTTATCATTTAGGAATGGGTAAAAATGTATCAAAGTCATCGCTGGCAAGAGCAAATCAAGATAGAGACTATCACATCTTTGAAGAATATGCTTACTACCTGGTTAGCGAAGCACGACAAAAGTGTGCTAATCATATTTTCAAACTTGGCGGTAACGTTTATGCTTTCGATTCGACTACTATTGACCTGTGCCTTTCAGTCTTTTGGTGGGCAAAATTCCGCAAAAAGAAAGGTGGTATCAAAGTGCATACATTATATGATGTGGAAACACAGATTCCTGCATTCTTTCATATCACGGAAGCATCCGTACACGATTCTAAAGTTATGATTGAAATTCCTTATGAACCAAGCTCTTATTACATCTTTGACCGCGGTTATAACAACTTCAAAATACTGTATAAAATTCATCAAATTGAAGCCTACTTTGTTGTCAGAGCAAAAAAGAATCTCGGGTACAAATCCATCCAATGGAAACGTAGGCTGCCTAAGAATGTGCTTTCAGACGCAAGTGTATTTCTGACAGGATTCTATCCTAAACAATATTATCCAGAGCCACTTAGATTGGTTAAATATTGGGATGAAGAACAAGAACGAGAATTTACATTCATAACCAATGCGATGCATATATCTGCGCTTCAAGTTGCTGAACTTTATAAAAATCGCTGGCAGGTAGAGCTGTTTTTCAAATGGCTCAAGCAGCACCTTAAAATCAAAAGATTTTGGGGAACTACAGAGAATGCTGTTCGAATACAGATATATGCTGCTATATGCGCTTACTGTTTGGTGGCAATCATTCAACACGATATGCAACTGAACAGAAGTACATATGAAGTGTTACAAATACTGAGCATCTCATTGACTGATAAGACTCATCTGAGAGACCTCTTTGATAAAACTAAATTTCAAAATGACAAAGAACGATTCGGACCAAATGGGCCAAGTTTATTTAATTTTTAATTCGTCCCAATTTTAATGGGACACTAATGTTTTACAAAGGTAAAACAATTAAGTAAAATTCATCTATCATTGCTTTTCATATTTATTGTGTCTTTCTCTTTTGCATCGGAAGTATTAGCACTTACAGCAACCAGACAGTATGACATCGCCACGTTTGATCATACCGCTGGAAAACAACGATATACAATCTGAATCAAAACAGATTGTATATCACCAATTTCTTTTTTTGTGCCTTGTTAAACGTATAAGAAGTTCCTCCGGCAGATTTTCCATCCCAATAGGCAATCAGCCTACAGGCGTGTGAAATCATGTAATCATTACGGTGGGCATAGCATTGGGCATAATAATATTCGGATAGAACTACCACCTTGTCGGCTTGGCGCAAAATATCAGCATACCTCTGTTTGTCCTCTTTGTTGAAATACACATCTTGCCCGACATAAGGAACAACCGCCACCAAAACCATATCGGGATATTGTTTCCTTTGTTCAAGTACGGTATGAGCAGCCATCATGTCAAATCCAACCGCACAACCAATATAGAAAAAACGGATTCCATTCTCATAGCAGAAACGTACCTCTTCATTCAACGATACGGACAAAGCATATTTATTTGTTCGTATCGTTCTATGACCGGTAAAAGCAACGGACATCATTTTCATCCATTTATCACGTGCCTTTCTACATATATCCAACGAACCTGCCGAAGTTTCATACACCATTCCATTCACCTCATAACGATAAGTGAACCAAGTAGTATCTCCAAAGATATCCTTCTGCTTCTCTATATAACTCTCTTTTTCTTTCATCTTATAACATACGGACAACTGTTTTACCTAAAAAGAAACCTCCCAAAACCTCACCTCCTATTTTTTCCAACTGACATGCGAAACGAGCATACGAAAACCCTTTTGTTAAAATATCGTCAAATACCAAGATTTTCTTACCCCGAAAAAAGTCCTTGTCAAATTCTATCACTTGTACTTTTTGAAGCGACTTGCTGTCAAATTTCTCGTGAATAGCCAAACGATCTCCACTGACACGTATATGTTCATACGCATTGATAGCACCTGAAAACTTACACACAGCCGAAGCAAACCCCTTATAACGAAGTCATTCTTATCAGCGGAAGAAGCCGGAACACAAGCAAAAACAATATTCTTAACATCATCACCAAAAACTTGATGTAACTTATTCGCTATCATCCAAGCTATATTCAAATAAGCTTTTCCATCCTTAAAACTCCATATCATCTTACGAATTTGCCATTCTCTTTCCGTTGCCTGCCGATATTGCATAGGAAGATACTCAAAGAAAGAAAACATCATCTTATGCCATTGTCTGTCTAAACTAGGATATTTACTCTGATGTGCCATAGTCTTTTATCTATTAAAATTAAACTTATGCTTCAGCTAGATTTAAAGACCTTTTTTTAAACCCCTTTCCGGGATGGCCTTTTCTTTCTGCCGACTTTTTTTTTGAGCTTTCATGCCCCATCTGAGTTTATGAGCCTTTTTTTTACGGCACGCATCAATAAGGAAGGAGGGATTAAGAAAAGTTTTGGACGACAAAAAATGTTGGGGACAGCGAAGCCGTCCGGCGTTATTTTTTCGGGACAAAGGGCGAAGACCGGAACTCTTTCGTATCCATCCACCGAAATAAATTTGCCGTTCAAAAACAAAGGATCTCAGATGGAGCTATGAAAAAAGCACATTAGGGGAGGCAGAAAACAAGGAAAAGGGCAGTACGGAAAGTAAAACAAGCCATACGGTTTTGCAAGCAAAACCATACTCCTATCTCCCTGCCACAAGTGACAGGGGGGAACGGGTTAGCAACGGACTGCCGGGACAAACGGTAAAAGGAAGGGACTGCAATACGGAAGAAGGAGGTTGTTTCGGCAATGCCGAAGCTCCGGATGATGACCATTGCAATCCCGCCCACGTTTGGAACTTCTCTTTTCCGGTTTACCCATAATCAGCCGCATAGCGGATGATTACGGGTAAACCGGGAATGAGAACAGTCATTCCGATGAAGGGGAGGGTGGGAAAGAATACTGCGTGAACGCAAATTAATGGGATTACCAGTAACTCCAAGCGTTTTTTGCTACTTTTTTGGGGTGCTTGCCAAAAAGTAGCGGACAGCAAAATACCCTCCCTTCCCTAATCCAAAAGAAGGGAGAATGTGCTTCATTGAAGGTATATAGGTTCCGTTCCCTGATTATAACAATACATAGTGTTATTTCTGAAACCATCAAAGCATATATGAAAATCATCGAAATCCTGTTCCGTGGCCAAACGAACCTTATCACTCAACAAAACCATGCATTGTTTATTGACAGATGTAGCCAAAGAGGTAGTACGTCCCGGCTTTATCTCCAATGCCACCACATAAGAAGTCCTTCGTGGATAGATATACCCAATAATTTCCTCATTGAGTACAACCAAACGAATAACATCTTCATTCAAAACGGGAATATTATTAATTTTGCCCATCATTGTTATAATATAAATCAGTTTATAATCATTAAAATACAATATCATTACAAATGATACCTATAATTTTTATAGGTAAACTTTTCCACCGAGACCACCTCATAAAGATAGTCTTCATGGCAAGAAGCCATTATACAGTTCTCACATTCAAGAATAGGATTTATAACTACACGGAATTTAATAGTGCCGTCCACCAGAACAAACTCCACCCGATTAAAGAACCCTTGTAGAGAATGCCCTTCCTTATCCATCAGACGCACTACTTCACCTGTAAAAACAGCCAATTCCTTAGCCTGCCATTTCGCTTTACGCAAACAACTGTTCGCCGCTTTGACGTTCTCATTCACCTCTTTTGTTCTTATTGCTTTCATACCAAAATCCTTTTTACATATTTATCTTGTCAAAAATCAAAAGTCAGCTGCGTAGCCCTTGCGTTGCTCTGAATCGACCTCTTCAATTCAGAATTATCCTCCATTGCATTTTCAAGTTTCCTAATAAAAGAAGTGTCACCTGCTTCCGTTATCTTTAAAATAGGCAACCATACTCCGGCTATCAGCTGTAAATCTATATGATAACTTCTCCAATGCTGCATTGTCAATGTATTCATCCATGCGACTTCACCGGGTACGCTATTCATCATCAGATTGACAACGGTCATCTTTACACAAATCAAATCTATATCCGAGCCATAACAAAAAAGCCTTCCTCCATCATTCTCTTCCGCACATTTTTTTACAGCGGAAAGTAGCATCCTGCCGGAACCACAGCACGAATCACAGACCGACTGTTTAGGTTTCAGCCTATTTCCCCCCATACATGCCATCAAATCAGCAACGTGTATCGGGGTAAAGAACTGTTCGTTATTCCCATGACTGACACACTCCATGAACATATCTCCCAAGACATCGCAAAATCCTTCCGAATATTCAGACACCCTATAAAACATTTGAACAAAAAGTTCCATTTCATATGGCTTATATCTTTTTTCCACTCTACGATAATCCTCCGCCAACATCCCGACAGACAAATAGTAAAGACAAACATCCAAAAAATCCCGAAAGGCTTCTTCATATCCCCGACTGAAAGCAAGCTTTTCATAAAGTTTCATTATCTCCTTTGGTATCATACTTTTCTGACTTCATTATTCACAACATTCTATATTCCTTGTGCCATAGATTTTATCAAAAGCCGCTTTTATCTCCGAGCGATATTTACAGTCCTTCTCAAAACAAAGTTGTTTTGTCCAAAAATCGAAATCAAAACCATCGGTATTATCAATCGTTACAGAAACATAATCAGTCATACCACTCTGACATACAACCGTATGCCGATTTACACAAAAGTGGTCATTTAAAGCAGTTTCTTTTCGGGTAATGCGTTCTACCATCTTATCTATCCACTTCATACTTATAATATTTTATGTAATTGCCCCATTCCAAGAGGCAGTTACGGTTATACTCATTAAAAATCGTTCTCGTTCAAAAACAGCACATCGCCTTTCATCACCATCCAATTAATCTCACTCAGATGATAGCCACAATGCCCACTCAAAAAAATCTCAATCTCTTCAGTGGTCTGCAATCTCCTGTCTGGGCTTATCACCGCAACATTACCGGAATTACAATCCAATACAGCCAGTTTCTCATAAGCCCACTCACCAAACTGGCAGAACTCGATAAAATTGGTATAGGTTATCCGTATGCTATTGTTTGCATCAAATTCAAGGGGTGACTTTGTAATGAATGAACCTGCATGATTCACCACCACAGAGGGGCTAATCTCTGCCAATGAAGATAAGCTGTCATCCCATCTAATCTCATAAAGGAAAAATCCTTTTGGCAATGAATTGCGGTCTATACGATAACTGGAAAAAAGACCGTCTATCGTTTCATTAATAACTAACTGTTCATAATCTCCTTCTAAATAGTGTACTCGTGACATAACTCGTTGTTTTTTGGGATTGTTAAACTTCTAATTTTATGCTTCAGCTAGATTTAAAGACCTTTTTTTAAAACCCCTTTCCGGGATGGCCTTTTCTTTCTGCCGACTTTTTTTTGAGCTTTCATGCC
>NZ_QTMZ01000091.1:0-7671 GCF_003602935.1 Bacteroides sp. AM54-2NS
CAATTATGCCCTTTCAGGGCGCAAATTCAGATTGTCGTTTTTACGTAGGGCGTTGCCCTACGCTATATAATTAAGCCCTTTCAGGGCACTCCGCAAAATTATCATTTACTATTCCGAGATATAAGTCATGACAGTTTTTTAATCGTCAAATAGCAAATTAATAAAATGAAAGCAATCTTTTGTATCACAGGGCTTGCCATACAAGGTTTGACAATATCAGCCAGGCGCAAACCGGCAAACCGAATATTGTGGTTATTATGACCGATCAGCAGCGTGCCGATTTGTGCGGCAGGGAAGGTTTTCCGCTGGAAGTGACTCCCTTTGTCGACCGGTTGGCGCAAGAGAATGTATGGTTCAATAAGGCATACACTGTGATGCCAGCCAGCTCTCCGGCACGTTGTTCCATGTTCACCGGGCGTTTTCCTTCCGCCACTCACGTACGCACGAATCATAATATTCCTGACATTTCCTATCAACAGGACTTAGTGGGCGTATTGAAAGAAAACGGATATAAAACAGCATTGGTCGGCAAGAATCACGCTTACCTGAAACCTGCCGACCTTGATTTCTGGTCTGAATACGGACACTGGGGAAAGCACAAAAAGACGACTCCCGCAGAGAAGGAGACTGCCCGTTTCCTGAATCAGCAAGCCAGGGGGCAATGGTTGGAGCCATCTCCCATCTCGCTGGAAGAACAGCATCCCACCAAAATCGTGAACGAAGCACTGGCATGGATTAAGCAGCAGAAAGAAAATCCTTTCTTCGTATGGGTTTCTTTTCCGGAACCTCACAACCCTTATCAGGTATGTGAACCCTATTACTCCATGTTCTCCCCCGATAAGCTTCCCGTCTTAAAGACCTCCCGCAAAGATTTGGCAAAGAAAGGAGAGAAATACCGTATTTTGGCGCAACTGGAAGACGCGTCCTGCCCGAACCTGGAACAAGACTTGCCTCGAATCCGTGCCAACTATATCGGAATGATCCGGTTGATAGACGATCAGATCAAGAGACTGATCGAATCATTGAAAGCCAGCGGACAATATGAAAACACCCTCTTTGTCGTACTTTCCGACCACGGTGACTACTGGGGGGAATACGGATTGATTCGTAAAGGAGCCGGACTTTCCGAAAGCCTCGCACGTATCCCGATGGTATGGGCAGGATATCACATTAAGAACCAGCCTGCCCCTATGGATAGCCACGTATCGATAGCCGACCTTTTCCCCACCTTCTGCTCTGCCATCGGTGCCGAAATACCGGCAGGAGTTCAGGGCCGTAGCTTGTGGCCGATGCTGACCGGAAAAGCTTACCCTAAAGAAGAATTCTCTAGCATGGTCGTACAACAAGGCTTCGGAGGAGCTGATGTTGGACTGGATGCCTCCTTGACTTTTGAACAGGAAGGAGCATTGACTTCCGGCAAAATAGCCCACTTCGACGAACTGAACACCTGGACGCAAAGCGGTACCTCACGCATGATAAGAAAGGATGACTGGAAACTGGTCATGAATCATTATGGTAACGGAGAACTTTATAATTTAAAGAAAGATCCTTCGGAAATTCATAATCTGTTTGGCGAGAAGAAATACAGCGAAATTCAAACAGAACTTCTGACCCGTTTACTGGCATGGGAGTTGCGTTTGCAGGACCCGTTGCCTCTCCCGCAAAGACGTTACCATTTTAAACAGAATCCATTTAATTATCTCCACCCGGAACACTAAAAAATAAGAAGATTGTACATACCTACGGATATTAAAAACATGATTCCATGAAGTCTGCCCCGCAACGGCCTATTTTTGTATCCGTAAACATAAAACAGAAATTTATGAAATTGATTTTGCGATTAGGATTGATCTTGTTTACAGGATTTATTTCCATCTCTACAGCATCAGCACAGTTATATGGAACGGCAGATACAAACGCTCCGGAACTACGTGTTCCGACATCTGTAAAGCCGGCATTTGATTATTGGATGAGGGACACTTGGGCTACGCTGGGTCCCGACGGTTATTATTATATCACAGGAACCACCTCTACCCCCGACCGTTACTTTCCGGGACAGAGGCATTGCTGGGACTGGAACGACGGTTTGTACTTGTGGCGTTCCAAAGATATGAAGTCCTGGGAAGCCAGAGGACAAATATGGTCGATGGAAAAAGACGGAACCTGGCAAAAGAAGCCGAAAGTATATAAAGCAGGAGAGAAATATCAGAAGAAATCCATCAACGGTGATCCGATGGACAACCGCTTCCATGCAGTGTGGGCTCCGGAAATGCATTATATCAAAAGCGCGAAGAACTGGTTTATCGTTGCCTGCATGAATGAGTCGGCAGGTGGGAGAGGTTCTTTCATTTTGCGGAGCAAGACCGGAAAACCGGAAGGACCGTACGAGAATATCGAAGGTAATAAAGACAAAGCCATCTTCCCGAATATCGACGGAAGTTTGTTCGAAGATACGGACGGCACTGTCTACTTTGTCGGGCACAACCATTATATCGCCCGTATGAAACCGGATATGAGCGGATTTGCCGAGGAACTGAAAACATTGAAAGAGAAAAAATATAATCCGGAACCGTATATTGAAGGAGCGTTTATCTTCAAATACGATAACAAATATCACCTTGTACAGGCTATATGGTCGCACCGTACGTCGGAGGGAGATACCTATATCGAGAAAAAGGGAGTAACCTCGCCGAAGACACGTTATAGTTACGACTGCATCATCTCGACAGCCGATAATGTGTATGGTCCCTATAGCGAACGCTACAATGCCATCACGGGAGGAGGACACAACAACCTTTTCCAGGATAAGGATGGAACTGGTGGGCTACCATGTTCTTCAATCCGCGTGGGGCACAGGCGGCGGAATATAAAGTGACGTGCCGTCCCGGATTAATTCCGATGATCTATGAGAATGGTAAATTCAAACCCAACTTTAATTATAATACCAAATGAAAACTTCTTTATTGATAGCAGGCAGCCTGGCTCTGGTCCCGATGACGTATGCGCAGGACAAACCGAATATTATTATCATACTGGCAGACGATTTGGCTTCTCCGATCTTGGCTGTTTCGGTGGTGAGATTCATACACCGGTGTTGGATAAACTGGCAAAGAATGGCGTCCGTATGACGCAGATGTATAACAGTGCACGCAGTTGCCCGTCGCGTGCCAACCTGTTGACGGGGCTTTATCCGCATCAGACGGGATTGGGACACATGGACGGCAGTCATCCTGCTTGGCCGAAAGGATATTCCGGTTTCCGTTCCAATTCGGATAACGTCACGATTGCAGAAGTCCTGAAAGATGCCGGATATTTTACGGCGATGTCAGGAAAGTGGCATTTGGGGAATAAGTCGAATCCTATTCTTCGTGGGTTTCAAGAGTATTACGGTTTGTTGGGCGGATTCAACTCTTTCTGGAATCCGGCGGTATATACCCGTTTGCCGAAAGACCGTACGCCCAGACACTATGAGGAAGGAACTTTCTACGCTACCAATGTGATAACGGATTATGCGATTGACTTTATCGACCAGGCACATCAGGAGAAGAAACCGTTGTTCCTGTATCTGGCCTATAACGCTCCCCATTTCCCTTTGCACGCACCGAAAGAAGTGACCGATAAATATATGTCTCTCTATATGCAGGGATGGGACAAGATTCGTGACGCCCGCTGGAAACGGATTGTGGACCTGAAACTTATGCAGGGAAAGCCGGCACTTAGTCCGCGTGGTGTAGTTCCCGAAAGTCTGTTTGAAGATGAAACGCATCCGCTACCGGCATGGGACTCATTGACGAAAGATCAGCAGACCGACCTCGCACGCCGTATGTCCATTTTTGCCGCTATGGTAGATGTGATGGACGCGAACATCGGCCGGGTAGTAGATGAATTGAAGAAGAACGGTGAGTTAGACAATACGTTTATCATGTTTATGTCCGATAACGGAGCTTGTGCCGAATGGCACGAATTCGGTTTCGACAAACAGACCGGAGTCGAATACCATACCCATACCGGAGAAGAACTCGACCAAATGGGTTTGCCCGGAACCTATCATCATTACGGTACAGGCTGGGCAAATGTCTGCTGCACACCGTTCACGCTGTATAAACATTATGCTCACGAAGGAGGTATCTCAACCCCATGTATCATTTCCTGGGGGAATCAGGTGAAGAACAAAGGCGGACTGGATCATCAGCCTGCACAATTCTCCGATATCATGTCTACCTGTGTGGAACTGGCAGGAGCCACTTATCCGAAAGAATATCAGGGAAGAGCGATTCTGCCTACGGCAGGTAAATCCATCCTCCCGATTGTGAAAGGGAAGAAGATGCCCGAAAGGTATATTTATGCAGAGCATGAAGGCAACCGCATGGTGCGTAAAGGCGACTGGAAGCTGGTTTCGGCCAATTTTAAGGGAGATGAATGGGAATTGTACAACATCAAGGAAGACCGTACCGAGCAGCACAACCTGATCGGCAAATATCCTGAAATGGCAAAAGAATTGGAAACAGCCTATTTCGAATGGGCGGACAAGAGCGATGTCTTGTATTTCCAGAAAATGTGGAATACCTACAATAAGAATCGACGGAAAGATTTTAAAGAATATAAAACCCGCTAATGCTTATGGATAAGAGAATCTTACTAACTCTGGCTTTAGGAGCCATGTCGCAGGTGTTTACCCATGCATGGGAGCCTAAAGGAGATAAAATTAAAACAGTATGGGCTGAACAGGTGATGCCGGAAAATGTGTGGCAAAGTTATCCCAGACCACAGTTGCAACGGGCAGAATGGATCAATCTGAACGGATTGTGGAAGTATGCCGTAACGGATCAGAACACGCCCCGGAAGAATGTTTCCTTTGAAGGGGAAATTCTGGTCCCGTTTGCGATTGAATCATCTCTGTCCGGAGTGCAGAAAACATTTCTTCCTACGGATAGATTATGGTATCAACGTGAGTTCACTTTAGATCCTTCCTGGAAGAATAAGTCTACTATCCTGCATTTCGGAGCAGTGGATTATGAATGTCAAGTATGGGTGAATAACCGGTTGGTCGGTACGCATAAAGGAGGAAACAACCCGTTCTCGTTCGATATTACTAAATATCTGAAGAAGAGTGTCCTCAAAGCATTGAAGTAGCCGTCACCGACCCGACGGACACGGAATCTATTTCCCGAGGGAAACAACAACTTAATCAGGAAGGTATCTGGTACACGCCTGTATCGGGCATTTGGCAAACTGTGTGGCTGGAAGCGGTGAATAAAACCTATATCCGTCAGGTACTTCCTTCCACTGATATTGAAAGAAAATCCGTGAAGCTGGCTTTCGATATAGCCGGAGCCAAAGGCAATGAAGAAGTGAAAATAGAAGTGTTGGATGATGGCAAAGTAATCAAGACGGTGGAACAGAAGTTGACTAATGCGATGGAGATAGACGTTCCGAACGCTGTCTTATGGTCTCCCGAATCTCCGAAACTGTATCATTTGAATATTGTCTTATCCAATGGAGGACGTGTTTTAGACCGGGTAAAGAGTTACTTTGCCTTGAGAAAAGTAGATGCCCGTAAAGATGAATGTGGATACAACCGTATTTGCCTGAATAACCAACCCATCTTCCAATACGGTCCGCTGGATCAAGGCTGGTGGCCCGACGGATTGTTGACTCCTCCTTCCGAGGAAGCGATGCTGTGGGACATGGTGCAGTTGAAGAAGATGGGATTCAATATGATCCGTAAACATATCAAAGTAGAACCGGAGCAATATTATTATTACGCCGATTCTCTGGGATTGATGATGTGGCAAGACATGGTTTCCGGTTTTGCTACGTCAAGGAAGAAGGAGGAACACGTCAATCCGTTGGCTACTACTGATTGGAACGCTCCCGAAGAACACACCCGCCAATGGCAAAAAGAAATGTTCGAGATGATCGACCGTCTCCGTTTCTATCCCTGTATCACTACCTGGGTGGTTTTCAATGAAGGATGGGGACAGCACAACACGGTGGAAATCGTAAATAAAGTGATAAAATACGACGATACACGCCTGATAAACGGAGTGACCGGCTGGACGGACAGAGGCGTAGGCGATATGTACGACGTACATAATTATCCTGTCACTTCCATGATTCTGCCGGAGAACAACGGCAACCGCATTTCCGTACTGGGAGAATTCGGCGGCTATGGCTGGGCGATCAAGGAACATATCTGGAATCCGAATATGAGGAACTGGGGGTATAAGAATATAGACGGAGCAATGGCTCTGATTGATAGTTACGGCCGTCTGGTATATGATTTGGAAACGCTGATTGCCCAAGGATTGAGTGCGGCAGTCTATACACAAACCACTGATGTGGAAGGAGAAGTGAACGGCCTGATTACTTACGACCGGAAAGTAACTAAATACCGGAAGGCTTGTTGCACCTGATGCACAACCGTTTGTATGAAATCACCCCTGCGAAAGCTGTTACTTTGATTGCAGACGGTCAGAATGGAAGCAAGAATACCCGCCTTGTCAGTCTGAACGGTCAGGAGCTGAAAATGACTTCTTTGCCTTTCGACTGTCCCCCTCGTTCTACGGTAGTATCAGAAGCTACTTTTAAGGTGGATAAGGATTTCAATCATCTGTCTTTATGGCTGAATGTTGCCGGAGAAGCCAAAGTTTGGCTGAATGGTGTAGAAGTCTTTGCGCAGGAGGCAAAGCAGACCAGGCAATATAATCAATATAATATCAGCGATTACAGCCGTTACTTGCGGAAAGGAAGTAATCTGTTGAAAATCGAAGTGAAAGATAGCAAGAAGATGAGATTCGATTATGGGTTGAGGGCTTATTAATCAGATTCATATTCTACTTTGTGAGTTTCTTGTTATAAAGTTGAAAGGCAAGTGAATATCTGCAATATCAAGTTAATGTATGAGCCCCATAGCGATGTCACTATAGGGCTCATTAACTATCATTTTTCCGGCTCACTCGTATGGGCACATTTCTTTATAACAAACTTTCTTATTGAAATTTCTTATCTTCTTCGAGGAGCTCCTGGCTACATTGCTCCGGTGCTAGAGGGGTAAAGAGTTCTATCAGGTTTTCTTCGGGATCGCGCAGGTATAGGGTACGCATCCCCCAATCGGGCATATCCGCAGGTTCGGTGATAAACGTCACGCCTTTTGCTTTTAGATCGGCAAAAGTTTCGTCGAGGTTATCTACACTGAATGAAACCATTAATTTCTCACGCATCGCAACGGGCTGTTGCTTATCTGCATTGCCTACCGCAGGTGCCATCCAGTCGGATACAAAAAGGGTGAAGCCTTCTATCCCGTCAGCTACTTTAAAATTGGCATATCCGCTATTTTCATCTCCCCAGGATGGCTCTAATCCGAGTTGTTCGGTGTAGAACTTGAAGCATTTGGCGAAGTCTTTCACTAATAATCTTACGTTGCTGAATCTCATGGTTTACTGATTAATAGTTTGTAATTTGTTTCTTATATCAAAATGCAAATATAATCATTCTATTGGATAGCGTTTCAAAAAACTGTATTTACCTCATTAGTGCATAGAAACGAGTTAAACGGTGCGCTAATGAATGGGTCCAGGGTGAGGGGTGGTGAGGGTAGATTTATAACCTTTTATTTTATTATTTTCTATACTATCTCCTTTTTTATCCTCAAAAAAAATACGAAAGTTA
>NZ_QTMZ01000092.1:0-7262 GCF_003602935.1 Bacteroides sp. AM54-2NS
CTCAAAATGCCCAATTCCGCAGAAAGTATTGTCTGACAGCATATTTGTAGTAAATTTATGGGTTTATGCTTGGTATTCACGGGACAAAAGCGTACCTTTGTGTCGTGAAGGGTATTCACGGCAAGGGATGTCCGGCAAAGAGCGTTCTTGATTTTATTTTCCTGTGGTTTTGTCCCGTTTTTGTCCCGTCAGGATTTGTATCACGATACATGGTTTCGTAATATTGCTGAATATCAATGATTTGCAAATGACAGAAGCGAGAAAAATGCGCTAACCACCAGAACGGCCCTTGTGAGCCTGTGAAGGTGGCATCGGTCAGGAACTCGTTGGTCTGGAATATCACATCGTCAATCTCCTCTTCGAGGATGTTGATGCCGAAATCGCTGAGTATGTTGTCTGCCATCAGTGCCTGGTTCTATTGTTGATAATCTCTTTGATAAACTCTATGCCTTTCGGTGTCCATGACAGATAGAAGTGGTAGAAGCAGCGCATCCTGCCTGTGACATATACCGCAATGCCCTTGTCCTGAAGGTCTTCACGCAGTTTCCACATTCCATATTCCTTGGTGATGATGCCTTCCTCTTTGAGGGTCTTCACAATCTTGCCGTAGTAACTTCCGACATATTTGTGAAGCTTTGACATTGAAACTACCTCTAAATCAGATGGCATATAATGCTCATCAACGATGGGTGTCCTGCCGATAACGCTGATTCGCTTCGGCATCCTTGACATCTCCAACTGCCACTTGCCGTTTTTCCTCTTGGCGGCATAGAGACGTAACTGTATTTTTGATATTGATTCCATAGCTATTTCTTTATTTTATGTTCTTTCGATAACAGGAATGACTCCCACGCTCTTCAGTTTCTCATAGAGGAAGCGGCGACCTTTCTGTGTCCATTTGGTGTTCATGCGCACATCCTCCGTACCGTCCTTGTGTTTAATGAGGTAGGTCTCGCTGGTCACATAACCGCAGTCCTTGTAGTCGGCATACAGAATCCACTGCTTGCCACGCTGATACTGGATGTTCATCTCCTTCAGACGTCGGTTGAAGCGGATGGACGACTCGCCATAGTCCTGTGCTATCTGTGTGACCAGGACACTGCTCTTCGTGGCAAGGATGATGTCAAGGTAACTCACCTTGTCCTTCATCTCCGTCACCTCCTGTTGCAGGTCATCCACCTTGGATCCCAACTCAACGATGCGTGTCCTTTGGTGTTCACACTCCTGTTCGACAAGCAGACGCTTTTGTCGTTCTTCCTTCAGATTGACTGCTAACCGTATCAGGAAGTCTGGCTCTGCCAATGCCTTCTCGATGGTCTGCTGTGTCATATAGGCACCATGCTTGCGGATAGAGGGGAGCACCTCCGATGTCACCCACTTGCGGAAACGTTTGGCTTCGGGTTTGCGACTGTCAAGGATGACATCATACAGTCCGTCTTCATTGATAAAGTTTGTAACCTGTTCTCTTCCAAGACTATCCGAGATGGGGTACTTTGAAAGTACATCATCCGAAAGTCGTTGTACCAACTTGCTGGTTTTTAGTCCAAGAACTCTTGCCACATCAGCCAAACAGAACAAGGGTTGCTCTGGTGTTCCTGTGGTTCGGACTGCTCCAAATTCCTCGTTGTTGAAAATCTGAATATCGTTCATATCTCTATGCTGTTTTGTGATTATTTCTTCTCTTCCCTTATTTCTATCTGTTCACACTTTCTTCACCCTCACCGCTGTTGGCATCATCGCCGTCAGTGCCTGTCGAGCTCCTCACGCCCTTCATGTTTTCCTGCCAACGGCTCTTGGCATCGCTGATGATGCTGCCTTTATGTACTACACGGTCGTTGGTGGCTGCCAAGAGGGCGGTAGTCTGGCTTTGGGTGTTGAGCTGCACAAGGTATTTCAGTAGTGTCTCGTTCTGTGTCGTCAGGTCGGCATAGATGCTAAGATACTGCCGCTTTCTCTGTGCATTGGGCATATAGGCATCCTTGGTGGCTTTCACGGCACACTGGTACATATTGTACAGTTCCTCCCACCGACGCTTGTCGTTGATGGTGCCTCCTGTAGGGATGATATGGTCTATGTTCGCCTTCATCTTGTCCAACTGACCGTTGATCTTGCTGCTTTCGGCAAGCCAGGCGAGGTCTATCTGTCGGTCGGCTACGTTCAAGGCTTCCACCTCAGCACGCTTGGTGAGGGCAGAGTCTATCTTCTCCGCATCATCTACTTGGTTGTAGAGGTTGATGCCGGCAAGAGTGCGGAAACCTAACTTGTTCTTCTCTGCCGCTGTCTTCTTATAGTTGTTATGTAACAGCCAATAATAGAACTCAGGGGTGAGAGAACCGCCACCTGTCTCCATCACCGTTATCTGGTTCTGCTTGGAGGAGTCGTGGTTGTAGGTCACGCTCTGGGCTGTGGCTTTGATGGTGGTTGCTACCGCCATGATGAGTATCATTGTCTTCTTCATGTCCGTTCTTCTTTTGTTTACAATCCGTCAATAGTCAAGTTTTCCTGCCACTTTCCATCGGCTGAAGGCATCTTCCAGTATCTCTTCCTTCGTCCTCGTCCGATACACCTTCTCCTTCCAATAGCCCATGCGCAGCTGCACATACCGCCATGTCTGGAAGTAGGCTTGGTTCAGATGTTTTTCTATCAGGTCCAACGAATTGTTGATATTGTCCAACACCATCAGCAGGTCGGAAGTTGAACAGGCTGCCGCTCCTGTGGCATACAACACGAGGTCGTTGACGCTATGGTAGAGTTGGCTTCCTTCGTTGTATATGTTGTCGATGGCTTTCTTGTTGATGCTGATGAGCATCGTGTCAGCCAGTTCGATGTGTTTCCGCTTGATGACCTTATCATTGAAGTCCTCCAACAGGTTCTTGTAGTCACTGATGCGGTCGCTCACCGTCTGGTAGGTGCTCTTCACGTTCAGCACCGTGCGCAACGACTGGTACATCACATCGATGATGTCGAAGGCCCGGGTGTATTTGTCCAAATCCACATTCAGTTCCTTGTATTTGCCCACCTCTTCACTGCTGTATTCATGCAGCAGTTGATTGCTGTACTCCAAAGTGCTGCGTGCCAGCAAGAGGCTGCGCTGCTTCTTGTGGTCGTTGATGTATGCTTCCACCGATACCGCATCGAATCCCCATTGCGCCAAGGCTGTATTGGGGAAGAGGGTAATCAGCAGGAGAGCTATGATGATGGTATGTCTCATTCTCCGTTCCTCCCTCAGTTTTCGTTCTCGTTATCTTCACCATTCCCTCTGTTAGGGTCTGCATTCTCTCTCCATCGCTCGTAGCACTCTTCAATGAGTGTCCTTCTGCGACCTTGGTCTGCGTCGATTGAAGGAAGAATGTCCTTCAGCACGTCAATGATGCTGCGCTTGTAGTGCATCATTTTTTCTAATGATACCAAGTCGGCGTAAATCTTGGTGATACGGCTATCTACTTCACGGGCTATCTCCAGACGGTCGCTCGACCAGAGCAGGTGTATTACATCGTCATTGTCGGCGGTCTGGGTTGCCTCGCTCTTGGCATATTCTGTGGTGATGCTGCACGACGGGAACTCCTGGGCTATCTCCGAGATACGGCTGTTCACCTGCCTCGTCTTCTCCTCGTCAGAGGCATTCGGGTCAAGGGTCAGCACATCCACCACCTGTGTGTCGGTGTATTCCGAGGTCAGCTCCCACGATATTTGCAGTATCGCACGGTGTATCTTGATGCCAAGGAAGTACTTGGGCTTCCTTGCAATGGACAGTGTCGCCTTGAAGGTGATAATGCCGTTGATGTTGGGCATGGTGGCAGTTCGGACGTAGGTGTAGCCGTTCCACGAACCGGCACCTTGCCACGTGAGATTGTAGGCTGACTTCACATCCTGCATGATGGCAGGGATGCGGTAGTAGTCATCGGTGGAGGTGGCATTGTCGTTAGCCGCCTCGCTCTTGGCATTCTGTATGTCTGCCAACTGCTGCTGCCATGTCGCCAATTCCTTCTTCAGGTTGTCTATCTTCGTCTTGTTGACATTATGTTGCTGCCGCAAGGCAGGGGCTTCCTCCACAGAGGCATTGGCTATCTGCGTGAGCAGGTTCCTGTTCTCTGTCTCCAACTGGCTTATCTGCGCCTCCAACAGGGCTATCTTGCTATTCGCCTCACGTTCCTTCTCGTCCAGTTCCGATAGGTCGAGATTATTTTCTGATACGCTTGTCCTCATGGCGCATTCCTTGCTGTGGGCATTGAGCGAACCGCCGCACTCACGGCACTTGTACTGCGTGCTGCCCTGTCCGAGGGTGACACCGTCCGAACAGGTGACGCTGATGGTCACGCTCTCCACGCCCTTCAGTTTGGCGGCATCGGTGGCTTGATAGTAACGGCGTGCGTCACTGCCGATGTAATAGACATAGCCCTCCTCGTTGTCGTTATACTCCGAGAGACGTGCCTGCAACTGACGCTTGAAGGTATTCAAGTCCATGCTGTAGGAGTCGAAGACATCCTCATACACCTCTTCCACGTTGTTCCAGCTCTTGGTAACGTGTATCTCGTAGGCGTAGGCCTTCTTGGTCTGCTTGCCGCCACGGCTGATGATGTACGACGACATCCAATAGTTCATCGTATAGGTGAAGCCGTCGCTCTGGGCGTTGAGCTGCTGCACACGGCTGCGGCTCCATCCGGCATGGTTCTCCGAGTTGGCCAGTATCTGCTCTCGCTGCGTGCTGTTAGGGTAGAAGTTGGGGTCGGAGGTGTTGATACGATACCAATGGTCACCGTTCAGAATACTGTTGTCATCGGTCGGCGGATAGTAGTCACAGAGGCTTACGCTGCCTTGGTCTCGTCGGGCAATGTACCAACGCTGTGTATAGTAGTTGCCCTGCGTCTCGCTCAGATAGTCTGTCATCCACGAGGTGATGTTGTAGTTGGAGAGGTCGAAGAGGCTGCCACGTTGTCCTCGCCACCCACCAGACTAAGGAGTGTGCTGCCGATGCCGTTCTCTGCCTGTTCATAGAGGTCATGGTAGTTGTCATAGATGTCGATGATTTTACTCACCTTGCCATTGAAAAGGTCGTTGAAGGCACTCTGCTGCAAGAGTGCGCCTGATGCCCCGTTGATACCTGCCGTCGCCAACGATGCTCCCATATTGTAAAGCGTCTCGATGTCGGCGGTGAGGTTCTCCACGGTGAAGTTGCCGGGCACACTGGCGATGTCATCCAACAGCTGCTGCCAATCTACATTGCCTATCTCCGAGAGTTTGAGGATGGCGGCTATCTCTTGGTTGATTTCCAAGAACTGAATGTCGGCAAAGGTCAAGCTACTGTTGGTCACGACACTCTCAAACTGCATACACAGCGACTTTGTGTCGGCGCATATCTTCATCAGGTAACTGCCCCAGTAGAGGGCGGTCTGCGGACTTTTCAGCATCATTCCTGCCACCGTCCATATCTTGGGCATAATCTTGTTCGCCACCATATTGTGGATGCGGCGGTAATAGTAGTTCTCCGTGCTACTGCTCCAAATGCCGAGGTCGGTGAATGCCTTGCGCTCCAAGAACTTGGCAGCGAAGATGCCGGCAGTGGCAACCTCTGCGGCATTGTAGTGCTTCAAGATTTCGCCCACCTGCTCGTTATAATAGCTCTCTGCCATAGCTCCAGCACCGAATGCGGCAGCCATGGCGGCAACGATCTGCTTGTCGTAGTTCACGCTGTAATACTGCGCATGAACCCTTCCCACGACAAGTGTAAGACACATATATATTATAATAAGGTATAAACGTCTCATTGCTTCACTACTTTACGTTTTTACTACTTTCAGTTTCTACTATTCCACTACTTTACTACTTGTAGTATTTACTATTGGTAGTATTCACTACTAATCGTATTTACTACTAATCGTAAATACTACCCAGCCACCGTTCCCGAAAGTTTTGCTTTCGGGCATCTGGGCTTTACGTCTATTCCGGGATTTCCGTTTCCATCAATCAGCCCCCGTGCTCGCCGTGTCAGCGGCGAGTGGCTCCATCGTCCGTCAAATTGAGCACATGCCCCGCCTCATTGACCTTCTGCGCAAATGCCAACGACTTCCCGATGCCACTGGCATCCCAATCTCTGCAATACCGCTCGATAGCCTCCTGATGTCTGCACTTCAGTTCATGCTTATAGAGTTTCAATGCCTCCTTCTCAGCTCGCTCGGTGGTGTAGGTCATATAGCACTCGTGCGGCTCCTCCACACCATACACTCCGCTCGTCGATCCACGTCGGATAAACACCTCACGGAAGAAACTTCTTCCCTCCTTGTTATCCAAGCGGTTGACAGTGAATATCTTCTTGCAATCCACATCCGTCAATCCTAATATCGCCTTGATCTCGTCGAATCGCTCACGAAATTTGCTTTGGTCGAGCAGCATCACCACGTCGGAGTTGTTGATGATGGCTTCCTTCACGATGGGACTGCCGATGATGTCCTGTATCTCCTGTGTCACTACGCCCACGCTCGCCCAGAACTTTCGGGCTGTCTTGTATAGGTACTTGATGTACTCGGCCATCAGCGGCGAGGCGATGGCTTTCCATGCCTCCTCGATGACAAGGCACTTGCGGTTCTTCTTCAGGCGCATCTTCTGCAGGAACACGTCCATGATGATGAGCGTCACGATGGGGAAGAGCTGCTTGTTCTCCTTGATGGCATCCACCTCGAAGACGATGAAGGTCTCGTCGAACAAGGTGCTATCCACGTTCTCGTTGAGAATCTTGTCGTACTTGCCGCCACGGTAGAAGTTTTGGAGCATATAGGCGAAGTTGTCGCAGTCGATGGTGGTGATGTTGTTCTCGATGCAGATCTGGTCGAGACGCTCACAGGCGAACTCATAGAATGAGTCGAAGGAGAGGGTCTTCACGCTCAATGCCATGCGCCGTTCCTCCAGTCCCTTGATGAGTTTCTCCACCTTGTCGTGTATCTGCGTCAGCTCCGTGCCGCGCCGCTTCTCCATGGTGGAGAGGTTTTTTCTCAGTGTCTCCTTCTGTGAGGAAGGATAGGGCTGCACACCGTTGAAATAGAAATCGTAATACTCCGTCACCAACTGCTCCACGACACGGAACTCCAGTTCGGGTATCTGCGTCTCCGAGCCTTTCCATATCAGCAGTATCAGGTTCTTCAGGAAGTCTATCTTCTCAATGTTCAGCTCCCGCTTGCTGATGTTGAAGGGGTTCATGGTGATGGGCTTGTCCTCCGTATAGGCGATGTACTTGCCGCCCACATACTCGCAGAGTCCCTCATACGAGT
>NZ_QTMZ01000093.1:0-6938 GCF_003602935.1 Bacteroides sp. AM54-2NS
TGAAGGTGGCATCGGTCAGGAACTCGTTGGTCTGGAATATCACATCGTCAATCTCCTCTTCGAGGATGTTGATGCCGAAATCGCTGAGTATGTTGTCTGCCATCAGTGCTGGGTTCTATGGTTGATAATCTCTTTGATAAACTCTACGCCTTCCGGTGTCCACGACAGATAGAAGTGGTAGAAGCAGCGCATCCTGCCTGTGACATAAACCGCAATGCCCTTGTCCTGAAGGTCTTCACGCAGTTTCCACATCCCATATTCCTTGGTGATGATTCCTTCCTCTTTGAGCGTCTTCACAATCTTGCCGTAGTAACTTCCGACATGTTTGTGAAGCTTTGACATTGAAACTACCTGTAAATCAGATGGCATATAATGCTCATCAACGATGGGTGTCCTGCCGATGACGCTGATTCGCTTCGGCATCCTCGACATCTCCAACTGCCACTTGCCGTTTTTTCTCTTGGCGGCATAGAGGCGCAACTGTATTTTTGATATTGATTCCATAGCTACTTCTTTTTGTTTTATGTTCTTTCGATAACAGGAATGACTCCCACGCTCTTCAGTTTCTCATAGAGGAAGCGGCGGCCTTTCTGTGTCCACTTGGTGTTCATGCGCACATCTTCCGAGCCGTCCTTGTGTTTAATGAGGTAGGTCTCGCTGGTCACATAACCGCAGTCCTTGTAGTCGGCATAGAGAATCCACTGCTTGCCGCGCTGGTACTGGATATTCATGTCCTTAAGCCGTCGGTTGAAGCGGATGGACGACTCGCCATAGTCCTGTGCTATCTGTGTGACCAAGACGCTGCTCTTCGTGGCAAGGATGATGTCAAGGTAACTCACCTTGTCCTTCATCTCCGTCACTTCCTGCTGCAGGTCATCCACCTTGGAACCCAACTCAACGATGCGTGTCCTTTGGTGTTCACACTCCTGTTCGGCAAGCAGACGCTTCTGTCGCTCTTCCTTCAGATTGACAGCTAACTGTATCAGGAAGTCTGGCTCTGTCAATGCCTTCTCGATGGTCTGTTGTGTCATGTAGGCACCATGCTTGCGGATAGTGGGGAGCACCTCCGATGTCACCCAATGCTTGAACTCACGTGCCTTGGGCATCTTGGATGACAGTATGAGCGCGTAGAGTCCTGACTCGTTGATAAAGACGGTGTTAGCCTTGTAGTTGGAACCTGATACCTGAATTAGGTATGAGGTTTTGTCCTCTTCATCTACGTGATTCACAATGGCATTGGAGGGATTCTTGTACCCAAGAACTTCAGCAACGTCCTTTCCCATGAAGCCAACTTGACCGTCGGGCATTTCCAGTGTTCGTATCTGTCCAAACTCTGGGTTTTTGAAAATTTGAATGTTGTTATCCATCTCTGTTCTGATTTATCTGTTTACACTTTCTTCACCATCGCCGCCGCTGGAATCATCGCCGTCAGTGCCTGTCGTGCTCCTCACACCCTTCATGTTCTCCTGCCAACGGCTCTTGGCATCGCTGATGATGCTGCCTTTCTGCACCACACGGTCGTTGGTGGCTGCCAAGAGGACGGTGGTCTGTCTTTGGGTGTTGAGCTGAACGATATATTTGAGCAATGTCTCGTTCTGTGCCGTCAGGTCGGCATAAATGCTCAGATACTGTCGTTTCCTCTGCGCATTGGGCATATAGGCATCCTTAGTGGACTTCACCGCACACTGGTACATATTGTACAGTTCCTCCCAACGGCGTTTGTCGTTGATGGTGCCGCCTGTGGGGATGATGTGGTCGATGTTCGCCTTCATCTTGTCCAACTGACCGTTGATTTTGCTGCTCTCGGCAAGCCAGGCAAGGTCTATCTCACGGTCGGCGACGTTCAGGGCTTCCACCTCCGCACGCTTGGTCAGGGCAGAGTCTATCTTTTCCGCATCATCCACTTGGTTGTAGAGGTTGATGCCGGCAA
The DNA here is from genome assembly GCF_003602935.1 of Bacteroides sp. AM54-2NS. Classification (NCBI taxonomy): domain Bacteria; kingdom Pseudomonadati; phylum Bacteroidota; class Bacteroidia; order Bacteroidales; family Bacteroidaceae; genus Bacteroides; species Bacteroides sp. AM54-2NS. The sequence goes on from NZ_QTMZ01000093.1 coordinate 1,931, forward strand.
GGGTGCGGAAGCCCAACTTGTTCTTCTCTGCCGCCGTCTTCTTGTAGCTGTTGTGCAACAGCCAATAATAGAACTCAGGGGTGAGAGAACCGCCACCCGTCTCCATCACCGTTATCTGGTTCTGCTTCGATGAGTCGTGGTTGTAGGTTACGCTTTGGGCTGTGGCTGTGATGGTGGCTACAGCCGCCATGATGAGTATCATTGTCTTCTTCATATTCATTCTTCTTTTGTTTGCAATCCGTCAATAGTCAAGTTTTCCTGCCACTTTCCATCGGCTGAAGGCATCTTCGAGTATCTCTTCCTTCGTCCGGGTGCGATACACTTTCTCTTTCCAGTAGCCCATGCGCAGCTGTACATACCGCCATGTCTGGAAGTATGCTTGGTTCAGATGTTTCTCTATCAGGTCCAACGAGTTGTTGATATTGTCCAACACCATCAGCAGGTCAGAGGTGGAACAGGCTGCCGCTCCCGTGGCATACAACACGAGGTCGTTGACACTATGATAGAGCTGACTTCCCTCGTTGTATATGTTGTCGATGGCTTTCTTGTTGATGCTGATGAGCATCGTGTCTGCCAGTTCGATGTGCTTCCGCTTGATGACCTTATCATTAAAGTCCTCCAAGAGGTTCTTGTAGTCACTGATGCGGTCGCTCACCGTCTGATAGGTGCTCTTCACATTCAGCACCGTGCGCAATGACTGGTACATCACATCGATGATGTCAAAGGCACGGGTGTATTTGTCCAAATCCACGTTCAGTTCCTTGTACTTGCCCACCTCCTCGCTACTGTATTCATGCAGCAGTTGGTTGCTGTATTCCAAGGTACTTCGTGCCAACAAGAGGCTTCGCTGCATCTTGTGGTCGTTGATGTATGCTTCTACCGACACCGCATCAAAGCCCCATTGCGCCAAGGCTGTCTTGGGGAAGAGAGTTATCAGTAGGAGAGCTATGATGATGGTATGTCTCATTCTTTGTTCCTCCCTCAATTTTCATTTTCATTCTCGTTCTCGTTTTCGTCACCATCCCCTCTGTTCGGGTCTGCATTCTCTCTCCATCGCTCGTAGCACTCTTCAATGAGTGTCCTTCTGCGACCTTGGTCAGCATCTATCGAGGGAAGAATGTCCTTCAGCACGTCGATAATGCTACGCTTGTAGTGCATCATTTTTTCTAATGATACCAAGTCGGCGTATATATTGGTGATACGGCTATCTACTTCACGGGCTATCTCCAGGCGGTCGCTCGACCAGAGCAGGTGTATCACATCGTCATTGTCAGCAGTCTGTGTCGCCTCGCTCTTGGCATACTCCGTAGTGATGCTGCACGTCGGGAACTCCTGGGCTATCTCTGAGATACGGCTGTTCACCTGCCGCGTCTTTTCCTCATCAGAGGCATTCGGGTCAAGGGTCAGCACATCCACTACCTGTGTGTCGGTGTATTCCGAGGTCAGTTCCCACGAAATTTGCAGTATCGCACGGTGTATCTTGATGCCAAGGAAGTACTTGGGCTTCCTCGCTATGGAGAGTGTTGCCTTGAAGGTGATGATGCCGTTGATGTTAGGCATGGTGGCTGTGCGCACGTAGGTATAGCCGTTCCACGAACCGGCTCCTTGCCACGTGAGGTTGTAGGCTGACTTCACATCCTGCATGATAGCAGGAATGCGGTAGTAGTCATCGGTGGCTGTGGCATTGTCGTTAGCCGCCTCGCTCTTGGCATCCTGTATGTCTGCCAACTGCTGCTGCCATGTCGCCAACTCCCTTTTCAGGTTGTCTATCTTCGTCTTGTTGGCATTGTATTGCTGTCGCAAGGCAGGGGCTTCCTCTACGGAGCATTGGCTATTTGCGTGAGCAGATTCTTGTTCTCTGTCTCCAACTGGCTTATCTGCGCCTCCAACAGGGCTATCTTGTTGCTTGCCTCACGTTCCTTCTCGTCCAGTTCCGAGAGGTCAAGATTGTTCTCCGTGACGGTTGTCCTCATGGCGCACTCCTTGCTGTGGGCATTGAGCGAACCGCCGCACTCACGGCACTTGTACCGCGTGCTGCCTTGTCCGAGGGTGACACCGTCCGAACAGGTGACACTGATGGTCACGCTCTCCACGCCCTTCAGCTTGGCGGCATCGGTGGCTTGGTAGTAGCGGCGTGCATCACTGGCGATGTAATAGACATAGCCCTCTTCGTTGTCGTTGTACTCCGAGAGACGTGCCTGCAACTGGCGTTTGAAGGTATTCAAGTCCATACTGTAGGAGTCGAAGACATCCTCATACACCTCTTCTACGTTGTTCCAACTCTTGGAAACGTGTATCTCGTAGGCATAGGCTTTCTTGGTCTGCTTGCCGCCACGGCTGATGATGTACGCGGACATCCAGTAGTTCATCGTATAGGTGAAGCCGTCGTTCTGTGCATTGAGCTGCTGCACACGGCTGCGACTCCATCCGGCATGGTTTTCCGAGTTTGTCAATATCTGCTCTCGCTGCGTGCTGTTAGGGTAGAAGTTGGGGTCGGAAGTATTGATGCGATACCAATGGTCACCGTTCAGAATGCTGTTGTCATCGGTCGGAGGATAGTAGTCACAGAGGCTCACGCTGCCTTGGTCTCGTCGGGCGATGTACCAACGCTGCGTGTAGTAGTTGCCCTGCGTCTCGCTCAGATAGTCTGTCATCCACGAGGTGATGTTGTAGTTGGAGAGGTCAAAGAGGGCTGCCACGTTGTCCTCGCCACCCACCAGACTGAGGAGGGTGCTGCCGATGCCGTTCTCTGCCTGTTCATAGAGGTCATGGTAGTTGTCATAGATGTCCAGTATCTTGCTCACCTTGCCATTGAACAACTCATTGAAGGCACTCTTCTGCAAGAGTGCGTCCGATGCCCCGTTGATGCCTGCCGTAGCCAACGATGCTCCCATGTTGTAAAGGGTTTCGATGTCTGCGGTGAGGTTCTCCACGGTGAAGTTGCCAGGCACACTGGCGATGTCGTCCAACAGCTGCTGCCAATCCACATTGCCTATCTCCGAGAGCTTGAGGATGGCGGCTATCTCCTGGTTGATTTCCAAAAACTGGATGTCGGCAAAGGTCAGGCTGCTGTTGGTCACCACGCTTTCAAACTGCATACACAGCGACTTGGTGTCGGCACATATCTTCATCAGGTAACTGCCCCAATAGAGGGCGGTCTGCGGACTCTTCAGCATCATGCCTGCCACCGTCCAGATCTTGGGCATAATCTTGTTTGCCACCATATTGTGGATGCGGCGGTAATAGTAGTTCTCCGTACTGCTGCTCCAGATGCCGAGGTCGGTGAATGCCTTGCGCTCCAAGAACTTGGCGGCGAAGATACCGGCAGTGGCAACCTCTGCGGCATTGTAGTGCTTCAAGATTTCGCCCGCCTGCTCGTTATAATAGCTCTCAGCCATAGCTCCAGCACCGAATGCGGCAGCCATGGCGGCAACGGTCTGCTTGTCATAGTTCACGCTGTAATACTGCGCATGAACCTTTCCCACGACAAGCGTCAGACACATATATATTATAATAAGGTGTATACGTCTCATTGCTTCACTACTTTACGTTTCTACTACTTTCAGTTTCTACTATTCCACTACTTTACTACTTGTAGTATTTACTATTGGTAGTATTCACTACTGATAGTATCTACTACCCAGCCACCGTTGACTTCGTCTTCGTCCGACGTGACTCGGGATAGCCCAAACGAGTTTGGGACTCTCCTCTCGCTACTCCGTCCGTTCCCGATGATTTTGTCATCGGGCTGTTGTCCCTCAGATTGAGCACCTTTCCCGCCTCATTCACCTTCTGCGCAAATGCCAACGACTTCCCGATGCCACTGGCATCCCAGTCCCAGCAATACCGCTCAATAGCCTCCTGATGGCTGCACTTCAGTTCTCGCTTATACAATTTCAATGCCTCCTTCTCAGCTCGCTCGGTGGTGTAGGTCATATAGCACTCGTGCGGTTCCTCCACACCATAGACTCCGCTCGTCGAGCCACGTCGGATAAACACCTCACGGAAGAAACTGCGTCCTTCCTTGTTCTCTAATCGGTTGACCGTGAAAATCTTCTTGCAATCCACATCGGTCAAGCCCAGTATCGCCTTGATCTCGTCGAAACGCTCACGGAACTTGCTCTGATCGAGCAGCATCACCACGTCGGAATTGTTGATGATGGCTTCCTTCACGATGGGACTGCCGATGATGTCCTGTATCTCCTGTGTCACCACGCCCACGCTCGCCCAGAACTTTCGGGCGGTCTTGTAGAGGTACTTGATGTACTCGGCCATCAACGGCGAGGCGATGGCTTTCCATGCCTCCTCGATGACTAAGCACTTGCGGTTCTTCTTCAGGCGCATCTTCTGCAAGAACACGTCCATGATGATGAGCGTCACGATGGGGAAGAGCTGCTTGTTCTCCTTGATGGCATCCACCTCGAAGACGATGAAGGTCTCGTCGAACAGGGTGCTATCGACGTTCTCGTTGAGAATCTTGTCGTACTTGCCGCCACGGTAGAAGTTCTGGAGCATGTAGGCGAAGTTGTCGCAGTCGATGGTGGTGATGTTGTTCTCGATGCATATCTGGTCGAGACGCTCACAGGCAAACTCATAGAACGAGTCGAAGGACAGCGTCTTCACTGCCAATGCCATGCGCCGCTCCTCCAGTCCGTGGATGAGTTTCTCCACCTTGTCGTGTATCTGAGTCAGCTCCGTGCCGCGCCGCTTCTCCATGGTGGAGAGGTTTTTTCTCAGTGTCTCCTTCTGTGAGGAAGGATAGGCTGAACGCCGTTGAAGTAGAAGTCGTAATATTCCGTCACCAACTGCTCCACCACACGGAACTCCAGTTCGGGTATCTGCACCTCCGAGCCTTTCCATATCAGCAGAATCAGGTTCTTCAGGAAGTCGATCTTCTCGATGTTCAGCTCCCGCTTGCTGATGTTGAAGGGGTTCATGGTGATGGGCTTGTCCTCCGTATAGGCGATGTACTTGCCGCCCACATACTCGCAGAGTCCCTCATACGAGT
>NZ_QTMZ01000094.1:0-5830 GCF_003602935.1 Bacteroides sp. AM54-2NS
TTGCAAAGTTACTGCCCGGGCGAATGGTCAAGTACCGCCATGCTAACAGGCAGAGGACTGAACGACAGCTTTCCGCAAATCAAAGATTTGGGTATTTCATTAACTCCTCTGTCTGTTTCCTTGCCTTATCGCCCTCATTCCGCAGTCTTTTGATGCACGAAAAATCTGTTCCCGGCAAGCGGAGCCGAAAGGCTTCAAAAGGAGGGAAGAAAGAAACGGTTATGCGAACGTAGAGGGAATATATTCACTATGCTGAGTGTGAGTTTCTTCAACGAAGTTAAAAACAAGTTGAACATTCAAACATTAAACGATATGAGGACAAGAAGATTGAGCAAAGAACAAGGAAAGCAGTGCAATATCAGCCGTTTCCCCAACTTTCACAAGAGCGGAAGCATCAAAGGCATGAAGCGCATCTACTATGGCATGGATGCCTTGTTGGTGCGTTGCGGAGATTATATCTACAAGTAAGCGTCTCCGCGATTCTATCTTGTCGGCCTTTTTTCATTCTTATATTTTTGCTATGTATAAAAATGAAGCATTATGGATTTAGCAGAAAATCGATTTGGAAAACTTGGAAACATTTCCTTGAAGTATTGAAAGTAGACTACAATTGTTCTTTAGCCGATGTTTGCCGCGATCAGCATACCACTTTTGGTGGTATGAGTTCCTGGATGTCCAGACGGGGCTATAGCGTTAAACAAGCCAAGGCAGATGTGGTCCGTGATTATTATGGCGGCGTTGAACCCTCCCAACCGACAACTTCCTCTCCTTCATTCACTCAAATAGCACCCGCCATGTTGTCGGAAGAAGAGTTTAGTCTTGCCGGGATCACAATCACCTTTAACAGTGGAACCACCATTTCGGTCAAACGGGCCACACCCGGTGGTGTGATTAAAATGTTGCGCGATTACGAAAGAAAGGAGGGAGATCCATGTATTCTCTAACATCAGCCAATCGATACTATCTGTACCAGGGCTTTGTTCGTATGAACCTTGGCATTGACGGTTTATTCAAAATTATACGATCGGAAATGAAGGACTTGTCTCCCGTTTCCGGAGATATCTTTTTATTCTTTGGTAAAAACCGACAAAGTGTAAAAATACTGCGTTGGGATGGCGATGGCTTTCTTCTGTACTACAAGCGCCTCGAAGGTGGAAGTTTTGAGTTACCGACATTTAACCCCAATACAGGCAATTACGAGATTTCTTATCAGGTTTTGTCTTTTATCTTAAATGGAGTGTCATTAAAGTCTGTACGGTTGAGAAAGCGTTTTAGGATCTAATTCAACATTCTGATTATTAGTTATTTGCGCTAAAGATATCATCCGGTTTATTTGGCCAATTCGTTGATTTTTTATATCTTTATGCCATGAAAAAGGATGAGATCATAGAGTTATTGAAGGAACAAATCAAGGGATTACGAGATGACAACAACAGACTCTTGGACCAAATAGATGCTTTGATAAAGGAGGTTTCTTCCCTTAAAGAGGCACTCCTTCAAAAAGGCGAATCTCTTAGCAAGCAACAGCGCCTTACTAAGGGACTCGCCAAACTTGTATCCAACACATCCGAACGGCAACAGGCTCCCCAATCTGCCATATCCGAAGAAGAGCGGCAGAAGATAGAAGCGGAAAAAGCAGATAAGCGTAAAGCAAGAAAGAACAATGGGGCCAAACGTGACATGCATTATGAGATGGAGGAAGAAGAACATGTCGTTTATCCCGATGATCCCGATTTTGACATCAATAAGGCCCGGTTGTTTACCACTGTTCCCAGAATATGCGTCCGCTATGAATGTGTACCCATGCGCTTCATCAAGCATGTCTACAAGATACACACCTATACGCAAGAAGGTCGCCTGTTTGAGGGAAAAACACCGGCTTCGGCCTTCTTGAATTCCAGCTATGACGGTTCATTTATTGCCGGATTGATGGAATTACGTTATATACAATCGCTACCTGTTGAAAGAATCATCAACTACTTCGAGAGTCATGGCTTTACGCTGAAGAAACCTACGGCTCATAAGTTGATAGAAAAAGCCTCAAGCCTCTTCGAAAATCTTTATAAGTGCATCCGGCAGACAGCTTTGAGTGATCCTTATAAGGCAGCCGATGAAACCTATTACAAAATACTCGTCCCGGAAAAGAACAGCAAGGGAAAAGGAGTCAGGAAGGGATACCTTTGGGTGGTTGTCGGCATAAACACCAGGATGATATACTTGCTCTATGATGACGGCTCCCGGTCTGAAAGAGTTATTCTTAACGAATTAGGCAGTTGCAAAGGTATCATACAAAGCGATGGTTACTCACCTTACCGGAAGCTCGAAAGCGATGCTTATCCCAATATCACACGCATCCCGTGCTTGCAACATATAAAACGGAAATTTATAGATTGCGGTGAGAAGGACCCGGATGCAAAAAGGATCGTGGAGCTGATAAACGCACTTTATCAAAACGAGCATAAGCATAAAGTTGGGGTTGAGGGATGGACGGTAGAACAGAATCTTATGCATCGAAAAAAGTATGCGCCGGACATACTCGGAGAAATAAAAGATGTGCTTGATGAAATAGAAGAACGGGGGGATTTGTTACCTAAGAGCGAACTGCAGGAAGCCATTACCTATCTTCGCAATGAGTGGAATGCAGTGGTGGACATCTTTAATTATGGTGACACTTATCTGGACAACAATATGGTTGAACGGATGAACCGGTACATATCCTTATCAAGAAAAAACTCATTGTTCTTCGGCAGCCATAAGGGGGCCGAACGAGGCGCCATACTCTATACGATAGCACTCACTTGTAGGATGCATAAAGTGAATCTATTTGAGTATCTCACGGATGTGATAAACAGAACAGCCGAATGGCAACCGAACACACCAATTGAAAAATACAGGGAACTGCTTCCTGACAGATGGGAAAAGGCTAATGACTAAAAAGGGATCATTAGCTTTTTTATTTTAATACACTATATAGAATCGCGGAGACGCTTACATCTACAACGTCAGCAGTGAGCCAAACATCTATTATCAGGCAAGTATTTAACTCTTAATTCAAAGGATATGAACAACAGATTATCAGAAAACGAGAAGGCATTTATCGAGTGCTTCTCACGGTTCGTAAACGGTCAGATGGGTTCAGCCGCCAAGGTAGGCAATGCCCTTGCAGATGACCATCGCTATCTCATCAACGAAAAGGGCAAGGTGGTGTTTGCCTTCTTGGAACGCCTTGCCAACGACTATCAAAAAGGTCGTTATGACCAGCGTAACGAGTGGGTGTGCCGATTGGCAGCAGAGACCATCGAACACCTTGTTGAAAACAGAATGTATTACAGAACACTTAACAACGATTGACTATGGCAAGCAGATTGATTACACCCACGTTGGAGGAGAGACTGAAATCCTATCCTCTTTACTCACAGGACGGCAAAGGCAAGGATGCCGTTTGTGTGGCAATATTCTTCATCGGACACGTCCGTTGGTTCGTACTTGAAGGGCAACAGGAAGGTAACGACACCACGTTATTCACCATCGTATGCGGTCTGCATGAAACGGAGTATGGCTATACCTCCGTCAAAGAAATGGAGAGCGTAAAGGTGGATGGCTCCAAATATGGAGTGGACGAGATATTTCAAGTGGAGCAATTGGACGGTTTCAAGCCGGTGAAACTGAAGAGCATTCCAGACGAGGATTTACAGACTTTCCTGAATAGAATGGAAAAGAAGTGAACATCATATGATAACCCCCAAAGACAAAAGATAATGGACAGAAATCAACTTATCAGACATATCTGCCGCTGCATTAAACGAGACCGCTTTTGTTGGAGGAACTATCTTCAACCATCCTCTTACTATGGTCGAGAACTCGCAGTCACTCCGTTATTTTGCTCCTATGGGCAAATCGGGTATAGCATCTATTTCCCATATTCTAATTTGCCAAACATCGACTACGATTGGGAGACCAAAGAATTAACTGTTGATGACATAGATTGGAAAGAGTGGATAAGAGACTGTCAAAAGTAACTCCATAACCAAAGCAACCGCAGGGACAATACTCCTTGCGGCTGACTATTGTTAGTACCTACTATGAGTAGTAAAGCCTACGATTAGTATATACTACGATACTACTCTCATCTTCGGAAAGCGGACTTGGCAACGTGCTCCTCTTGTACCTCTTCCTTCTGGTACTCCTCCATGTCGAGCAGTTGCTCATACGCAGAGCTGATGTTTGCATCCATAGAATGGTCATGACTGAAAGGGAAGGAGTGTTTCACTGAGAGTCCTGCATTGGTCACAGTCCCCACATCCAGACTATCCTTATCCTTGTTATATTGCAGGTTCAGCAGACCGCCATTTGGCATCTGGAATATCGGCATCTTTCGTTGCGCCAATTCCGAAAACTCTTCGGCGGTCATCTCCCTCGCCACAGCCTTCACGTCCTCACTGGCACGTCCTATGCCATAGCGAGTGATATGGTCCCGTATCTCCTGTTCCGTATGCTTTAGGAACACCTCGTATGTGCCACCGACACTGCCATTATATACCACTGCAAAGTCCTTGTCCTCAATCAACAGGTCATCGCCTCTGTTCTGGCACGGCTTCCTGTAGGTCTGCTTCTCGTCCATGCCGTTACCGTCATAGTAATCCTTGGCAAGTTTCAGCAGTCCATCATAGTCTCCTCGATCTTTCAGCTTATCCAGTTCCGATGTGTCATCCGTTGATTGGAGATAGGCAACGGAAGCGTAATATACCTGCCCGGCATCCTTACTTCCCTCCATTTTCTCCTCATTACCGACATTTTCCGTCTGCTCAGCCTTTTTCTCCTGGTCTATCTCCATCGCAATCTTGTCGATATGCTGCGTGAGCATCGAGGTGGCTTTCTTCACATCGAGCAACGTGGTCTTGATGAACTGCGGCGACTCTTTCAGCGAATCCAGCCAAGACTTTAGATAGGCAGCCGAATCTCCCTTCAAGTGCTTCGTCATGCCATATCGCTGAGCGGTCAGCGCAGCCGTCAGTTCTGCCACCAGTTCCTCGCGTGCATACTCTGCCGAGCCGAAGGTAGCGGGCTTGATGCGGTCCAACTGTCCCTCCGCACCCGTTGAGTGTCCCATCTCGTGGAAAAGGTTCGAGTAGAAAGACTCCCCATCCTTGAACTGCCTTTTCTCCGGCATCACAATCTCGTTTTTGCTGATGGAGAAATAGGCGGAATCACCGAACATGGGTTTGATGGGACATATCCAACGGTTGTCCGCTATCATCCTATCCACGGGTTCAAAGGCAAACTGCTCGTCCTTCTCCACCTTAGGCATCGAGTATTCCTGTTCCAGTTTCTCCCAAAACTCTGGTCTGACCTCCTTCAGGTTGGTCTGCGACACATTGAATACATGGTAAGTCTGAAGCTTTGGATATACATTGTACTTTTCGCGCTCCTCCTGAGAGAGCAGTTTGTAGTCCTCCCACTTGATGTGCTCTTTTGTTTCCTTATTGACCACCGTAAACGTGGTGAGCATCACGGGGAAAGAATGCTCACCCTTCAATACCGACACACGAGGCTTCTGTTCCTCGTCTTTCTTGCCAGTTTTGTTAAACTGCTGTATGCGGTCGAAGGTACAGAAGCGAGGAATCTTGTAGCCCTCCTTCTCGCAATGCAGGAGTAGCATCATAGCGTTCATGCCATTATATTCTCGTCCGTTCAGATTTTTCGGCCATTGCAGCGTACCCTCAGTAAACCAGGGCTTTTTCCATCCGTCTTTGCCCGACAGCGACTGAATACGCTCAATCATCATATCGGCAAACAGGTCGAGTGCCTTGTCTTCGGCACTCGGACCTTC
>NZ_QTMZ01000095.1:0-5655 GCF_003602935.1 Bacteroides sp. AM54-2NS
GCATGGCAATGGGATTTGACCTGCTGGCGGCAGAAGCCGCCCTTTCGTTGCAATGCGAGTTGAAGGACTTGCAGGTGATAGCCGTTGTGCCGTTCCGTGGTCAGTCTGATAGGTGGGGCAAGGAAGAGCAAGCCAAATATGATGCCATCCTACGCATCGTGGATGACGTGGTCGTATTGAGCGAGCGATACTATAATGGCTGCCTTCTGAGGCGCAACGACTACATGGTCAACCGCAGTTCACGGCTCATTGCCTACTTCAATGGCAATCCCAAGGGCGGCACATTCTACACCGTCAGAGAAGCCAAGCAGCAGGGCTTGGACATAGTGAATCTTCATAATAGTGTATAACCCATAAAACAGAAAATGCTTATGGACGATATTGTTGCAATCATCGTTTGCTGCTTCGTGTTCGGAGCTTTGGGCAATGTGCTCAGAGCTTTGTTCGGCGGAGAGAGACGAAATGACTTTCGCCGTGACCGCTAAGCGTTTCTAATCCAAGATACGCTGACAGCCACACGTCTGCACCTTACCCCAAAAAGATGCAGCGGATATTCATGTCCGTAGGCAAGGATATTCAGATTCCTCACCTTAACATTTTGATAAAAACTAAAGATACTGCTGCCTATATTTCAAGACAGCAGTATAAACCTTACTCTGCAGGTGCCCATTTGCAACGCACAGGAGAGACGATTGCACCCTCTGCCTTCAACTGTTTCATTGCAGAATCAACCTCTTTGCGGTCGAGACCGCTGAGTTCTGCGATTTTACCTGCGTTGAGAGGCTGACCAGCCTCCTTCATTGTTGCCAATACTTTTTCTTTTGCGTCCATTGTTTTGATGATTTGATTATGAAATTGTTATGCTGTCTCCTTCATGCTCGATACACCAAAAGGGAACTTCCTTCTCTTTGCAGAAAGGTTCCATGCGCCATACACTCTCAAATCCACTCATGACAAAGTGCATCGGGACAAACATTCCAACCTTGAAACGTTCAATAAACTGCCTTCCTCCCAGCGTATAGCCGTTACCGATGCGTTCGTCCACAGGAAACATCACGAGGTCAAAGGAATCAGTTATCTTTCGAATGTCTTTAAGTTCACCAAGGAATCGCTTTTCCTCCGCCACAGGATTGATATATTGACCGAACTCTTCGCTGAAGACCTCTCCTTCAGGTGTGTTGTCGGCGAGGAAGCGTGCGTACCAGTTGCATAGGTCTCCTGCGTGAAAGATAGTTTTTCCTTCAGTTTCTACTATCCAGCTTACACCGCTATCGTTACTGCCTGTTGCTGTCACTTTCAGATACTCATCTTCCCAGACTGTTCCTTTTACCATCCAAACATCTGCATCCTCTTTCTGAGCTCTTCTTCGTTTGAGTATGTCCTTTGACAGAATGTATGTGACATTGGGAATGCGATTCTTCCACTTGAAGATTTCTTTTGTGAAGTGGTCTTCATGGAAGTGACTTGAAAACACGTACACAGGTTTACATGTATTCATGTACACACTCATGACACCAGCAGGATCCATCCAGTAGTCAAATACCAGGATGCATTGAGACGTTTCAAGCAAGAAGCCGCTATGGAAGATGTATCTGAGTATCATCCCTTCAAAGCCTTACCGTCTGAGAATGCGTGACCAACTGTCTTGCCAAGCTCAATGTAGCCGTGATGTATGGGATCGAACACGATGAGTTCCATCTTCTCCATATCTGGCTTGCCATTCTCGCAAGATACTTTTCATCTACGAGAATGTTTACTATCTCTGCCACGATATAATAACCCTCTGGTGACTCATCGATTTTCTCTTTGATGCGACATTCCAATGTCATGGGGAAGTCTGTAAAGACGGGAGCGTTGATATTCTCTGCCTTCTCGACGTTCCAACCTGTCTTCGCCATCTTATCCGCATCGTTCTTGGCAGATACGATGCCTACGAAATCTGCTGCCACCATGGTCTGCTTTGTAGCAAATGCCACGGTGAAGTCGGGGCAGTTGTTCAGGTTCTCCGTAGTGGCATGTGCGCCCATGGCAATCATAATCTCCTTTGCGTCCCATTGACCGCCCCAAGCAGCGTTCATTGCATTGGGCTTGCCGTTCTTGTCGTATGTGCCGATAATCAGTACCGGCTGTGGAAGCATCCACGATTTTTGTCCAAATGATTTCATTCTTACTTCTTTTTATTGTGTTATCAATTCATTCAACTTATCTTCTCGTATTACTTTCGGTTGTGCCTTGCCTGCCAGAACGAGGATCTTCTTCCCATTCCTGTATATGTGCAGCTGCCTGCTTCGCACCACAGCCGTCAAGGTCTCATCATCCTGCATGGCTTGCCATATAGGATAATACACACCTTCTGGTTCAAACAACTTCTTCTGAAGGTGTGAGCACATGTTGGTTGTATCTATTGTCATATCGTTACGTCATATCATTAACATGATTCTGCCAGCTTCTTTTGTGAACATTTCAGGGAAACGGCAGATTGTTGCATACACCTGCTTGCTTGTCACAGGCTGACCGTCCTTTCTCAGGTGCAGCCCATGACGATTGATGGCATCGGCAATCTGGTCAGTTGTCATGCCGCCATTTCGCTTTACCATCACATATACTATGGCTTCTTCTATCTTCATCCTTTATTCATCTGCTTTTCAATCCATGCCATCAATACGGCAACAGCATATTCCTGTTCTTCCTTGGTCAGTGCCCTGCCTGCTGGGATGTGATGCCACTTGAAGAAGCATCCCCTGCAACAACAGCCAGTGGCATGTTGAGCCAGGAAAACAGGATGCCCGTGCTTGGAGTCTGTTTGCCGTCGTTCGGTATGACAGCCGGAGCAAGTCTTTTTGCCACAAAGTCCTCTGCGTGTTTTCGTATCGTCGGCAATCCCTTTTCCATTACATACTCCCTGTCTTTCTTGGACAGATGGAAACGGCTGCGAAAGTCAGACTTTGCCAGCCTCCCAAAGAGATTGGTCAGGTCGTACTCTGTTTTCTCAGAAGGAATGCTCTCATGCGGATCCTCCTCCTGGAACAACGATGGATATATGTATTTCTGTGACATCATTATCTGTTACTTCTTATTTCCAGTGTTATATCCATATATGACCGCTTGCCGTCAATATAGTCGGCATAGAGCATTTCCTCACTTCTGCCTTTCAGAACATGGCATTTGCCGCATATCTCACAGTTGTGTAGGCATTTCCATTCATTCAGAACGTAATCCAAACGTTCCTCTCGTGTAGATGATTCAATAGAGGGTGTGCTCATAATCAGTGTCTCCCACAGCATGGTCAATCAGTGCCTGAAACTCTTCTTCCGTATAGTCGTCTTCCCAACCATACGTTACGTCCTTTATGCCCAAGGTAAACCCTAATGCCTCAGAATAGGATATGCCAATTTCAGCTGCAAGGTCTCTTGCCGCTTGATAAATCTGCTCTTCTTTGCTTAAGGGTAGTTGTTTCGCCTTCTTATGTTTTTTCTTCGGTTTCCCCATTTGAGTATATTCGTTTATTAATCAGCGTTGATGGGCATCTTGAAATTCCTGTATTTCTTTCGGAGTTCCTCATTATGCGCCTTCATTTCCTCATACATATCATTCAGTGCGTCAGGAAATCCCCATCCACAAGGGCTTGCCCAACGAAGGCATTGCTTGATTCGGGAATCATACTTGTCCCAAAGGTCATATAGCACGATGTGGCGCAATGTCTTGTCGAAATTACTCTCAACAGAATCATAGAATTGCTCCCACATGTCTCCATAGTCGTAAGTGAACTGACAGGCGTTCTCCATATAGAACACCATCAATTCTGCTATAGAATCTTCCGAGGCTTCAGTTTCTTGAAGTCGGACAATGCCTTGCGGCACACTGAGAAGCGTGTCTTTGGCTCTCTGTTTCTGCTCGGATAGAACTCTTCTCGTATGATGTGCTTGTACTCTTCCAACTTCTGACCCTCATTCGGCTCTGCATAGAAGTCAAGATATTCCTTTGCCTCTTTCCGTGCAGAATAAAGTTCCAATACCATTTTTATTATTTCACTCTTGTCCATGGACATGAGGACAGACTTTAATTTAGATTTTGACATTTCTGCTCTTTTATCTTAAAAACGGGTCAATCGTTGCCAGCAACTCTGATTTCTGCATCACACCGCTCGTCCTCCACAACACTTCGCCGTGTCTGAACAGCATCAATGTGGGCACAGACTGTATGCCATACTGGCTTGCAGCCACCCCATACTTGTCCACATCCACCTTGATGATGCGTATTCTGTCACCCAACACTTCCTTCACCTGCTTCAGGATGGGGTGCATCATCTTGCATGGCTGGCACCATGTGGCGAAGAAATCGACCAAGACCAGTTGGTCGCCTGATATAACGTCTTTGAATGTTCCATATTTTAAACTATTGACAAATTACCTTTGGAATAGGTCATGCTTTCTGCCTCATAAATAAGCACATCATCGAAGATCTTGATGTCTCGTTTCTTATTCAACCATCTTTTCTCATTAGACCTATACCAAAGGTTTATGATACAGATGCTTTCTTTAGGTGTTGCCTTTTTCTTTTGTGTGTTTTCTGTAAGGACATCCTTGTATGTCGAAATGAAAACTGTTTCAACGTCCTCAACGTTTTGTGGAGTCTGTTGAGTCGAATCGCTAAAACTACCAATCCATAAAGAAAAAGGTTCTCGAAAGTTTCTTAAATGTTCGTGCCAAGAAGCCACTCTCGTATGTATTGGTGTTCCAGAGCGATGGAGGCCAAAATACCGATAGTCATCCTTGCTAATGGGATGCCCTTTACCTTTTTTGCTACCCGAACAATAATAAAAGCTGAACAAATGACAGTCACAAGTATTTGGGTCATTCAAATACTCGGACAAAGACGTAAAAGTATCAAATGGACCAACCCATTGAATCGTGAAAACCTTTCTAATATCTTCCATTTCTTATTCCTCTCTTTTATTCCTTTTCTTCAATGGTCCGCTGTGCGGCCCACGGTTCAGCGTCACACCATGCTTGTTGAGTATACGGAACACGGAACTTCGGCTTGTGAAGCCACTGATAGCGAAGATGTCATCAATGCTGTGCCCCTCGTTGTACATGTTCACGATATTCTTCTCACGCTCCAGCTTCGACAGTGCCCTTTCCGACTTCTTGGGCGGCCGGATATTCTGTTGCAGATGGATGATGTGTGCCGATGCCTTGCGCAGCACGGCACACTCCTCAGAGAGTGACCCGAACATACGGATGACCTGTGAGGGCTTGGTGTCGGGGAAAAGTTCGTCAAAAGTATCGATGCGGTCTTGGATGGAGATGATGCGAACCACCTTCACACGGCAGTATTCTATGAATGTAGCCAGTTCACGGGTGCCACGCAGTGCGTTGCTGAATCTCGACACCACCAGCTCGTCGCCGCGCTCCAGACTCGATATTAGCTGCTTCCACATCGGGCGCAGCCTCTCGTGTTCGGACAGTTCTTCTATCACCTGTACACAGCCGTATTGCTGCATCCAAGCCTTGTCTTCTGCATACTCTTCGCCATTGGTGGCGATGAAGATGTAACCTACTTTTGCCATACTGTTGTACGCTATTAAATGAAATCAAGTGCAAAGGTACACTATTTTTCCGAGAAACAATCATACTTGAACGAAAAATCATACTT
>NZ_QTMZ01000096.1:0-5544 GCF_003602935.1 Bacteroides sp. AM54-2NS
TATTGAGCGAATCGTTGATAAAGGCAACAGATACTTATAAAACACCTCCTCAGATTATATGGGTTGATAATTCCAGCATAGCCACATTGGGCAACTTCAGTGCTTCTACTGGTAAGGCAAAGGCGAAAAAGACCTTCAACGTGTCTGCCTTGGTAGCCGCTTCCCTCGCCAACGGCAAGGTACTGAACTATCGCGCCAGTCTGCCAGAGGGGAAACGCAAGATACTGTATGTAGATACGGAGCAGAGCCGCTATCACTGCCATAATGTGCTGGAGCGCATCCTGAAGCTCGCTGGTCTACCTACAAGCATCGACAACGAGAACCTTGACTTTATCTGTCTGAGAGAGTACACGCCCTCCGTCAGGATAGAGGTCATAGACTATGCGCTTGCCCAAGACCAAAGCTATGGACTGGTCATCATCGACGGAATCAGAGACCTGCTTCTCGACATCAACAATGCGGGAGAATCGGTCGAGGTCATCAACAAGATGATGGAATGGTCATCAAAGTATGACCTGCACATCCATTGCGTATTGCATCAGAACAAGGGCGACAATAACGTGCGCGGGCATATCGGTACGGAGATGAACAACAAGGCAGAGACGGTGCTTGTCATCACCAAGAGCACCACCAATCCCGACATCAGCGAGGTGAAGGCGATGCACATCCGTGAGAAGGAGTTCAAGCCGTTTGCCTTTACAGTCAATGAGGAAGGGTTGCCAGAGATTGTCGAGCACACGCCGGAGAAGGAAGAAGGTGACAAGCAACCGTCAAGGTTTACTTACCAAGACTTGACATCCGAACAGCATAACGAGGCGCTGACGGCTGCATTCAAGGAGAAACCTATCAAAGGATTCGATCGCATGGTGGAGGAATTAACGCAAGCCTATGCAGACATTGGCTTTAAGCGTGGCAGAAGCGTCATCATCAAAATGCTGAAATACCTGATTAACGAGCAAAAGCTCATAGTGAAGCGGGATAATCATTACTATTTCGGATATACACCTGCCGAGATTGACCTGTTCCATGAAGAGGAATAAAAACAGTTCAGAAACCAGTTTAGTTTACGTCCGTACCTATATATAAGAAATAAGGCCAAAGTAAACCGAAATCGGAGGCTGAATTGGGAAGCGGAAAAGTAGTTTAGCAAATGGTTTAGTTTACGGGTGTGCCTATATAGGAGAAAGGGTAAAGTAAACTGTTTCCATGGACAAAGTAAAACCGAACAAATGAAAGTACAATGAATATTGAACAATCGAAGAAACTGAGCATTATAGACTTCTTAGACAAGGAGAATGTAACGCTGAAAAAGAAGAAGGGCAATGCCTACTGGTATCTGTCACCCTTCAGGGACGAGAAGACCGCATCGTTCAAGGTCAGCAAGAAGGAGAACCTGTGGTACGACTACGCCATTAAGGAGGGCGGTGACCTTGTGGAGCTGGTAAAGCGTATGTATAACAAACAATCCGTTTCCGATGCCCTTGCCTACCTTGCGTCCAAGAGTATTGCCACTGTGGATAAGGCAATCGAGACCGCTATCGCAGCCAAGGAATACACGACAACCAAGATGAACGATGTGAAGCTGCTCCCACTGAGCAACCATTCTCTGCTGTCCTATTTCAGTAGCCGACGGATAGACATCACCATTGGCAGGATGTATTGCAGGGAGATACACTACAAGGTTGAGCAAAAACATTACTATGGCATTGCCTTTGGCAATCTGAGTGAAGGACATGAGGTGCGCAATCCCTATTTCAAGGGCTGCATCGGGCATAAGGACATCACCCTGCTTGCCCATACGTTCAACGAGTGGCAAAACGGTTGTCTGGTCTTTGAGGGCTTCATGGACTTCCTTGCTTATATGACCCTCGTTAAACAGCAAGACCGATGGTTTGTCGTTGAAAGCCCTTGCGACTATATGATACTGAACTCAGTCGCCAACCTCAAACAGGCATTGCATTACCTTGACCGTTACACCCACATCCATTGCTTCCTCGACAACGACCAGGCAGGACGCAAGACGGTTGAGAGCATCAGCAATGTATTCGAGTACAGGGTGACGGACGAGTCCTTCAGATATGCCGACTACAAGGATGTCAACGACTATCTGATGAGGAAGAAACGAACGGCATCTGAATGACATTATAAAGACGAAAACACCATCATTTGATGCAAAAATGGCTCAAATGCATTGAAATTACATATCAAATCTGCACTTTTTCGCCCAAACATGCTTGATTCTCAATTATTATCCTTATTTTTGCATCGTTTTAATACATTATTAAAATGTAGCAGAATGGAATTGAAAAAAGAAATAAGGATATTGGGCAGACGCTTTGAGGTGGAACCTCGTGCCAAGGAAAGCCTGAAAGGCATCACGGTTGGCGAGAAACTCTCATACCGTTCTATGATGGCACATACCAAGGCACGCCCCTGCTGTTCGTTGAGCCCAAGAAGGGCAATCCCTCTCCACGGACTTGCGCCATCACGGGCAAGCGGTTGACCGAAGCCCTGGGACTGCCTGCGGTGTTTATCCTTGCGCCCGGACCCACCTACGAGCGACACAGACTGGCAGACAAAGGAGTCTTCTTTGTCATGTCCGAGGAATATGCCATCTGCCAGGCATCATAGCATTGGAGAAGACAAGCAACAGGAAGATTGCCGAAGTATTGACCCCTGTGGCGCAATACATACTACTCTATCACCTACAGGTGGGCAGTATTGAAGGAATGTCGCCAAGGGATATTGCACCGTTGCTTCCATATTCTTACGAAAGCGTCACGTTGGGTGTCACCTGTCTTGAAGATGTAGGACTGTGTCAAAAGATTCAGAACGGACAGCGCAGCAAGGTGGTACACTTCGAGTTGAAGGGCAAGGAACTGTGGGACAAGGCTCAGAACGTCTTGCTGTCACCTGTGGAGAACCGCATCTTTTGCGATGACATACGCTTGGATGCGGAATACCCCGTATGCGGCATCAATGCCTGGCACATTATTCCATGCTTAATCGTGACCGGGAAGAGATGATAATGATGACAAGCAAGGAATATCGTGCCGTCAAGTCGGCTGATGTCATGGAGAATCCCAACATCTATGACGGCAACTATATCATAGAGGTATGGAAATACCCTGTTGTCAGCAAAATGGGCGACAAAAGCCAGTGGGTTGATCGCCTTTCCCTTGTCCTTTCGTTGAGAGATGATGATGATCCGAGAGTAGAAAAAGAAGTAGAACGAATAATCAGTGAACAGAAATGGAAGGATTAGTCAAGTTCCGTGAAGCATTTGCGGAATACTCAGAAAACTATGTGGTGATAGGCGGAGCAGCCTGTGACATCACCATGACCAATACCGTGGTGCGTCCACGCGCCACACACGACATCGACATGATAGTCATCGTAGAGAACATGACCGAGGCTTTCGCCAATCGCTTCTGGCAGTTTGTGCGGGAGGCTGGCTATCGACCTGAAAAGAGGAAACAGGAGGCTGGTGAGCCACCAAGGTATGAAATGTATCGTTTCCTTGATGGTAAAGACGGCTATCCCGAGATGATAGAACTGCTGTCACGCCACCCCGACGTGCTTGGAGAGCCAAAGGGATTTGTCATAGAACTATCCCGACCGATGAAGATGTGTCGAGTCTTAGTGCCATCATCATGGACGATGATTACTATCACTTTACTATCGCACACAGCCAACTGACTGATGGCATACGCCATGCCAATTCCGCTGCCTTGATAGCACTGAAGGCAAGAGCCTACCTAAATCTCATGGCAGACAAGCGGGACGGCAAGCATGTGAACACCAAAGACATCAAGAAGCACCGTTCGGACATCCTGAAAAATGTGGTCATAATGACTGAGGACAACATTGAGGCTCCTGCTTCAATAGTGGCATGTATAAGGGAGTTTGTCGCCTCCATCAGAGCCGACTGGTCAACTCTCGCAGAACCATTGTCAAAGTCACTCGGTCAAGACGAGGCATTTGTGACCGGACTGTTAGATCAACTGGATGAATTGTTTATAGAAGCATGACCAATATGAAGATACAATACGCATCCGACCTGCATCTGGAGTTTGCCGACAATTGGCGGTATCTGAAAGCCCACCCCTTGGAGGTGACGGGCGACATACTGCTGCTTGCCGGCGACATCGGCTATCTCGGCGATGACAACTACTCCAAGCATCCCTTTTGGGACTGGGCATCGGAGAACTACAAGGAGGTGCATTGCTGCATGGGCAACCATGAGTTCTACAAATATTATGATGTGGCGACACTGCCCGACGGCTATCTCTTGGAGGTACGTCCCAATGTATTCAGCCACTACAACGGTATTGCGAGGATTGGCGACACCGACATCATCCTCTCCACCCTTTGGTCGAGGATTCCTTTGGAGGACGCTTACTTCACCGAGCAAGTGATAAGCGACTTCCGCCGTATATTATATAAAGGTGAGCTGATGACCCATGCCCAATTCAATGCTGAGCATGAACGTTGCCTCACCTTTATCAAGGATGCAGTGGCATATTCGCAAGCAGCCCATAAGATTGTTGTCACCCATCATGTACCATCGTTCCGTATGCTCCACCCAAAGTTTCAAGGCAGCAAGGCAAACGTGGCGTTCACCGTAGAGTTGGAGGACTATATCACCGATAGCGGCATAGACTATTGGATATACGGACATTCGCACACCAACATCGATGCCAGGATAGGCAACACCCAATGCTTGTCCAACCAGTTGGGCTATGTTTTCTCTAACGAACATCAGGACTTCTCCCATGGCAAGTACCTGACCATATAGCCATCCACATTTTTTTCATCCACCCTCTTTACAAGCTCTTCCCTATCGGAAGGGCTTTTTTTGTGCCTTTCGAGTTTGATTTTTGAGTATGATTGCGAGTGTAATCAAAATTAGAGTTAAGATTTGGCTCCGCGGAAAGTCATTTCGGTTTAAGATTGAAGAAAAGGTAGTTCCTTTGCATCGGCAATAAGCCAAACCATAGTAAAATCAAACTTGAAAATATGAAGTCATTTGTAATATTCGCCATTGTCGTGACCATAATCTATGTCATCTACTATACGGTCATCATCGTGCAGGATCTGTACGGAAAGCCCAAGGACGAGAAGTCACAGGGCGAGTCGTTTGATGTCAGTGACATGACCGACGAGGAAGAGTCGATAGCGGTCAGCGAGAGCGACGGTGGTTTCAGCGTAGGCGACAACCAATATGAGACAGCCTACGAGGAGAAGCAGCTTGCAGAGCCTACAGAGGAGGCAGCCGCCACTGCGGAAGAGAGCAAGCCTCATGTGCTTGAAAAGATACAAAGCGCAATCGAGAAGAAGATGGAGGAAGTGAATACCACCTATTCCGACCCCATGTATTCGGAAGATTGAACAACACCATCATCGCCCGCGGTCTTCGTCACAATGGACGTGACATGGTCAAGGTGGAATCACTCAATAATGAGATATGATGTCAAAAACAAGAAGTGCATTTCTATCATTATATGCCGCTTTAACCCCAGTTCTGGCCAGTGCTAAGTGTGG
>NZ_QTMZ01000097.1:0-3558 GCF_003602935.1 Bacteroides sp. AM54-2NS
AAAACGGCGGCTACCTACTCTCCCACTGTTACGCAGTACCATCGGCGTGACGAGGCTTAACTTCTCTGTTCGGAATGGGAAGAGGTGGAACCCTCGTGCTATAACCACCTGAATAAGGTTATGACATGATGAAAAGTAAAATCTCAAGTTCATTACTAGTATGTTTCTGTTCTCTGTTTCCAGTTTCCGTATCAGTAATCCGCTAAACGTATATACCCAACCGGTACATATTTGAAAGAAAGTGAACGGGCAATTAGTAATGCTCGGCTTTGATGTTACCACCTTTACACCTGCATCCTATCAACGTCATCGTCTTTAACGACCCTAAGAAATCTAATCTTGTGGCTGGCTTCGTACTTAGATGCTTTCAGCACTTATCCAATCCCGACTTAGATACCCAGCGATGCACCTGGCGGCACAACTGGTAAACCAGCGGTCAGTCCAACACGGTCCTCTCGTACTAGTGTCAGAGCCACGCAAATTTCATACGCCCACGATAGATAGAGACCGAACTGTCTCACGACGTTCTGAACCCAGCTCGCGTGCCACTTTAATGGGCGAACAGCCCAACCCTTGGGACCTTCTCCAGCCCCAGGATGTGACGAGCCGACATCGAGGTGCCAAACCCCTCCGTCGATATGAGCTCTTGGGAGGGATCAGCCTGTTATCCCCGGAGTACCTTTTATCCTTTGAGCGATGTCCCTTCCATGCGGAAACACCGGATCACTATGCTCTAGTTTCCTACCTGATCGACTTGTCTGTCTCCCAGTCAAGCGCCCTTATGCCATTACACTCTACGGACGGTTACCAATCGTCCTGAGGGCACCTTTAGAAGCCTCCGTTACACTTTTGGAGGCGACCACCCCAGTCAAACTACCCACCAAACAGTGTCCTCGCATCCACGAGTTAGAACTCAAATAATCAAAGGGCCGTATTTCAACAGCGACTCCACAAATACTGGCGTACCTGATTCAAAGTCTCCGGCCTATCCTACACATCAATTACCCAAATTCAATGTTAAGCTATAGTAAAGGTTCACGGGGTCTTTTCGTCCCATCGCGGGTAATCGGCATCTTCACCGATACTACAATTTCACTGAGCTCACGGTTGAGACAGTGTCCAGATCATTACACCATTCGTGCAGGTCGGAACTTACCCGACAAGGAATTTCGCTACCTTAGGACCGTTATAGTTACGGCCGCCGTTTACTGGGGCTTCAATTCAATGCTTCTCTTGCGATGACATCTCCTCTTAACCTTCCAGCACCGGGCAGGTGTCAGGCTGTATACGTAATCTTTCAATTTAGCACAGCCCTGTGTTTTTGTTAAACAGTTGCCTGGACCTATTCTCTGCGCCCAACTCTCGTTGGGACCCTTTATCCCGAAGTTACAGGGTCAATTTGCCTAGTTCCTTAACCGTGAATCACTCAAGCGCCTTAGTATATTCAACCCGACTACGTGTGTCCGTTTGCGGTACGGGTACCTTAAAGATTAAGTTTAGCGGATTTTCTTGGGAGTATGCTTACACGCACTATTGGATTGTTCCGAAGAACGTTCCATACTATCAGGTTCGACTCTCTTTGTGGATTTGCCTGCAAAGATCAACATCTACACCCTTCAACGGACTATTCCGTCAGTCCGCGGCGCTATCACTGCTCCGTCTCCACGTCACTCCTTAAGGTAGTACAGGAATATTAACCTGTTCTGCCATCGGCCTCACCGTTCGGCTGAGCCTTAGGACCCGACTAACCCTGATCCGATTAGCGTTGATCAGGAAACCTTAGTCTTTCGGCGAGGGGGTTTCTCACCCCCTTTATCGTTACTTATACCTACATTTGCTTTTCCACACGCTCCAGCAAAGCTCACGCTTCACCTTCGACGCGGAGTGGAATGCTCCCCTACCGATCATTACTGATCCCATAGCTTCGGTAAATTGCTTAATGCCCGATTATTATCCACGCCAAACTCCTCGACTAGTGAGCTGTTACGCACTCTTTAAATGAATGGCTGCTTCCAAGCCAACATCCTAGCTGTCTTAGCAATCTGACTTCGTTAGTTCAACTTAGCAATTATTTCGGGACCTTAGCTGATGGTCCGGATTCTTCTCCTTTAGGACATGGACCTTAGCACCCATGCCCTCACTCCTGGGATCGAACTACTGCGCATTCGGAGTTTATCAAGACTTGATAGGCGGTGAAGCCTCGCATCTTATCAGTCGCTCTACCTCACAGTAGTAATTCCCAAGGCTGCACCTAAATGCATTTCGGGGAGTACGAGCTATCTCCAAGTTTGATTAGCCTTTCACCCCCACCCTCAGTTCATCCGGAAGCTTTTCAACGCTTATCGGTTCGGTCCTCCAGTTAGTGTTACCTAACCTTCAACCTGACCAAGGGTAGATCACTTGGTTTCGCGTCTACTCCTTCCGACTAATCGCCCTGTTCAGACTCGCTTTCGCTTCGGCTACACATTTTGAAATGCTTAACCTTGCCGGAAAAAGTAACTCGTAGGTTCATTATGCAAAAGGCACGCCGTCACAGCTTACGCTGCTCCGACCGCTTGTAGGCGCACGGTTTCAGGGACTATTTCACTCTTCTATTCGAAGTGCTTTTCACCTTTCCTTCACAGTACTGGTTCGCTATCGGTCTCTCGGGAGTATTTAGCCTTACCGGATGGTCCCGGCAGATTCACGCAAGATTCCTCGTGTCCCGCGCTACTCAGGATACCACTACGCTTCGTTTAGCTTCGAATACCGGACTATCACCGTCTATGGTTTCATTTTCCAAAGAATTCTTCTCACTAAAGTCTTGCGACATCGTGGTCCTACAACCCCAATATTGCCGTAACAACATTGGTTTGGGCTAATCCCCGTTCGCTCGCCACTACTTGGGGAATCATTATTATTTTCTTTTCCTACAGGTACTAAGATGTTTCAGTTCCCTGCGTTAGCTTCCATCTAGGATGGATGACATTCCTTCAGAATGCCGGGTTGTCCCATTCGGAAATCTTCGGATCAAAGGTTATTTGCACCTACCCGAAGCTTATCGCAGCTTATCACGTCCTTCATCGCCTCCGAGAGCCAAGCATCCGCCATGCGCCCTTGCTTACTTTCTTTCAAACGTTTTATTCTCATACTGGTATTGACTTGGGGAATTGCTTCCGGCTGTCAATATTGCATATTCGAACACGTACGGTTTGATATATACTTTTAGCTCTTACTTTTAATTTTACTTTTTGTACATCATGTCAAAGATCGTTTCTCTTTTCAGAGAGAGTGGAGAATAACGGATTCGAACCGTTGACCCTCTGCGTGCAAGGCAGATGCTCTAGCCAGCTGAGCTAATCCCCCAAGAGGTTATTCAAAAATATCGTTTTTTAGCTTTTAGCTTTCAGCTTTCGCTGTTCCTCATTCTTGAGCTTGGTAGTCCCAGGCAGAGTTGAACTGCCGACCTCTACATTATCAGTGTAGCGCTCTAACCAACTGAGCTATAGGACTAGTTCAACCTTGTCTACCTTTCGTCTAGACTCGGCTTCTTTTTTCTCTTGTTTATCTCTATCTATA
>NZ_QTMZ01000097.1:3767-5326 GCF_003602935.1 Bacteroides sp. AM54-2NS
TTACGACATCGCTCCAGAAAGGAGGTGTTCCAGCCGCACCTTCCGGTACGGCTACCTTGTTACGACTTAGCCCCAATTACCAGTTTTACCCTAGGACGCTCCTTGCGGTTACGTACTTCAGGTACCCCCGGCTTTCATGGCTTGACGGGCGGTGTGTACAAGGCCCGGGAACGTATTCACCGCGCCATGGCTGATGCGCGATTACTAGCGAATCCAGCTTCACGAAGTCGGGTTGCAGACTTCGATCCGAACTGAGAGAGGTTTTTGGGATTAGCATCCTGTCGCCAGGTAGCTGCCTTCTGTACCCCCCATTGTAACACGTGTGTAGCCCCGGACGTAAGGGCCGTGCTGATTTGACGTCATCCCCACCTTCCTCACATCTTACGACGGCAGTCTCTCTAGAGTCCTCAGCATGACCTGTTAGTAACTAAAGATAAGGGTTGCGCTCGTTATGGCACTTAAGCCGACACCTCACGGCACGAGCTGACGACAACCATGCAGCACCTTCACATTTGCCTTGCGGCTAACCTGTTTCCAGATTATTCAAATGCAATTTAAGCCCGGGTAAGGTTCCTCGCGTATCATCGAATTAAACCACATGTTCCTCCGCTTGTGCGGGCCCCCGTCAATTCCTTTGAGTTTCACCGTTGCCGGCGTACTCCCCAGGTGGAATACTTAATGCTTTCGCTTGGCCGCTTACTGTATATCGCAAACAGCGAGTATTCATCGTTTACTGTGTGGACTACCAGGGTATCTAATCCTGTTTGATACCCACACTTTCGAGCATCAGTGTCAGTTGCAGTCTAGTGAGCTGCCTTCGCAATCGGAGTTCTTCGTGATATCTAAGCATTTCACCGCTACACCACGAATTCCGCCCACCTCTACTGTACTCAAGACTGCCAGTTTCAACTGCAATTTTACGGTTGAGCCGCAAACTTTCACAACTGACTTAACAATCCACCTACGCTCCCTTTAAACCCAATAAATCCGGATAACGCTCGGATCCTCCGTATTACCGCGGCTGCTGGCACGGAGTTAGCCGATCCTTATTCATATGGTACATACAAAATCCCACACGTGGAATACTTTATTCCCATATAAAAGAAGTTTACAACCCATAGGGCAGTCATCCTTCACGCTACTTGGCTGGTTCAGACTCTCGTCCATTGACCAATATTCCTCACTGCTGCCTCCCGTAGGAGTTTGGACCGTGTCTCAGTTCCAATGTGGGGGACCTTCCTCTCAGAACCCCTATCCATCGTAGTCTTGGTGGGCCGTTACCCCGCCAACAAACTAATGGAACGCATCCCCATCGATAACCGAAATTCTTTAATAGTAAAACCATGCGGTTTTAATATACTATCGGATATTAATCTTTCTTTCGAAAGGCTATCCCCGAGTTATCGGCAGGTTGGATACGTGTTACTCACCCGTGCGCCGGTCGCCATCTTTAGTTTGCAAGCAAACTAAAATGCTGCCCCTCGACTTGCATGTGTTAAGCCTGTAGCTAGCGTTCATCCTGAGCCAGGATCAAACTCTTCATTGTAAAAGTATCTTTT
>NZ_QTMZ01000098.1:0-5112 GCF_003602935.1 Bacteroides sp. AM54-2NS
CGCTCTATCCATTGCTTGTGAAATTCATTAATATATTCCATAATTCATATAATTATGAGTTTATGCAAATGTAGGCAATCTATTTGAATCTGACAATATATAGATATATAAGTGTACTACCTTTTAATGAGATTTATTTATATTATATACCCCAACTCAAATTTGGTAGTATCTAAAATCATACCCCCGCCCCTTTAGATTTAGGTCGTGTTTCTATTTAAACTTTATGCTTTGATAAAGTAAAATTATTAGTCAGGCAGTGAGCATAAGGTATATATTATGCACTCTATAGCGGTGTAACTACTCTACACCCCCTCACCCATTATTGGAGAAGTAAATAGTTTTGCGTGAATCGCTTTCCAACTCACAAGCTTTCTGAATCTCTGGAATATCAGCCTCATCTATTATTAATATATGATTCTGTATTGACAGACACAAAGACAGGTGATAAGGGAGGTTCTTCATACCAAGCCGTCTATTTACTGCTTTATTCACTGATTACTAATCTAAAACAATATGTATGGAAGATTTAAAGATGTTATGTACGATTGGTACAATACTAATTGTGCCGTTAATTCTAATGCCGCAATTCTTTATTGGATTATTAATATTGATTGTGGCTTGCTTAGCTTTCAGATAGGGGAATTTCAAATTAACAGGATTTTATGAGAAGTTTATTCTATCTGTTAGTTGTCATTGCTACAATGATTGTGGCAATGTTATCCTTTCCTTTATTAATAGCGGGCTATATCTTATTGCTAATATATGCCTTGTTCAAAGGATAGCAGTTATTAACAAGACAATCACATTAATAATTGACGTTATGAATTTAGATTATAAAGTTGGAGAAGTAGAGCTTACATATAAGCCAACTACCAGAAACAGAAGCAAGGTTTACAGTGCTGCTGACGCTTTCCAGATTCTGCTGCCTACCTTCAAAGAAGGGACTATAGATTACAAGGAGTACTTTAAAGTATTATTCTTGAATCAAGCCAACCAGGTCTTGGGATATACACAAATATCCGAAGGTGGGATAACAGAGACAAGCGTAGATGTCAGAATGATATTGCAGGCTGCCCTACTAACTAATTCTGTATCTTTAATCTTGGCACACAATCACCCAAGCGGGAATTTAAAGCCAAGCACACTGGATATTGAGTTAACGAGATGTATTAAGGAAGCTGCCAAACTAATGAGAATTAATGTACTAGACCATATCATTATGACAAGTGAAAGCTATTATAGCTTTAGCGATGAAGGTACGCTTTAACTTGTTTGTGTTCAAATTGGGAATGTGTTCAAATTAATCTGCAAAGGTGGTTTGGACACATTCTTTTATGTTATCAATTTAATCAAAGATTATGTTACAAGCATTATTAATCGTTACATTCTGGATTATAGTTTTCTTTATTGCGTGTGCAATTTCACCTGTTGTATTCTTCTTGATGATTATTTGGACTATATACAAGATTATTACAATGAAGTAGTACATGAAGAACTAATAAGGGTATCTATATACTATATATAGGTACTCTTTCTATTTATAAACCTCTTAAATATTATAGAATATGGTAATAGAAGGCAGTCGCGAATACAAGGCAGCGCAAGAACTTGAAAGAGCCTTGAACGATTATAGTTGGAATCCTAAAAGGTTTGCTGAAAGTACAAAGTGTTACCACCGTACACTACAGCAGGAATTAATAAAAACCATAGTGGAGATTATTCGCATGGTTGGTAGTAAGGACTATGGTACAGACCTTAGGAATCAGGCATCACACGAACTTTGCAAACGGATAGTTGACAGTGGCGTGTTGGATGAAGCTCACCTACCTTTTATATAGGTTGAATGAAGTAAGGACATTATTTGCTTAGTGTCCTTGCTTTATAATATTCACTTTGTTAATTAGTGAATGTTTAGCTAATAATCAGTAGGTTAGATATTCCAACTCAAAATTAATATTCACTTATATTAGTTTCACTATAAAACAGAACGTTATGTCACTTAAATATTCAAGTACAACAGCAGATTATCTGCAATGGAGCGAAGCAATGAACTTAGTAAGAAAGTTGGCAAGGGATAGTAATTATAAGATGTCACTTCTTATCGCTTTGGGTTGCTTCACAGGTCTAAGAATTTCTGATATTCTTGCTTTAAGGTGGAATCAGATATTAGATGCAGAAGAATTTACCATTATAGAAATTAAGACAGGGAAGCAAAGGACAATCAGGATTAATATGCAGCTACAGCAACATATCAGAGATTGTTATGAGCATATAAATCCAGTTGGCATAAATGCACCTGTATTGATAAGTCAGAAGGGGACAGTGTACACAGTTCAGAGAATCAATGTCATGTTGAAGGAGATTAAGAAGAAGTACAGGTTACATATAGGCAATTTCAGTTGCCATTCTCTTAGGAAGACCTTTGGCAGACAGGTTTACAACATGAATAATGATAATTCAGAGCTTGCACTTGTCAAGCTAATGGAGCTATTCAATCATTCCAGTGTATCAATTACTAAGAGATACTTGGGATTAAGGCAAGAGGAATTATTAAATACTTATGACTGTCTTAGCTTCTGATAATTGAGATTTGAGACAGAATGAATCGGAGTTTACTTATTTATGCTCTGAATAGTTCTGTCTCAATTTATGGATATTCAGAGTAGAAATAGCTTTCAACTCTCATTTTAACAGATACATTTAATTGCAAAATAAAATACCTTTCATTATCTTTGTACCAATTCCAAGAACTTAGAGAGTTAAGTTGTTGGAAGGACATATTAACGAAAGGTGTTATTGAAATTATCTTCTTGTAACAAATCTCGCAAATTTGAAACGCTGTGAAGATGATAGCAATAGCACCCGCACTTTGGATATATACTTACCTTACGTTTGTAAAGTTTCTATATGCCGCTTGGTGTGGGTTGCTATTGTTTTATCCACAGCAAAGGCAATGCGAGAGCCCGTTACAAGGATAAAGCAAATAGTGTTCCCACACCTTTCTATATGTAATAGCCAACTATAGGGAACAGGTTGGCATAAATACAGGTATATAAGAAACAGACAGTCTATTTTACTACTCAACAGTTCTTTATTAAAGAAGTGTGCAACTCTATGTTGTGTTCCTCACACTATAATTAATAACTAAAAGCCTGTTAAGGAACAAAAGGGCATCTATTAATGATATGAAGAAAGTAATTCTATTGTATGTGATGATTCTAATTTCAAGTATCATATATGCAGATGAGATTAGAAATGTAAATGGAGAAGCTAGAGGTTTTAGTAATACCAGTGTAATTATTAAGATTAAAGTACAAGATAATGGTAAAATTACCGCCATAGCTCTGTATGATGATTATGCTATACTCAATAAAGACAAATGGATGAGTATATATGTACCTATGCGTAAGATTGAAGACGACATAGCTAATCCCAATATTCCTAAGGAAACAAAGAATTATCTGTTAAAGGACTATCCTAAGAAGAAATATTACGGCAATACTAAAATCAATAATAAGCCTGTGACAATTATATTCTAATCATAAATATCGCAGTTATTTATTGACAATTATTATTTAATATCCCAAAGGGGTTAACTATATATTAATCAGCTAAGGAGGAATTTACAATGAAGAAACCAAATGTAAACATATTGTACATCTGTGTAATATTTGCACTAATTACATTATTCAGTTGTAAAGGAAAGGGTGGTACTTATAGGGACGGTGTATTCTATCCAAATGATGAGAAACTGGCAGGTAGTAAGAAAGTTACGAAACCGGATGGACATGAATATATAATGTTTTACAATAGAGATGGGACACCACAAAGCGGAGAAGGAATGCATCATCCTACCTGTAAGAAGTGTAAACAACTAGAGAAAGAAGGGTACTATGAACATCAATTTATACTAAAAGACGGAAAGAATATTCATGACCCTAATTGCTCTGTATGTAAAGAATGGAACAACTAATACAGAAACTACTCTAAGGTAATGAAGAACGAATTTATAGCGTTAATAATATTGTTCTTATTAGTTTCCTGCCAATCTAGGCAACAAGTTACAGAGAATATCTCCACAATAGATAGTATATTACAAGTAAATGTAACTTCTCTACTGGAGAATAAACTATCTGAACTCGATGCTTTATCTGGGCAGGCTATAGTAATGGAAGTTCAATCAGGGCAAATAAAAGCTCTGGTTGGACTTACTAAGAAAGACAGTACGAACTACCAATCATGTGAGAACTTCTCTGTATGGCAGTCTACTGGTCTGATGCACCCAATATCGCTATTGGTAGCTTTAGAAACTGGTAAGGTGAAGTTGAGTGATAAGGTTGATACTGGAAATGGTATCTATCAAGTTCATGGCAGAGAGCTTAAAGACCATAATTGGCATAGAGGTGGATATGGTGAGCTTACAGTACAAGAAGGATTGGCAGCTAGTTCCAATATTGCCATTTATAAGACAATGGAGAAAGCATTTGGTAATAATCCCCAAGCATACTTTAATTTATTAGCTAATATGAGCTATGGTAAGCCAGATAGTATCACAGGAATAGCCAATCTAAAGCCTGCACACATTGTAACTCCTAAAGATAACAATTGGGCTAAGAGTGATTTTGCATGGTCAAGTATTGGATATAATCAACAAATATCGCCAATCCAAATACTAACCTTCTATAATGCTATTGCTAACAATGGGAAGATGATACAGCCTCAACTATATAAGGATAGTGTAGTAGTTATTAATCCCCAAATAGCAAGTAGGGCTAGTATTGATAGTTTGAAGAAAGCTCTAGTATTTAATATTACTGACGGATTAGGTCAACCTGCCAAGTCTGATAAGGTAGTAGTTGCAGGTATGCAGGGAACTAGTTCATTATCTACTAATGAGGATAGTACTAAGGATATGTATGCGGTAGAGTTCTGTGGTTACTTTCCTACTGATAATCCCAAGTATAGTATCATTGTATCTATTAATAAGGCTGGATTACCTGCAAGTGGTGAACTAATGGCAGGTGATGTATTTAAGAAGATAGTTGGATTACTATTTCCTTATTGAATCATACTCATGCTGTTAATATAATATTCAACCTTTCTTAGTCA
>NZ_QTMZ01000099.1:0-4774 GCF_003602935.1 Bacteroides sp. AM54-2NS
AGCTGTGGTAACTTCTCTTCACGCGTCGAAGAGAAGTCGGTCACGGCCGTGGGAACGCTAACTATATCGGTAGTCTGATGCAAGAAGAGCGGTAACTTAATACAATAATAAAGGGGAGATAAGGTATTCTTCCCTGCTTCATAATATCCATTCTCCCTATACACCAGTACCAAGACAGCCGTTTATAACATGATTATTAGGAAGATTTACTGAATATTCCTTCTAATTTCACACCCCTATTCTGTTGGGATTTTCTAAAGAAACTTTATCTTTGTAATGTCAACAATTAAAAGAATATGGTTCGTTTTAATCTTGTTATCACCTTACTACTAATGATAAATATGGCTGTCAAAGCCGAACTGACCAACCGGATGTTCGATGTCAGGCATGTAGGCTATGCAGAAGGCCTTAGTAGTCAACGTGTTTTTTCGATTGTCGAGGATGGAGACGGTGCTATGTGGATTGCTACAAAAACCGGAATAGACAGATACAACGGTCATACGGTAAAGAACTATGATTTACCGGGCAGTTTCTATTATGGCGATCTTGCCGGACGCAGGCTTTACTTATTGTACGACGCACAACAAGGACTGTTTGCCTACGACCACACCGGACGAATCTACCGATATTCCACCATCCTGGATCATTTTGAACAAGTCCTCCACCTGGGACAATTGATTCAGGAAGAAGTCATCTTGAACAAACTCTGTTTGGATAGTGACGGAACCTGGTGGATGGGGGCGGATAAAG
Source organism: Bacteroides sp. AM54-2NS (assembly GCF_003602935.1). Lineage (NCBI taxonomy): Bacteria > Pseudomonadati > Bacteroidota > Bacteroidia > Bacteroidales > Bacteroidaceae > Bacteroides > Bacteroides sp. AM54-2NS. Next base: position 751 of record NZ_QTMZ01000099.1, read on the forward strand.
GACTATACAAGCAAGAAGCGGACCATCGTATAGTTGCCGTGCTGAAAGGACAATATGTCAACGACATCGCATTTGCCGGCGAGTCGCTTTTTGTGGGTACTTCTAACGGAGTCTGCCAACTGTCACACGCCCTGCCGGATAAGAAACGCCAGCTGCTGGAAGGGTGGAATGTACAAACATTGTTCTGCGACAAACCGAAAAAAGAACTCTGGATAGGCACATTTGGCAGCGGTTTGTCTGTGATGAACCTCAACACTTCCAAAGTGCTTGCGCTGGAGGGACAAGGGAGCACGTTCCTTCATCCGATACGGGCAATTACAGACTATGATGTACATACCATACTCATAGGCGTAGACGGTGGCGGTGTGTATGCGATAGACAAGGACACCAAGAAAGCCCGTTTACTGATGAACACCAAAGATGACACAGATACTTACCTGCGCGGAAACGGCGTATATGCCGTAACCAGAGACGACCAGGGCAACATCTGGATAGGTAGTTATACGGGAGGTGTATCCGTGGCTATCCTGCTGAAACATCCCATTTCGATATTAATACACGAAAAGGGAAATACCCATTCTCTCATCAGCAACAACGTGAATGATATCGAAGAAAATCCGGATGGCAACCAATGGTTCGCTACCGATGATGGAATCAGCATCCGAAACACCCTGTCAGGCACTTGGAAACACGTGCTGAAAGAAATCGTAACCATTTCTCTTTGCACATCCGGAAATGGGAACGTATGGGTAGGAACGTACGGAGACGGAGTGTATCTACTGGATAACAACGGACGCGTGTTACGCCATCTCACCAAGCAACAAGGGCAATTGACTACCAATTATATCTTCTCCGTCAGACAAGACATGGAGGGAGACTTATGGATAGGAGGTCTGGACGGATGCCTGATCATGTTTGAAAAAGAAAAAGGCAGCAGACGGTCTTTCGACGTGAATTGGGTACAGTCCATTGAACCTATCGACCGAAACCGGGTAGCGGTGGCTACGGTCAACGGTTTTTTCCTGGTGGACAAACATACAGGGAATATACAGCACTATGCCAATTCCCAGGAATTTCACAATCAGAATGTCAGTGCTTATATCATCTCTATGCTGTTCAATGACGACGGAACCGTGTGGCTGGGAACCGAAGGGGGAGGATTGAATCTATATGATATGAAAAACCGGACGGTAAAGACTTTCACTGTTCAAGAGGGATTGCCGTCCAACGATATATATAGTTTGCAGCGAGACGACAAGAAACGCTTGTGGGTCAGCACCGGAAAAGGAATTGCCTTGATAGACAGCCTGCGCGTGTCGAACCTCAACTATGCGGGCAATATAGACAAGGAATATAACAAATCCTCATTTGCCCGGTTGATGAACGGCGAGTTTGTGTATGGCAGCACGGATGGCGCTGTCTTTATCATGCCACTCGACATTTCAACCGTAGACTACTGGACGCTCCTGCGTTTCACAGGGCTGACGGTTGATTATCAAAACGTCCAGGAAGAAGAATCGTTGAAACCTGCCATCCATGATATGCTTGCCGACCGTGCGGTACGGCTTGGCTATAAATACAACTCGTTTACCGTTTCTTTTGAATCTATCAACTATCGTTTCCAGCGCGATATTGTCTATCAGCATATTTTAGAAGGGTATGACAATGACTGGAGCAAACCGTCTGCCGAGGGCAAGGCATCCTACACCAAGGTATCGCCGGGCACTTATCTTTTTAAGGTGCGCAGCCTGCGGCGCAGCGACGGAAAGACTATCTCCGAAAGCACCTTAGAAGTGAAAGTGAGCCAGCCATGGTGGAACTCGTGGTGGGCTTGGACTATTTACCTATTTATAATAGGCTTCGTTTTCTATTTCATCCTGCGCTATAAGAGCAACCAGCTCCAAAAGAAATACGACGAAGACAAAATACGTTTCTTCATCGACACGGCGCACGACATTCGCACGCCGGTAACGCTTATCATGGCGCCGCTGGAGGATTTGAACCGGGAACAGGATCTCTCGGACAAAGCCCGTTATTACCTGAATCTGGCTCATGAAAGTACCCGGAAACTCCATTCGCTCATCACACAGTTGCTCGAATTTGAAAAGGTAGACGCCCACAAGCAATCTTCTTCATCGGTTCCGCTTTGTCTGAATGAAGTTTTGCTGAAAGAAGTCTCCGTCTTCCGGTCTTTTTGCGAGAAGAAGCAGTTGACACTGAATCTGACCCAACCCGACGAATCCGTTTTCGTTTCGGCCGACAAACACCTGATAGAGATGTTACTCGACAATCTTCTTTCCAATGCCTGCAAATACACCATGCCCCAGGGAGAAATCAGTCTGGATTTGAAAGCCACGAAACGCAAAGCCATCCTTTCGTTGAAAGATAACGGAATAGGCATACCGAAGAAAGCGAAGAAGCACATCTTCTCCGATATTTACAGAGCCGAAAATGCCCGGCAGTCACAGGAAGAAGGAACCGGATTCGGACTGTTGCAGGTGCAACGCATTGTAAAGATGCTGCATGGAAAAATCACTTTCTGTTCCGAAGAGGGCAAGGGAACTACTTTCATCGTAACATTGCCACGAACCACCACCGTAGCCGAACCCGTGTCGCACGAATCATCCCTCGAACACCTTGCCGGCACATCGAATAATAATAGCCACGAAACGGATAAAATGAAAGATCCGGACGACCGGAATACATTGCTCATTGTAGAAGACCACGAAACTCTCCGTCACTACCTCCGCCAGACCTTTGAACACCTCTATCGGGTGATTGATGTTGCCGACGGACACGAAGCTATCGCCTGTCTCGCCAATGAATATCCGGACATCATCCTCTCCGACGTCATGATGCCCGGCATACGGGGTGACGAGCTTTGCAGAATGGTCAAGGAAAATCCTGACACATCAGGTATTCCCGTCGTTCTGCTGACGGCAAAGGCTAACCACGAAGCAATAGTGGAAGGATTGAAGAAAGGCGCGGATGATTATATCCCCAAACCATTCAGTACAGAGATACTGAAATTGAAAGTACAAGGATTGATTGACAATCGAAACAGGCAACGGCAGTTTTTCATGCGGCAAGCCATCGCTCAAGTAGAGGCGGGCGGCAAACGTGACGACAATGAAAGCAATGAAAACAATGAAAGTATCGACAACAAAAACGTAACGACAGCAAGCGAAACAATGGCCGAGGGCGACCGTCGGTTTATCATGCAAGCTACCCGGTTTGTTCTTGAACATTTGGATGAACCCGATTTCAACATCAATCTCTTGTGCCATGAAATGGCAATGAGCCGGACACTATTCTACAGTCGCCTTAAATCACTGACGGGAAAAGGGCCGCAAGAGTTTATCCGTATCATCCGGCTACAAAAAGCTGCCGAACTGCTGAAAGAAGGTAAAAGCGTAACCGATGTCGCCGCCGAAACCGGATTTGTCAACACGAAGTATTTCAGTTCATTGTTCAAGAAACAATTCGGGATGCAGCCAAGTAAATATAGTGGGAAGTAGACAAGCATTCATGTTCGGTTTTGAATTAGAATTAGCTCGTTTCCGGTACAGTAATGAACTGTTTCAGCCTATTCTGACAAGGGTATATTCTCACTGCAATGAGAAAAAGTTCTCATTGTAATGAGTATTTCTTCTCATACCTATGAGTATTTTTTCTCATAGTGATAAGTATACTTGAGAATGTTTACGGAAGTCTTTTTGAATTATAATTGTATGAGTTTACCTCATTTCCGTACCGTTCTTAATTAAATGGGAATTTTGCAGTTAAATGAGAAATTATCGGTTAAATGAGAATTTATCGGTTAAATGGGAATTTTGCGGTTAAATGGGAATTTAGCAGTTAAATGGGAATTTATCGGTTAAATGAGAATTTATCGGTTAGGCTGAAAGCCTTACAATTATATATTTATTGGGGTGCCCTGAAAGGGCTTAATTATATAGCGTAGGGCAACGCCCTACGAAAAAAACACACCAGCCACAAGCCCTGAAAGGGCGGAACCGTATAC